>JBAQHS010000335.1:0-1960 GCA_049288455.1 Gaiellaceae bacterium | reverse complement strand
CTCGCGGTGATCACGACGTCGTACGAAGAGCACGGCGGCTTCCGGCTGCGCACGGTGTCGGCGTGAGCCTCAGTCACAGCTGATGCCGCGCGATCTCGGCGACGGCTACGAGCTCGACGACGCGAAGGAGCGGATCGATCTCGAAGAGGTGCATCGGTTTCTCTCCGAGGTCTCGTACTGGGCGAAGGGCAGGCCGCGCGAGACGCAGGACCGTCTGGTGCTTGAAGCCGCGCGTGTCGTCGGGCTCTACAAGGACGGCCGGCAGATCGGGTTCTGCCGCGCCGCGTCCGACGGGACCTCGTTCGTGTACCTCGCGGACGTCTACGTGCTCGACGAGCACCGCGGCCGCGGCCTTGGTGAGGAGCTCGTGCGCGAGATGGTCGAGAACGGCCCGCTCGCACACTTGCGCTGGCTCCTCCACACGACGGACAAGCACCCGCTGTACCGAAAGTTCGGCTTCGGCGACCCGGACTACAAGGTGATGGAGAGGCGTTCGACGAGCCAGGCGAGCGACAGCGGGTAGCGCCACGTCAGGCCGCGGTGCGTGCCGGCGAAGAGCTCGAAGTGCACCCGGTCGGCCGGCGTTCCCGCGGCGACGACCTCGCGGCGGAACGCTGTCGCGCCGAGCTCGAGGTGGTACTCGTCGTTCCGACCGGAGTCGATCCAGATCCCACGCATGTTGCGCAGCGTCTCGGCGTGTGCCGGTTCGCGCGCGAGGAGCACGGGGTCGAAGCGAAGCCAGCGCTGCCAGACCTCGTCGATTCGCTCGCCGGTCTCGATATCGAACGGCAGCTCGACGGAACCGTCAGGTCTCGCCGAGTAGGCCGCCGCCATCGCGTACGTGTTGACGAGCACCTCGTCGTACGGCGAGGAGAGCACGGGCCGCCCAGAGCGGAAATCGGCCCAGAACGCGTCGAACGAGCCGTCGTACCCCTCACGGAGCGCGCGCGCCGCCGGCGCGAAGTCGAGGGCGTAGCAGACCTCGAACAGCGCGTCGCCTGCATGCGTCGCGAGGCCGCCGAAGAGATCGGGCCGCAGGAGCGGCGTGATCATCGATCCATATCCGCCGGACGACTTGCCCTGGATGCCGCGGTGAGCGGCGGTGGGCAGCGTCGGGTAGTTCGCATCGACGAACGGCACGATCTCCTCGCAGAGATAGGTGTGGTAGTTCCCGATCCCCGGTGAGTCGACGAACTGCGAGCCCCCGACCGCTGTGAACGCGTCGACGAGGACGACCACGGCCGCCGGGTCGAGCGCTGCGATTCGGTCGGGGTACGACGCGCTCCACGGCTCGACGTTGAACCACGCGTCCGCCATGCCCGTCATGCCCTGGATCACATAGACCGACGGCAGGCGGTCGGTGGCGCCGTCGGGCGCCCAGACGTGCAACGGCCGCTCATGCGGGTCGCCGAGCACGTTGCCGCGCAGCGCCTCGGAGGTGAACGTATGCCGGTGCCAGGCCACCTCTATTTGGCGGAGTCAGAGGTGCGAGGCGCCCAGGGCTGCTCGAGCCGGTCGAGCAATAGCTGCTTCGCGCCGTCGATCGGAATGCGCTCCTGCTGCAGTGTGTCGCGGTCACGCAGGGTGACCGTGCCGTCGGCGAGCGTCTGCTCGTCGATCGTGAGTGCCCACGGCGTGCCGATCTCGTCCTGGCGGCGGTAGCGCTTGCCGATCGCTGCCGCGTCGTCGTATTCGGCCGACATCGAGCGGCGCAGGTCCTCGTAGAGCCCGCGCGCCTGCCCGACCATGTCCGCGTCCTTGCCGATCAACGGCAGAACGGCGGCCTTCACCGGTGCGAGGCGCGGATGCAGCCGCAGCACCGTCCGAGGCCGGTCGGCGACCACTTCCTCGTCATAGGCGTCGCACAAGAATGTGAGGAAGGCGCGGCCGACGCCGAGGGCCGGCTCGATCACGTACGGCACGTAGCGCTCCTCGTGCCCGATCCATTCGAGCTTCGTCC
>JBAQHS010000334.1:0-18107 GCA_049288455.1 Gaiellaceae bacterium | reverse complement strand
GCGCGCTTCATCACCGCCGCCATCGGCTTCGCCGCGTCGCCGCCGGCGTTGAAGGGCACGAGCGGCTCGCGTGTCTCGCGGTTGCGCACGAGCTCGAGCCCCCAGAAACAGCCGAGGCCGCGCACCTCTCCGATCGACGGGTGCTTCTCGGCGAGCTTCGCGAGCTCGACGCGGAACACCTCGCCCATCGCGGCTGCGTTCTCGACGATTCCCTCCTCCTGGAAGGCCTCGATCGACGCGACGCCTGACGCACACGCAAGTGGGTGACCGCTATAGGTGAGCCCGCCTGCGAAGTACCTGCTGCGTACCCAGTCGGCGATCGGCTCGCGCACGATCATCGCGCCGAGCGGCACGTAGCCGGAGTTGATGCCCTTCGCGACCGTGAGGATGTCGGGGACGACGCCCCAGTTGTCGACGGCGAACCACTTGCCGGTGCGACCGAAGCCGGCCATCACCTCGTCGCAGATCAGGAGGATGCCGTGCTTGTCGCACGTCTCCCGGATCGACTGGAGGTAGCCGTCAGGCGGCACGATGACGCCGTTCGTGCCGGTGACCGTCTCGAGGATCACGGCGGCGACGGTGTGGGCGCCCTCGTACTGCAGGATCTCCTCGAGGTGCGGGCCGCCGGTGCAAACCGGGCACGGGTCGGGGTGGCCCGCGGAGCAGCGGTAGGTATACGGGTCGAACATGCGCACGACACCCGGCAGGCCGGGCTCGGCGGGCCAGCGCCGCGGATCGCCGGTGAGCGTGATCGCGCCCGCAGTCGCGCCGTGGTAGCTGCGATAGCGCGCGATGATCTTGTCGCGGCCGGTGTACCAGCGTGCAAGCTTGATCGCGTTCTCGTTCGCCTCGGCGCCGCCGTTCGTGAAGAACGACATCTGCAGGTCGCCCGGGGTCACCTCGGCGAGGAGCTTGCCGAGCCGCGAGCGTGACTCGGTCGCCATCGGCGGCCCGATCGTCGCCAGTTTGTCGGCCTGGTCCTTGATCGCCTGCACGACCTTCGGATGCGAGTGGCCGATCGAGACGTTGACGAGCTGCGAGGCGAAGTCGAGGTAGCGGTTCCCGTCGTAGTCGTAGAAATGCCGCCCCTCGGCGCGCTCGACCGCGATCGGGTTGATCGCGTCCTGCACGCTCCAGGAATAGAGCACGTAGCGCTTCGCGTCCTCGACGATTTGCTTGCCGAGCGCGGTATTTGCCTCTGTCGTCGCCATGCCGTGATCCTACAAGCGGTCGACGAAGAGGCGGACGTGCGAGTGCTCCTCGAACCCGAGCCCCGCGAGCACCGGCCGCGACATCGCTCCCGCCTGGACGACGAGGACAGGGGTTCCCCGCTTCACCGCGTGATCCCAGCGGGCGCGGACGAGTGCCCGGTAGACCCCCCGGCCGCGCGCCGCGGGGAGCACCGAGCCGCCGAACAGCGCCACTGCACCGTCCATGTGGATCGCGCGGCCGAAGCCGACGCGCTCCCCGTCGAGGAATGCCGAGAAGTGATGAACGACACCCGAGTCGTGCATCGGCGCGAACCGCTCCCGTTCGAGGAGGCGCCGCTCGGCGCGCTCGGGTGTCGAGGTCTGCCAGACCTCCCAGTCGACCTCGAGCGCGGCGAGGTAGTCCTCGACCGTCTCGATCCGGCGAACCTCGACCTCGGCGCCGGGCGGCGGCGAGCTCGCGGTCATCCCGGTCAGCAGCGGCTCCTCGTCGTCGACGACGACGCCGAGCGCCGGGAGCTCGTCGCCGATGTCCGCCGGCGTCGCCGAGTCGCCCACCCACCACGTGCAATCGCGGTGGCCGCGCCGCCTCGACTCGGAGCGAGTCCAGTCGACCGCCGCGGCGACATCGCCGAGGCGCACACGGTGCACGGTCGCGCTGCGCAGCCCTGCGATGTACACGAACCCGTCGCGCTCGATCGTCTCGAACGTGGGCCGTGGCTCGAGATACAGGGTCGTCTCTTCGGCGAGCTCGGCGAGTGTGGGTGCCATGCCTCGACGCTAGTGCATCCGTCCGTACGTTGGGTGCGTGATCCGGGGGATGGATCGTCGTTCGTGGCAAGGACGCAGGGAGTCCCGATAGTGGTGCTATCGGGACGACCGAGGACGCAGCGACGGACGACGAGACGCCCTCGGGCGCGTGCCTGAACTTGCGGACGGGTGCACATCTGCGCGCTACGCTGCGGTACCACTGAAGGAGGGACGCAATGACCGACGTGATCGACGCACCCGCAGCTGCGAAGCCCATCAACCACTGGATCTCGGGCGCTCGCCGCCCGGGCGGCTCCGGCCGCTCCGGCCCGGTCTACAACCCGGCCACGGGCACACAGACAGGCGCTGTCGATTTCGCGACCGTCGAGGAAGTCGACGCCGCGGTCCAGGCTGCGAAGGCCGCGTTCCCCGAGTGGCGGGCGCTCTCCCTCGCCAAGCGCGCCGAGCTCTTCTTCGCGATCCGCGAGCTCTTCCACGAGCGCCGCGAGGAGATCGCGAAGTATCTGACGGCCGAGCACGGCAAGGTCTTCTCCGATGCGCTCGGAGAGGTGACGCGCGGGCTCGAGGTGATCGAGTTCTGCTGCGGCCTGCCGCATCTGCTGAAGGGCGCAATGACGGAGCAGGCTTCGACGGGGATCGACGTCTACTCGATCCGCCAGCCCCTCGGTGTCGTCGCAGGCATCACGCCGTTCAACTTCCCGGCGATGGTCCCGATGTGGATGTGGGCGCCGGCGCTCGCCTGCGGCAATACGTTCATCCTGAAGCCTTCCGAGAAAGATCCGTCCGCGTCGAACTACACCGCCGAGTTGCTGAAGGAGGCGGGCGTCCCGGACGGCGTCTTCAATGTCGTGCACGGTGACAAGGTCGCCGTCGACGCGCTGCTCGGGCACCCGGACATCGCCGCGATCTCATTCGTCGGCTCGACTCCGATCGCGAAGTACGTCTACGAGACGGCGACGTCGAAGGGGAAGCGCTGCCAGGCGCTCGGCGGGGCGAAGAACCACATGATCGTGCTCCCCGACGCTGACATCGACATGGCAGCGGACGCCGCGGTCTCCGCGGCCTACGGCTCCGCTGGTGAGCGCTGCATGGCCGTGTCGCTCGTGGTTGCTGTCGCCGGCGCTGCCGATCCGCTCGTCGAGGCGATCAAGGCGCGGATCCCGAACGTCAAGGTCGGTGACGGCATGGACTCGTCGAGTGAGATGGGGCCGCTGATCACGCGCGAGCATCGCGACAAGGTCGCGTCGTACATCGGCGCCGACGAAGGAACGAGCGTGATCGTCGACGGTCGCGAAGGCTCGTCGGACGACGGCGGCTTCTTCCTCTCTCCGTCGCTGATCGACGGTGTGAAGCCCGGGATGAAGGCATACGACGACGAGATCTTCGGGCCGGTGCTCGGCGTCACGCGTGTCGACACCTACGAGGAAGCGGTTCACCTGATCAACGAGAACCCGTACGGCAACGGCACGGCGATCTTCACGCGCGACGGCGGTGTCGCCCGCCAGTTCCAGTTCGACGTGCAGGCGGGCATGGTCGGGATCAACGTGCCGGTGCCGGTGCCCGTCGCCTACTACAGCTTCGGGGGTTGGAAGGCCTCGCTCTTCGGTGACCGCCACATCTATGGGCCGGAGGGGATCGACTTCTACACTCGCTCGAAGGTCGTCACATCTCGCTGGCCGGACCCGGCCACCTCGAAGGTCGATCTCGGCTTCCCGCAGACGCGCTAGCGAGCCGTTACACGAGCCGCCCACGCGGTGAACGCGAGTGCGGCGTTCACGGCGGCGACGGCGATGAAGAGCGCGGCGGCGAACGGGCCGCCGTCGTCCCAGCCGAAGAGCAGCACGACGATCGTTGAGATTGCGAGCATCCCGAGCCGCTCGGTGCGCGACCACGAGTCATGCCCAACGAGGAGCCGCGCCGTGCGCAGCCACCACGGCCCGAACGATGCGGTCTCCCTCGACGCGCGCGCCTGCGCGATCAGGGTGGGCAGCCGCCGCGACGCGTCGCGCGCCTTGAAGAGCCCGATCACGAATGCATAGACGCCGAAGTGGGCGAACACGTCCCGATGCGGCGCGTGCGAGAGAGCGAGCGCAAGGGCGCCGCCGCCGATCGCGCCGTCCAGGAGCGCGACGAGAAAGACCGAGAGCGGCGAGCGGGTTATGCGGTCACGCGGGCTTCGGCCTTCAGTTCCTCGCCGAACTTGGCGCGGCGAATGAACTGCCCGATCCCGGGCGCCGCCACGAGCTCGTCGTTCTCGACGAGGACGTTCCCGCGTAGGAGCACGACGTCGGGCGAGCCTTGCACCTCGGTGCCCTCGTAGAGGTTGTAGTCCGAGCGCGAGTGATGGGTCTTCGCGGAGATCGTCACCTGCTTCTCCGGGTCGAAGACGACGATGTCCGCATCGGAGCCGACGGCGAGTGTGCCCTTGCGCGGGTACAGCCCGAAGAGCTTGGCCGGATTCGTTGCAAGCAACTCGACCATCCGGTTCAGTGAGATGTGCCCGCCACGGACGCCGAAGTGGTGGATCATCTGGAGGCGGTTCTCGAGGCCCGGGCCGCCGTTCGGGATCTGCGAGAAGTCGTCCTTCCCGGCGTCCTTTTGTCCGTCGAACAGATACGCGCAGTGGTCGGTCGAGATCGCGGAAAGGATGTCCGTGCGCACGGCGTTCCAGAGGATCTCCTGGTTCGCCTTGTCGCGCGGCGGAGGCGTGTAGACGAACTTCGCGCCTTCGAAGTTGGGGCGTTCGAGGAACGACTGGTCGATGAAGAAGTACTGCGTGCATGTCTCGCCGTGCACGTTCCAGCCTTTCTCGCGCGCGAGCGCAAGTGGTTCGACGGACTCGGCGCACGAGACGTGGACGACGTAGAGCGGCGCGCCGGCGATGCGCGCCAGCTGGATCGCGCGGTTCGTCGCCTCGCCTTCCAACTCAGGCGGGCGTGAGAGCGCGTGGTAGATCGGGTCCGTGTTGCCGGCGGCAAGCGCCTCGGCGACGAGCACCTCGATCGCGTCTCCGTTCTCGGCATGCACCATCACGAGCGCGCCCGTCTTCGCTGCGACTTGCATCGTGCGGAAGAGCGTCTCGTCGTCGACCATCAGCGAGTCCTTGTAGGCCATGAAGAGTTTGTACGAGGTGACGCCGTGCTCCTCCGGAAGGCTTGCGAGCTCCTCGAGCGTGCCGCCCTCGCGCAGGTCGGTGACGGCGATGTGGAAGCCGTTGTCGATCAGTGACTTCCCCTCACGCTTCGCGTGCCAGGCGGCGAGTGCGTCGCCGAAGCTCTGGCCCTTGCCCTGGATGCAGAAGTCGACGTGCGTCGTCGTGCCGCCAAATGCCGCCGCCGTGTGCCCCGAGGTGAAGTCGTCGATCGTGGTCTCGCCGCGCCACGGCATCTCCAGATGGGTGTGCGGGTCGACACAGCCGGGGAGGACGTACTTGCCGGTCGCGTCGATCACTTTGTCCGCCGGCTCTGTGAGCGACTCGCCGATCAGGGTGATTCGCTCGCCGTCGATGAACACGTCGGCGACGTAGTCGTCTGCCGCGGTGATGACACGGCCACCCTTGATCAGTACGGACATGACTCGCTCCCTTCGCTCGACCCGGATCTTCTGAAGACTCTAAAGGCTTGCGAACGACGGAGGCCGCCCGGGTGGGCGGCCTCCGCGTCAGACCTCGATCTGCGTTCGTTACTTGCCGAAGGCGGTCACCTGCACCGCGATCGGCTTGTAGTTCTTGCCGTAGATGTCGGCCGAGCCCTTCAGCTTGGCGAGCGCCTTGTCGGCGAACGTGTAGTTCGTCGCGCCCGTCGGCAGCTTCTTGATCACGCCGTAGGTCTTCGCGATCTTCGCGGTCGCCGCGACCTGGGAGGCGGACACGTGGCCGATCCCACCCGTGTTCGGCCAGGCGAGCTTGTTGATCTCGTTCATCTGCCACAGCTGATGGCCGTGCCCGAGCGCCGTGCCGTTCTTCAGCACGATGTCGGTGCACTGCGTCACGTGGTCGCGGCAGTAGATCCAGCCCTGGAACGACGCCTGGAGGAAGTTCGTGATCGTCGTCGCGTTGGCGGGATTGTTCACGTAGCTCTCCGGGGCGAAGATGTTGTCCTCGAGCATCCCGGTCCCGACCGCGGGGCTCGCCATCTTGAAGACGTTCAGGTCGGAGAGCTTGTAGAGCTTCCCGGTCGCCGGGTTCTTGTTCTCGAGTACCTGCGCCATCTCGTTGTAGGTCATCGCTGCAGCGGCATCGATCTTGTGCTGCAGGAAGAGATCCATCGAGAACGGCTGGTTGATGATCGTCACGTCGCTCTTCTTCGCGGGATTGATCCCGTTCTTCGTCAGCGCGGCGAACAGCTCCGGCTGGTTGCCGCAGCACCACACGCCGACCTTCTTGCCGCGCATCTTCGCGATCGAGGTGATGCCAGAGCTCTTCCACGTCAGCTCGGTCATCCCCGACCGTGCGAAGACCTGCGCGATCGAGACGATCTTGCCGCCCTTCTCACGCGTCGCAAAGAGGTTCGGCAGCCAATCGAGGCCGAACTGGGCCTGACCGGCGAGCACCGTCTGCTCGGGCGTGATGTCCGGGCCGCCGACCTTCAGCGTCACGTCGAGGCCGAGCTTCTTGTAGTAGCCCTGCGATACAGCGGCGTAGTAACCGGCGAACTGGGCCTGGGTGACCCACTTCAATTGCAGCGTCACCTTCGTGAGCTTCGGTGCGGCCTGCGCGCGCGACATCCCGAGGCCGGCCGCAACTGCTGCGACGGCGACGAGAACGGCGGCGAGCGCAAGGATTGAGTTCCTCTTCATGCAGTTCCCCTTTCCTGACGGGTTGGATCCCACTGGAGTGCAACGCGTTCCGCGAGCGAGACGGCGACGTACATCAGGACTCCGAGGATGCTCGCGACGAGGATCGCCGCCCACGCGGTCTCGAAGTCGAAGAGGGCGACGGAGTTCTTGATCGTGATCCCGAGGGATCCGAAGCTGCCGAAGTAATCGCTCACGATTGCGCCGATCATCGCGAGGACCGTGGCGATTTTCAATGCCGAGAAGACAAACGGCAGGGCCGTCGGCACCCGGACGCGGCGGAAGATCGCAAATTCCCCGGCTGCGTACGAGCGCATCAGCTCGACCTGGGAGGGGCGCACCGACGTCAGGCCACGCAGGGTGTTGACCATCACCGGGAAGAAGCACAGGACTGCCGCGGTCGCCATCCGCGGCGCCGGTGAGAGCGGATCGAACCAGGCGTTGAAGATCGGCGAGAACGCAATGATCGGAATCGCGTTCGCCGCAATCGCGATCGGCATCAATGCGTTGCCAAGACGGCGGAAGCGCCCGAGGAGAACGGCGAAGGCGATGCCGAGGCCGCAGCCGATCGCAAAGCCGCCGAGCGCCTCCTTCAGCGTCAGCCAGCCGGCGCTCCAGAGCTCGTGGCGCTGCGTCCACGAGGCGTGCACGATCGCCCAGGGTTTCGGCAGCAGGAACTTCTGGATGTTGAAGATCTCGATCGAGAGCTGCCACGCGGCGATACCGGCGAAGAAGACGACGATTGCCGGGACCCATTCGCGGATGCGTGCACCGACAGTCATGAGCTCTCCTCGGCGAGCACCGAGCCGTGCTCGTCGGCGCCGACGCCGCGGAGGAGCTCGCGAACGGCCGTCACGAGCTCGAAGAAATGAGGTTCTTCCCGTGTGTCGACGCTGCGTGGCTGCGGCAGGTCGATGTCGACGACGCCGGCGATCCGCCCAGGGCGCGGGCTCATGACGACGACGCGCGTGGAGAGGAACACCGCCTCGGAGATGGAGTGCGTGACGAAGACGACCGTCGAGGACATGCGGCGCCAGATCTCGAGGAGCTCGATGTTCAGCCGCTCGCGGGTCATCTCGTCCAGCGCGCCGAACGGCTCGTCCATCAAGAGAAGCGGCGGCTCGAACGCGAGCGCGCGCGCGATCGCGACGCGCATCTGCATGCCACCCGAGAGCTGCCAGGGATGGTGGTCGCCGAAGCCCTGCAGCTCGACGAGCCGAAGCATCTCATCGACGCGCTCCTTCCGTTTCGCGCGGTCCCAGCCGAGCATCTCGAGGGGCAGGGCGATGTTCTTCGCGACCGTGCGCCAGTCGAACAGCACGGAGTCCTGGAAGACGATGCCGTAGTCGTGGTCGAGCCGCGCCTGATGTGCAGGCTTGCCGTTCACGTCGACCGTGCCGGCGGTCGGCTGGATCAAGTCGCCGATCACCCGAAGCAGCGTCGACTTTCCGCAGCCCGACGGCCCGATCAGCGAGACGAACTCGCCTGCTTCGATCTCGACGTCGATCTCCTGCAGCGCCGTGACGTTCCCCTTCGGGAACGTCTTTGTCATGCCGCTGATGGAGACGACGCTCATGCCGTCTGCACCGGTGCCCGGCGGACGACGAGCTTCTCGGCGAGCACGACAGCCAGGAAGAAGGCGATCCCGAGCGCGGCCGCGATCAGGTTCGTCGCCCAGAGGTTCTGCGGGACGAGCGAGTAGTACTGGTTGAAGTTGAGGATCGCGCCGCCGAGACCGCCCTGGATCGAGCTCGGCAGCTCGCCGATGATCGCGCCGACGACACTCGCGGTCGCGCTCACCTTCAGAGCGCTGAAGAGATACGGGAGCGAGGCCGGGACACGCAGGTGCCACAGCACCTTCCAGCGGCTGGCGGCATAGGTGCGCAGCAGCTCGTGGGCGCGCGGGTCGGCCGACTGGAGCCCGCGCAGCGTGTTGATCGCGACCGGGAAGAACGTGAGGTACGCGGCGATCACCGAGACCGACAGCCAGCCCGCCTGCAGCCACACGACGACCATCGGGGCGACGGCGAGCATCGGGATCGTCTGTGACGCGACGATGTAGGGCAGGAACGCACGCTGTGCGAGCCGCGAGTGGACGAGGCCGACCGCGATCACGAATCCGATCGAGGCGCCCATCAGGAAGCCGACGAGTGCTTCCTTGCCGGTGAACAGTGCAGCTCGCAGCAGCACCGAGATCAGGAGCGGCCCGTCGAAGCGCGACTGCTGGCCGAACGCCTTGAAGATGGTGTGGACGTGCGGCATCGTCGTCCCGTTCACAGGGAACGGCCACGTCCACCCGGTCTCGACCCAGACGAACCGGTAGAGCTCCCAGAGCCCCCACAGGGCGAGCAGCGTCAGGACGAGGATTCCCGCGCGGGACGCGCCGGCGGCAACGCGCTCGCGCGAAAACGCACGGGCCGGGCTCTGTCCTCGGAGCGCCGCCGCGTGACCGGCATGTGCCATGGCTTAGTCAATATCACACTCCCTGTGCCGTTGTAGAGTCGCGCCGATGCCGCTCCAGCCCGACCGCACGATCGAGGAGCTCGAAGAGCTGAGAGAGCTCACGGGTGACGCCGACGGCGCGCAACGCGTCGCCTGGACGGAGACGTGGGAGCGGGCGCGTGAGTGGCTGCGCGGCAAGCTCGCCGGCTCGGGCGCCGAGGAGGAGATCGACGCGGCGGGCAATCAGTGGTTCACGCTGCGCGGCGCGTCCGAGCGGGCGCTCGTGATCGGGGGGCACCTCGATTCGGTCCCGAACGGCGGCTGGCTCGACGGCTCCCTGAACGTTGTCGCCGGAGCCGAGGTGCTGCGCCGGATCGCAGCGGAGGGCACGCCGCCGCTGACGGTGCGGCTCGTGAGCTGGGCCGACGAGGAAGGAGCGCGCTTCGGCCGCTCGCTCTTCGGTTCGTCAGCGGCCGCCGGCTCGATGCGCGACCAGGACGAGCTGCGTGCACTCACCGACCGCGATGGGATCGCGTTGCCCGACGCGCTGCGCGAGCATGCCGTCGACCTCGACCGTGCGCTCGATGCCCGTTCGCAGCTCGAAGGCGCGGTCGCGTATCTCGAGCTCCATATCGAGCAGGGCCCGGTGCTGGAGGCGATGGACTTGCCGCTCGGGGTCGTGCTCGGGACGTTCGGCGTCGAGCGCTCGCGCATCACTTGGCGCGGGCAGGCGGCGCACGCCGGCTCGACCCCGATGGACAAGCGGCGTGACGCGCTCGCAGGCGCGGCGAAGCTCGCTCTTTCGATCCGTGACATCGCGCGCGAGGTCGGCGGTGGTGCCGTGTGCACCTCGGGCGGCGTCGTCACGAAGCCGGGAATCGTCACCTCGGTGGTCGAGACGGCCGAGCAGCTGCTCGACCAGCGTCATCTCGACGCGGGATCGCTCGCGCGCATGCTGGAGCTCGCGAAGGCGGATGCCGAGCGGTTCGCCGCCGAGGAGAACATCGAGGTCGAGTGGGAGCGCATCTGGTCGATCGAGCCGATCCTCTTCGACGAGACGTTGATCGGCCTCGCCGACGAGGCGATTCGCGAGGTCTCCGGGACCTCGCACAGGCTTCCGTCGGGTCCGTTGCACGACGCCGCGGAGGTCTCGCGCGCCGGCATCCCGACGGTGATGATCTTCGTCCAGAGCCTGCGCGGCCTCTCGCACACGAAGCTCGAGGACACGAAGCGCGAGCACCTCGCCCAGTCGGTCGAGGCGCTCGACCGCCTCGCGTCGAAGACATTGGCTTCGCTGGCGTAGTCCGAACGGCCGCTTGTAACAGACTGTTACTTATTCGATCGCCCCGTTTTGGGATCAGGGCCCGGCTGGCGTCGCGCGAACGGCGACTTGTAACAGTCTGTTACTTGTTCGACTTATGTCACAGCACGGCGCGGAGCTTTGCCGCGCACTGCGCCGCTCAGGGCCGGATCAGACGAACCGTCGACCGATGCTCCTCCTCTCGCGCGGCGCTCCAATCTCCTGTGCAGTAGATCGAGAGTTGCGTGATGCCTGCGTCGCCGACATCGGCGCGTGCGAGCTCGCGGCAATACCACGTGCCGCTTGTGTCCTCCCAGCGCTCCTCGAACTCGAGGACGAAGCCGGCCGGCGTCTCGTCGAACCGTGAGCGGATGACCCGACTCGGGCCAGGGTGCCCGCGCCGACGGAGCGCAACCAGCCCTGCGACGTCGTCTGCTTGCAGCCGCCAATGGGGAAGCGTGAAGTCGCAGAAGACGTCTGGGGCGAAGAGCCCGTCGGGTACCTCGCCGCTTTCGAGGAAGGCGATGAAGTCGTCGGCGAGAACACGGGCGCGGCGTTCCTGCGCGATCGCGCTCATGATCCGGCGAGGGCGGCGAGGTTCTGTGAGACGACCGCCATCGTCTCCGCGAACGCGTCGGCCGGGCTGAACTCGACGACCTCGGTACCTGCGGCGACGACCGGGATGTGGCCGGGTGGTGCGTAGTAGGCATCGCCGGCTTCAAAGGTTTCCTCATGATCCGCGTACTTGAACGTCAGCGAGCCGCGCTGGACGTACCCCCAGTGCGGGCTCTGGCAACGGTCGTCCGGCAGACCCCGGAAAAACGGAGTCCCGTCGGCGTCCTCGCGGTACTCCTCGAACCCGATCATGTACCCGTCGACCTCGCCGTACCGCCCGAGCATGATCGGGCTCTCCTCGACGTGCGGCGCGCTGCGTTTCGACAGCTTCGGCATCTCGCCTCCTTACAGTCTGTCTGGACATCGTGTCCAGATCGAGATTGAGCCTACCGCAGTAAAGACGGTTTGTCTAGACTCTCTGTCCATGTATCCGGTTCGTCAGTCCGGGCGCCGCAACCCGTCGCGGGAGCGGGTGCTCGGAGCCGTGAAGGAGCTCCTCGAGGCGGGCACCTTCCACGCGTCCACGGTCGAGGAAATCGCGGCGCGAGCCGGTGTTTCCCGGGCGACGCTCTACCAGCACTTCGGCTCGCGCCTCGGACTCGTGGATGCGCTGTGCGAGCTGATGGCCGCGAACCCGCTGCTCGACGCCATCCGCGAAGCCGACGAGGTGCACGAGTTCCTCGCTCGCGTCACGGATTTCTGGGCCAGCGAGGAGCGGCTCCTCGCGCAGCTCTACGGAGCGTCCGCCGTCGATCCGGCCGCGCGCGCGTTCGTCGAGCGACAGCGCCGCGACCGCTACGGGGAGCTTCGCCGCCTGGTCGGGGACCGCGGACAGGACGTCGTGGCCGCGTTCGCGGTCATCTCGAGCTTCGAGTCGTACCTCGAGCTTCGGCGCGGCTCGGCGCGATCGAAGCGCGAAGTCGTCCGAACGCTTCAGGAGATGTCAGACCGACTGCTCGGGTGACGGCGAGCCGCCGAGGGCCGCTCGCAGCTTCGCGGCGTACGGCGCCCGCTCGGCCGGGGTTGTCCATGTCGTCTCCTCGTGACGCGCGTAGAGACGGTCGCCGACGTAGCGCGGAAACACGTGCAGGTGCAGATGCCAGACCTCCTGGTTGCCGGCCGGTTCATTGTGCTGGCGTGTAGAGACGCCGTCGCACCCGTACGCCTCCTTCAGCGCGATCGCGATCCGCCGGGTCGTCGCCACGACGGCGCCGTGCAGCTTGTCGTCGACCGCGTAGATGTTCTCGACGTGCGCGTTCGGGATCACGAGCACGTGACCGTGGTTCGCCGGCCACCACTTCGGCGCAATCAGCGCCGTGGTGTGCTCATCGCGATAGACGATGTCGCCGGCACAGTTGATCTGGGTGTCGACGCCGCGGAGCAGCCGGCAGAACGGGCAGACGTAGCCCGCCGGAGCGTGCGACCAGCGTGTCACTCGATCGGCGCGCCGCGGCGCGGCACCGGCGTCGCCGCGACGATCGAGGTCGTCGTCTCGCCGTACACGAGGAAGCGATCGAGCAGACCGCTCAGGTCGTCCATCGAACGGAGGTACACCGTCAGCACGAAGCAATCCTCGCCGGTGACGCGCACGCACTCCGCGACCTCGGGAATCTGCTCGGCAAGCTGAGGGATCTTCGGCAGCTGGCGGGGCGACGGCCGGATCCGCACGATCGCCTGCAGAGGGAAGCCAAGTGCGCGCGGGTCGATCTCGGCGTGGTAACCCGTGATCACCCCGGCGCGCTCGAGCCGCTGGACGCGCTCTGCGACCGCCGGTGAGGAGAGGCTGACGCGGCGCCCGAGCTCGGCCAGCGAGACCCGGCCCTCGCTCGCAAGCTCGCGCAGGATTCGACGGTCTGTGTCGTCGAGACGTGCAGAAGCAGGATCTACGCCGGGTTGAAGTCCGTCGATCATATGGTCAAACGAGCCTAATGCCGTCGATTGCGTCTGTCCAGACCGAGCGACCCCGGCGACACTGGAGACGTGCGTCTGAGCAGAGTGCCCCCGCAGTCGTATTTCGCCGCGAGCGCGGTCTTCCACTACCTGGGGCCGTCGTTTGCCGTCCTCCTCTTCGCCCGCGTGGACGTCCTCGGCGTCGCCTGGCTCCGCATCGCCTCTGCCGCGCTCGTGTTCTCGGTCTGGCGGCGTCCGTGGCGTACGTTCGCGCGGCTCGACCGCGAGGGGCGCAGGCTCGTGATCTCGCTCGGTGCCGTCTTCGCGGCGATGAACGCGTGTTTCTACGTCGCGATCGACCACCTTCCGCTTGCAACCGTCGCGGCGATCGAGTTCGTCGGTCCGATCGCCCTCGCCGTTGCGGGCACTCGCACCGCGCGGAACGCCGGCGCAGTGGTCGCAGCAGCGGCGGGCGTGTACCTGCTCACCCACGTGCACTTCGGTGGTGAGACGATCGGTCTCGCCTTCGCCTTCGCGAACTGCGTGCTCTTCACCCTGTACATCGTGCTCGCGCATCGCGTTGCGCGACAGCGCATCGGCGGCATCGACGGCTTGGCCGTTGCGATGCTCGTGGCGTTCGTCTTCGTCTCGCCGGTCGGGCTGGCCGGAGCCGCTCACGCGTTTCGCGACCCGATTGCGCTCGCCGCCGGGATCGGCGTGGGTGTGTCCTCATCGGTGATCCCATACGTCTTCGACCAGCTCGCAATGGCGCGTCTCGCCCGCGCGACGTATGCCCTGTTCGTCTCGCTGCTGCCCGCGGTCGCCACTGTGATCGGCGTCGTCGTCCTCGCGCAGTTGCCGTCGGCCCTCGAGCTCTGCGGCATCGTGCTCGTGATGGCAGGTGTCGCGCTGCACGAGGCCCCAGGCGAGCTGCAACGCGCGCCCGCCCCGCGATTATGCTTCGGTCACCGCGACTGGAGGTCCCATGAGCTTGAGCTTCGGCGTCACCGTTCTTCCTGACCCGCCGTACACGCGGCTGATCGAGCTCATCCAGATCGCCGAGGGGCATGGCTTCGAGTACGCGTGGACCTACGACTCGCACGTGCTCTGGCAGGAGTCGTTTCCCGTCATGGCGCTGGCCGCGGATCGCACGTCGACGATCAAGCTCGGGCACATGGTCACGAACCCGGGGACGCGCGAGCCGACGGTGCTCGCAAGCGCCTACGCGACGCTGCACGACATCTCGGACGGTCGCATGATCATGGGCATCGGCCGCGGTGACTCGGCTCGGCGCTACATCGGCCAGAAGCCGGTGAAGGTCGCCGAGTTCGAAGAGGCGCTGAAGATGATCAAGCCGTTCATGAACGGCAAGGAAGTGACCTGGAACGAGAAGGAGCTCCAGCTGAAGTGGGTGCGGCCGGAGCTTCCAGAGATCGAGATGCACGTCGCCGGCTACGGGCCGAAGGCACTCGCGGTCGGCGGCCGGCAGGGCGACGGCATCATCATCCAGCTCGCCGACCCCGACATCATCACGTGGATCATGGACACCGCTCGCGCTGCCGCGACAGAGGCGGGCCGCGATCCTGCGGCGCTGAAGTGCATCGTCAGCGCGCCGAGTCACGTCACCGACGATCTGCAGGACGCACGTGAGCAAGTCCGCTGGTTCCCGGCGATGGTCTCCAACCACGTCCAGGACCTGATCGACCGCTACGGCACCGACGGCAGCGCCGTGCCGCAGGCGCTCACCGACTACGTGCAGGCGCGCAAGTTCTACGACTACAACGAGCACTCCCGCGTCGGCGCAAAACACGGCGAGTTCGTCACCGACGAGATCTGCGACCGCTTCTGCGTGATCGGCAACACCGAGCAGTGTCACGCGAAGCTGAAAGAGCTCGAAAGCATCGGCGTCGACCAGTTCAACATCTATCTCATGACGCACGGCCAGGAAGAGACGCTGCAAATCTACGGCGACGACATCATTCCCCAGTTCTCGGCGGTCTCTGCGTAGAGCTTCTCAGGGTCGGACCAGGGTCTTCCCGGATGGCGGACCGCCGATTGGCATTGTTACGGTGCTGCCATGAGCTCAAACGGAACAGTCGTCAGCGCGACCGACGTCACCCGCCGCTACGGCGAGGGCGAAGCGGCCGTCGACGCCCTCCAGGGTGTCTCTCTCGATGTCGCAACCGGCACGCTCGTCGCGGTCATGGGCGCATCGGGATCGGGCAAGTCGACACTCATGCACCTGCTCGCGGCGCTCGACAAGCCGACCTCCGGCTCGATCCGGATCGCCGGCGAAGACGTCGGCGCGCTCTCCGACGGCCAGGTGACGCTCTTGCGGCGGAAACACATCGGCTTCGTCTTCCAGTTCTTCAACCTCTTGCCGATGCTGACCGCCGACGAGAACATCCTCCTGCCGCTCTCGATCGCCGGCGAGAAGCCCGACCCCGCATTCTTCGAGGACCTGCTGAACCGGGTCGGCCTCGTCGACCGGCGTTCACACCGCCCGTCGGAGCTCTCCGGCGGCCAGCAGCAGCGGGTCGCGATCGCCCGCGCACTCGTGTCGAAGCCCACCGTGGTCTTCGCCGACGAGCCAACGGGCAACCTGGACTCCAAGACGAGCGCCGGCATCCTCGAGCTCCTTCGCTCCTCGGCCGAGGAGCTCGGTCAGACGATGGTGATGGTCACCCACGACGCGCATGCGGCCGAGATCGCCGACCGCGTTCTGTTCCTCGCCGATGGTCGCATCGTCGAGGAGCTGCCGCGCAGCCAGGCGCCGGAGATCCTCGCCGCCATGGGCCGCGCGGGATCATGATCCGGGTCGCGCTCTCGGGCCTGCTCGGCCGGAAGCTTCGTACCGCACTGACCGCCCTTGCGATCGTGCTCGGCGTCGCGATGGTCAGCGGCACGCTCGTGCTCACCGACTCGATTGACAAGGCTTTCAACTTCATCTACACCGACGTGCGCCAGGGCTCCGACGCGGTGATCAGCGGCAAGTCGGCGATCGGTGACGTGCAGGGTGGCGGCCAGGGGACGTTCGCGCCGACTGTCGCCGACTCGTTGCTCGCGAAGGTCCGAGCTCTGCCGGACGTTCAGGATGCAGAGGGGAGCGTCACCGGCGAGGCGCAGTTGATCGACAAGAAAGGTAAGGCGATCGTCTTCGGCGGCGCGCCGAATCTCGGCTTCAGCATCTCGCGGGCCGATTCGCCGTTCAACGTCTTGACGCTCGTGAGCGGCGGTTGGCCGAGTGGCAAGGAGGTCGTGATCGACAGCAACACCGCCTCCAAGAAGCACCTCACTGTCGGCTCGGACGTCGGCGTACAGGCGGAGGGGCCGGTGGAGCAGTTCCGCATCTCCGGCATCGTCAAATTCGGGACTGCGTCGGCGCTCGGCGGAGCGACGCTCGCCGGCTTCGACCTGCCTGCGGCGCAGAGCCTGTTCCAGAAGCCGGGTCGCTACGACGAGATCTCGATCTCGCGCAAGCCGGGCAGCACCGACGCATCGCTCCTCAACGAGGTGCGCTCGATCCTCCCGGCGACCGCGCAGGTGCGCACCGGCACGGCGCAGGCAGCGCAGGATGCAAAGCAGACCGATTCGTTCATCTCGTTCCTCCGCGGCTTCCTGCTTGCATTCGGCGGGATCGCTCTCTTCGTCGGCAGCTTCGTGATCGCCAACTCGCTGTCGATCACCATCGCGCAGCGCACACGCGAGTTCGCGACCGTGCGCACGCTCGGCGCGAGCCGGCGCCAGGTGCTCACGTCGATCGTGATCGAGGCGCTCGTGATGGGAGTCCTGGCGGCGGTGACCGGGCTCTTCCTCGGCCTCGGACTTGCGAAGGGGCTCTTCAGGCTCTTCGACGCGGTCGGATTCACACTCCCGAACAGCGGCATCGTCTTCGGCACGTCGACGATCGTGATCGCACTCGCCGCGGGCATCATCGTCACGCTGATCGCGAGCCTGCGGCCGGCGATTCGCGCAACGCGCGTTCCTCCGATTGCAGCTGTCCGTGAAGGGGCGACGCTGCCCGAGTCGCGCTTCGCGCGCTTCCGGACGCTCGGCTCGCTGGCGCTGACCGTTCTCGGATTCGCCTCGCTCCTGTGGGGGCTCTTCGGCCCGAACCTCGCGACGACGGCGATCCTGCTCTTCATGGGCATCGGCGCCCTGCTGATCTTCTTCGGCGTCGCGATGCTCTCGGTGCGGGTCGTCGCCCCGCTCGTCGTGGCCGTCGCGCCGCCGATCCGCTGGCTGCTTGCAGTCGCGTGGATCCTCTTCCTGGTCACGCCGCTCGGGTGGGTCTACCTCGCCTACTTCCGCCTCCGCTACCGGGTCTGGCCGACCTTCCTCGACCGCACCTCGAGCGCCGCCCTTGCCCGCGACAACTCGCGACGCAACCCGCAACGGACGGCCTCGACTGCTGCCGCGCTGATGATCGGGCTGGCGCTCGTCACGCTCGTCGCGGTGCTTGCAGCTGGGATCACCTCGAGCTTCCGCGGTGCGGTCAACGACATCTGGCGGAATGCCGACTACGCGATCACGGCGCAGAACAACTTCTCGCCGATCCCGCCGACCGCAGCCGACGCGGCTGCAAAGAGCCCGATCGTCGAGGCGGTCGGAAACGTCCGCACCGGCGAGGTCGGCGCATTCGGCAAGAAACTGTTCGCGACGGCGGTCAATCCGCCGGCGAGCACGATGTTCCACCTCGACTGGGTCTCCGGGTCGCAGCAGACGATGGCGACGCTCGGCGCTGCCGGGGTCTTCGTCGACAAGAGCTATGCAAAATCGCATCACCTGGCGACCGGATCACCGATCCCGGTGACGTTCGCCGACGGACAGCGCGAGACGTTCACTCTGAAAGGCATCTTCGATCCGCCGCCCGGCGGCTCACCGTTCGGACGGATCACCATGTCGCAGTCGGCGTGGGACAGCCACAACGAGAACCCGCGCAACCTCTACACGTTCGTGCGTGTTCGCGGCGGCGAGTCGCAGGCGAATCTCGACACGCTGAACGCAACGCTCACGAGCTTCCCGAACGCGAAGGTACAAACGCGGAAGCAGTTCGTCGACAACCAGATCAGCGGGCTCAGCTCCGT
>JBAQHS010000333.1:0-6439 GCA_049288455.1 Gaiellaceae bacterium | reverse complement strand
CGGCCTGCACCGCGCGCACGACGGCTGCGCCTGCGGCGTGCGTCTCGTGGTTCCCGTGCGAGAGGTTGAGGCGAACGGCGTCGACTCCCGCTTCGACGAGCTCGAGCATGCGGTCGTGGGTGGACGAGACCGGCCCCATGGTCGCCACGATCTTCGTCCTGCGCCGGTCGGTCGCCATCGAGCTCCACAGTAGCTACCGCACCAGTTCGCAACCTGGTTCGGGGTCAAACCAGGTTGCCGAGTTTCTCCCGCCGCGCGCGTCGGCTCGAGACTCATCGAACCTGGTTCAAAGAACGGAACCAGGTTGACGAGTGCCGCAACCTGGTTCAAAAAGCGGAACCTGGTTGAGACCTACCTCCGTGCGCGTGGAAACGCGTCCCAGCCGGGATACGAAGCCTTTGCGCCGAGCTCTTCTTCGATCCGCAGCAGCTGGTTGTACTTCGCAACCCGGTCCGAGCGCGCAGGCGCACCGGTCTTGATCTGCCCGGTGCCGAGCGCCACGGCAAGATCGGCGATCGTCGAATCCTCCGTCTCGCCCGAGCGATGCGACATGACGGCGGTGTAGCCGCGCGACTGAGCGAGCCGAACTGCTTCGATCGTCTCGCTCAGCGTGCCGATCTGATTCACCTTCACGAGGATCGAGTTCGCGACGCCGCGGTCGATGCCGAGCTGGAGGCGGTCCGGGTTCGTCACGAACAGATCGTCGCCGACGAGCTGCACTCGGTCGCCGATGAGCTCGGTCTGCAGCCGCCACGACTCCCAGTCGTCCTCGGCAGCGCCGTCCTCGATCGAGACGATCGGATACCGGTCTACGAGCTCCGCCCAGAAAGCGGGCATATCGGCGCTCGTCTTCTCGCGCCCTTCGAAGCGATACATGCCGTCCGTGAACACCTCGCTGGTCGCGGGATCGAGGGCAATCGCGACTCGCTCGCGGTGCCCGGCGCGCTCCGCCGCTTCCAGGATCACCTCGATCGCCGCTTCGCTCGTCTCGAGGTCGGGCGCGAACCCGCCCTCGTCACCGACGAGGGTCGAGAGACCACGCTCGGTGAGCACCTGCTTCAACGCGTGGTAGACCTCGGCGCCGATCCGGAGGCCCTCCGAGAACGACTCGGCGCCGACAGGGACGACCATGAACTCCTGCAGCTCGATCGAGTTCGATGCGTGCGCGCCACCGTTGATCACGTTCAACATCGGGACCGGGAGCGTCGCCGCATCGTCCCCCCCGAGGTGTCGGAAGAGCGAGACGCCGGCGTGCGACGCCGCAGCTCTCGCCGTCGCGAGCGAAACTCCGAGAATCGCGTTCGCGCCAAGCCGCCCCTTGTTCGGTGTCCCATCGAGATCGATCAACGCATGGTCGAGTCCTTCCTGGTCGCGACCGTCGCGCCCAACGGCAGCGTCGGCGAGCTCGCCGTTCACGTTTGCAACCGCGGTCGTCACGCCTTTCCCGCCCCAGTCGGCACCGCCGTCGCGCAGCTCGACTGCCTCGTGCACCCCGGTCGAGGCGCCCGACGGGACGATTGCGCGCCCGAGATGACCTGATTCCAGCCGCACGTCGACCTCGACGGTCGGGTTGCCGCGCGAATCCAGTACCTGCCGTCCAAGCACTTTTGCGATCGGGTTCACTGCGTCTCCTTGGCCTTGTCGTAGTACGCGTCCTGCTCGTCGAGCGGAAGCGCTGTCCAGTCTTTCGCATCGGCCGCGGCAAGCTCGATCGCGCGGTCGACGCGGGCGCGAAACCGCTTGGCTGCCGCCCGGACTTCGAGCTCGGGATCGACATTCAGGCGCCGCGCGACGTTCACCGCCGCGAAGAGGACGTCGCCGAGCTCAGCCGCAACACGCGCGTCCGGCGCGGTCTCGGGCGGTGGATCGGCTGCCGGCAGCTCCGCGTGCAACTCGCGCACCTCGTCCTCGAAGTCGGCGAGAGCGCCCGCGAGATCCGGGTACTCGAACCCGGCCGACCGGGCGCGCTGCTGCACCTTGCGGGCGTACGAGAGCCCCGGCAGGTTCTCGGGCACCTCGTGGAAGACACCGCGACGGCCTTCCTCGGTGCTCTTGATCTCGTCCCAGCGCTGGCGCACGACGCCAGCGCTCGCTACCTCAGTCGAGCCGAAAATGTGCGGATGCCGCGCGACGAGCTTCGCGTGAATCCCCCGGGCGGCCCGTTCTAGATCTCCTGTTCCACGCTCCTCGAGCAACAGCGCGAGGAAGTAGACCTGGAACAGGAGATCACCGATCTCGTCGAGCAGCTTCGCGTCGTCGCCCGACTGTGCAGCGTCGGCGACCTCGTACGCCTCTTCGACGGTGTGCGGGACGATCGTGAGCACCGTCTGCTCGCGGTCCCAGGGACACTCGCGACGTAGCCGCTCGGTCAGTTCCTGCAGCTCGACGAGCGCGTCCGCGAGCGACACGGCCGGCCGGCGCCTTTAACCGGTGGTGGTCGCGTTGGTCGTCGTCGACGCGCAGGGATCCGGCGACGGGGTGAAGCCGACCTGGTATTTGATCTTCGAACCGGAGCAGAAGCTCTTCGTCAGCGTGGTCGCCCAGTCGGTCATCGCCTGGTTCTTGTTCTGCTGCAGCAGCTGCTGCTTGATCGCCGCCGAGACCTGCTTCTCGGGCGTCGTCGAGCGGGGCTTCACGTTGGAGAGCGGCTCGATGATGAACCAGCCGTACTGCGCGTTGTGAATCGGCGCATGGACCTTCTTGGTCGGCTGCGAGAACGCCACCTTGTCGAACTCGGGGACGGTCTGCCCCTTCGAGATCGTCAGCTTGCCGCAATTGTCCTTGGAGCTCGGATCCTGCGAATACTTCTTCGCGAGCTTGCACCAGGCCGAGTCGTTGCCGCTCTTCAGCTGGCCGTAGAGCGTCTCTGCGAGCGGCTTCGCCTTCACGAGGATGTGCCGCACGTCACGCGTCTGCGCCTGCGAATAGAGCTGAGGGTGCGTGATGTAGTACTGGTGGACGTCGTCCGAGGAGACCGTGACGTTCGTCGTGACCTTCTTCGAAACGGCCTCCGAGATCAGCTGGGCGCGGACGTCGTCACGCACCTGCGCGTCCGTCAGGTTCTGCTGCTTCAGCTGCGCGAGGTACTTCTTCTCGCTGTTGCCGAAGTACTGCTTCTTGATCTGCTTGAGACGGGCATCCACGTCCTTGTCGGTGATCTTGATGCCCATCGACTCCGCCTTCGCCTCGCGCTCGGCCTGCTGGACGAGCAGCGTCACGGCTTGCCCCTTCACGGTCTCGAAGGCCGCGGTGCCGTCCTTCGGGAAGGCGCGGGGCGGCGTCTGCTGGGCGAAGCTCCGCTTGGCCTGTGCCATCAGCGCGTCGAACGCCGACTTCGTGATGTGCACCTTGCCGACGACCGCGATGTCGCTCGACTTCGGGCCGGCAGCGCTGCCGCCACCGCCACAGCCTGCAAGCAGGGCCGCGACGAACAGAATCGGGAGGATGAACTTCGCCTTGTGCATAAGAATGCGCCGGCTAAGCCGCCTGGCGCGCGAGGAGCATAGCATCGACCAAATCGAGGGCTCCGGTGAATTCATCGCCCCTTAACGTCACCTCACGGTTCCCGGACGAATACACCGCCGTCTCGACCTGGGCCCGCAGCTCGCGCAACTCACCCGAGCCGAGGACGACCGGCCCGACCGACGCGCGACCGCCGCGGAACACGAGGTAGTCGGCACCGAGACGGGCGAGCTTCAGCTTCGCCTCCTGGATCGCGAAGAGGTTCTCGACCGGCTCGGGGACCGGGCCGTAACGATCCTCGGTTGACACACGCAACTCGTGCAACTCGTCCTCGCTCTCCGAGAGCGCGATCCTCCGGTGCAGGTCGATCTTCAGCGCCTCGGCCGCGATGTAACCGGCCGGGACGTACGCATCAACGCGTGCGTCGACGCGGACCGGGCGTGCCGCGAGACGGCGCTGACCCTGCAGCTCTGCGACGGCCTCGTGCAGCATCTCGACGTAGAGCTCGAAGCCGAGCGCGGCCACGTGGCCCGACTGCTCCGCACCGAGCAAGTCACCGGCGCCGCGAATCTCGAGGTCACGCATCGCGATCGCGAAGCCGGCGCCGAGCTCGGTGTGGTCGGCAAGCGTTGCGAGCCGGGCGCGGGCTTCCGCGGTGAGCTCGTGGGCGTCGGGGTAGAAAAGGTAGGCGTGCGCCAGCCGGTCGCTGCGGCCGACGCGCCCTCGAATCTGGTAGAGCTGCGCAAGCCCGAGCTGGTCGGCACGCTCGACGATCAGGGTGTTCGCCTGCGGGATGTCGAGCCCCGATTCGATGATCGTCGTCGACACGAGCACGTCGGCGTCACCGGCGAGGAACTTCATCATCTGATCCTCGAGCTGGCGCTCAGCCATCTGGCCGTGGCCGACGAGGAAGCGGAGATTCGGGCACATCTGCTGCAGCTTCGCGACCGCCTCGTCGATCGTCTCGACGCGATTGTGCAGGTAAAACGCCTGCCCGTTGCGCGCGACCTCGCGCTCGAGCGCCTGCTTGATCAGGTCCTCGTCGTACTCGCCGACGAATGTGCGGATCGGGCGACGGCCCTCGGGCGGCGTCTCGATCACCGAGATGTCGCGAAGCCCGGCAAGGGACATGTGCAACGTGCGCGGGATCGGCGTCGCACTGAGCGCCAGCACGTCGACCTCGAGCCGCAGCTGCCGCAGCAGCTCCTTCTGCGCGACACCGAAGCGCTGCTCCTCGTCGACGACGACGAGGCCGAGCTCCTTCGGGATCACGTCGCGCGAAAGCACGCGGTGCGTGCCGATCAGGACGTCGACCTTGCCCGCCGCGAAGTCGGCGAGCACCTGTTTCACCTCTGCAGGCTTGCGGAAGCGCGAGATCATGTCGACGCGAACCGGGAAGTCGCGATAGCGCTCACGGAACGTGTTCCAGTGCTGCTGCGCGAGCACCGTCGTCGGCACGAGCATCAGCACCTGCTTGCCGGAGACGGCGACGGTGAAGGCGGCGCGCACGGCGACCTCGGTCTTCCCAAAGCCGACGTCGCCGCAGACGAGCCGGTCCATCGGCCGCGGCGCCTCGAGGTCTTCCTTCACCGCCTCGATCGCGGTGCGCTGGTCCTCGGTCTCGCGATAGGGAAACTCGCTCTCCAGCCGCTCAACCCACTCGTGGTCGACGTCGTAGGCGACCCCGGGCTGCGTCTGCCGCTGCGCGTACAGCTGAATCAACTCGCCCGCCATCTCGCGCAGGTGTGCGCGTGCACGCGTCTTCAGGTTGTCCCACGCCTTGCCGCCGAGCTTCGAGAGCGCGGGCGCCTTCGAGTCGGCGCCGATGTAGCGACTGACCTTGCCGATCTGCTCATGCGGGACGTAGACGCGGTCGTCGCCGCGGTAGGCAAGCAGCAAGTAGTCGCGGGTCACCCCTGCGACCTCCTTCGTCTCGAAGCCGAGCAGCTGCGCGATGCCGTGGTCTTCGTGGACGACGTAGTCGCCGGTGCGAAGGTCGGAGAAGCTCTGCAGCGCGCGTCCGGGCGCGGCCGTCGCACGCGGCGGGCGCTTGCGGAAGATCTGCGTATCGGGCAGCAGCGCGATCCCGAGGTCGCGCCAGACGAAGCCCCGGCGCGCGGGTGCGACCGCGAACGTCAGCCCCTCCGGTGCCTCCCCCACCTCGAGCAGCTGCGCCTCGACCCGCCGGAGCAGTTGCTGCTGCCGGAGCGCCTCGCCGCGGTGCGGGAACGCAACGACCACGTCGAGCTCCTGACGCAGCAGGCCGCCGAGCTCGTTCTCTGCTTCGGAGAGGCCACGCGCCGCGATCGCCGGCCGCTGCGCGTCGAATGAGAACGGCTGGCCCTGAGGCATCGGCGTGAGCTCGGTCGCCCCGTCGAGCTCGACCGGGGTGAGCGACTCCTCCGCCCAGAGAGCCCGCACCTCGTCGATCTGCCAGACGAGATCGGGCCCTGTGGCGAATGCCGGCACCAGATCGTCCGGGACGGTCGCTGCCGGCGCCTCCTCTCCGTCCTCGGGGCCGAGGTCGAACGAGGTGAGCTCGCTCCGGCGCTCGGCGGCGGGATAGATGGTGGCGTGCGCGACCTGGCGCAACGCTCGCTGTGTGAACGGCGAGAAGGCGCGGATCTGCTCGATCTCGTCACCGAAGAGCTCGATGCGAAGCGGCTCGCGGCCGGTCGTCGGAAAGACATCGACAAGGCCGCCGCGGACAGCGAACTGGCCCCGCTCCTCGACCCGTTCGACGCGCTCATAGCCGGCGGATGCGAGGTGCTCGGCCAGCGACTCGATGCCCGGCTCGTCTCCCGGCTCGACCTCGAGCGTCGCGGGCCGTGCGGAGGCCGGCGGCAGCCCTTCGGCAAGTGCGGCCGCTGATGCGCAGACGAGCCCGCCACGCTCGAGCACGGCCAGCGCTCGCGCCCGCTCGCCGACGAGGTGCGGCGGCGGCTCGAGCCCAGATGCCCAGTGCACGCCACGCGAC
>JBAQHS010000332.1:0-4206 GCA_049288455.1 Gaiellaceae bacterium | reverse complement strand
CGGATCCGCCAGCAACGGCTCCAACTGCTCCCAGACCGCATCGTCGAGCTTCCACCACGCCGGCCGCGGACCGCGCGGCGACCGACGCTGACCAGACCTCGGTGAGCCTCTCATACCCACCGATTCGACAAACCCCAACAGGTCCCTGCATTACGAGTTCACTTCCTGACACCGGACGTGGCGCTTGGAGCGCCGGCGCCGCAGGTCGTGTCCGTTGGGGGCGGCCGCGCGTGCTCGCGCGAGGTCCAGGCTTCGCTCGTTGCCCGCCGCCCAACCGACTACCCTGGCCGCATGCCGGAATTGGCCGGAACTGTTGCCGACGCCTTCGCTGCGCGGATTCGCGAGCTGGAGGAGCACGCCCTGTCGTCGCTGGCCGTCCGGTCCTACGAGACTCGTGGGCGCGCAGAGCCCGAGGACGAGTGCCGCATCCGGACGCCGTTTCAGCGCGACCGCGACCGCATTCTCCACTCGAAGCCGTTCCGTCGCCTGAAAGGGAAGACGCAGGTCTTCATCGACCCGGCCGGCGATCACTACCGCACCCGGATGACGCACACGCTCGAGACGACCGGCATCGCGCGAGTCGTCGCGCGAGCGCTGCGCTTGAACGAAGACCTCACCGAGGCGATCGGCCTCGGCCACGACATCGGGCATCCGCCGTTCGGGCACGCCGGCGAAGCCGTGCTCGACGAGCTCCTGCGCGCAAACGGTGGCCCCGGCTTCCGGCACAACGAACAGTCCGCGCGCATCGCAAGGCGCCTGAACCTCACGGGCGAGGTGATCGACGGCATCGAGACGCACACCGGCGACCGAGAGCCCGACACACTCGAGGGAAAGATCGTGCGCGTCGTCGACCGGGTCGCCTACATCAACCACGACATCGACGACGCCGTGCGATACGGGATCCTCGCTGAGGGCGATCTCCCCCGGCACGAGCTCGAGATCCTCGGCACGACCGGATCGACGAGGATCGACACTCTCGTGCACGACCTGATCGAGTCATCGGCGCGCGCCGGAGACATCGTCCAGAGTGACGAGGTCGGCAGTTCGATGCTCTCGCTGCGTGCCTTCATGTTCGCCCGCGTGTATCTCGGCGAGTCGACGAAGCCGGAGCACGAACGCGCAAGTTCGGCGATCCGGGTGATCTATGCGCACCTCGTGGAGCGCGGCGAGACCGCCGAGGAGATTGTCGAGTTCATCGCCGGGATGACTGACCGCTTCGCGCTGTCGTACGCTGAGCGCCTGACGTAATGGCGAGGATCAAAGACACCTCCGTCGAAGCCGTGAAATCCGCCGCCGACTTCGTCGACGTCGTCAGCGCACGGACGCAGCTGCGCAAGGCGGGGGCGCGCTACACCGGGCGCTGCCCGTTCCACGAGGAGCGGACGCCGTCGTTCTCGGTCAACGCGGTCGACAAGCTCTACTACTGCTTCGGCTGCGGAGCGAAGGGCGACCTGATCACCTTCGTGCGCGAGACAGAGGGGCTCGACTTCGCCGAGTCGATCGAGTGGCTGGGCGAGCGCTTCCGCGTGCCCATCGAATACGAAGAAAGCTCGCCTGCCCAGGATCAGGCACGCAAGCGGCGCGAGCGCATGTTCGCACTCCTCGACCAGGCGGCAACGTTCTACGAGCGCACGCTCTGGGATTCACAAGCAGGCGGGATGGCCCGTGACTACCTGAAGGGCCGCGGCTTGAACGAGGAGGTGTGCCGTGAGTTCCGGCTTGGCCTTGCACTCGGCGGCTCGAGCCTCGCTCGCAAGGCACTCGAGAAGGGCTTCACGCGCGAGGAGTTGAACGCTGCGGGTCTCACCCGACAGGGCGGCGAGGACAACTTCCAGCGGCGCCTGCTGTTCCCGCTCGCCGACGCGCGAGGGCGTGTGCTCGGTTTCCAGGCCCGGCGGTTGCACGAGGACGATCCGATTCCTGCGAAGTACGTGAACACACGCGAGTCAGAGCTCTTCCACAAGGGCTGGGTCGTCTACGGCCTCGATCATTCGCGTGCCGCGATCGCGAAAGAAGACCGTGCGTGCGTCGTCGAAGGCAACACCGACGTGATCGCGCTGCGACAGGCCGGCTTCCAGCCGGTCGTCGCATCGATGGGGACCGCGCTCACCGAGCAGCAGCTGAAGGAACTGGGACGGTTGACGAAGCGCCTCTGGCTTGCGTTCGACGGGGACGCCGCGGGCGAGACTGCGACGCTTCGCGGAATGGCGCTCGCCGTCGCGCAGGGGTTCGACGTCAAGGTCGTCCCGCTGCCGCCCGGCGTCGACCCGGCCGACGACCCCGGCGGGTTCGAGGCGCGCCTCGCAAAGGCCGAGCCGTACCTGCTGTATCGCGTACGCATCGAGATCGACCGCGCTGATGACCGCGAGAGCGCGTTCCGCACGGTCAAGTCGCTGCTCGAAGCGGCGACCGATTCACCCGAGCGGCAGGACGCCTGGCGCTATGCGAACGACAAGCTCGGCATGACGGTGCAGCTTCGTGCCGGCTCCGCGTCCGCGCGCGCGGCCGCGCCACCATCACAGCGCGTGCTCGACGCGAGCGCGAAGCTCGAGCGCAACGCCCTCGCGGGCGTGCTCGCGCACGAGCGTCTGAAGCCGCTGCTCGCCGAGCTGACCGAGGAGCACTTCTACGATCCGCAGCACCGGTTGCTGCGAGCACACATCGTCAACGGCGCGCCCCTCGACGCAGACGCGATCGGGCTGCTGGCAGAGCTCGATGCGCGCGCGGTCGCCGAAGGGATCGACGACGCAACGGGCGAGGAGCTGATCTGGCGGCTTCGCGAGCGGGAGCTGCGCCGCGAGCTGCAGCATTCCGACCCGCTGCGTACGAAGGAACTGCAGGAGGCACTCCAGCGCCTCCTCGAGCGCGTCGCGATGCTCTCCTAAGCCTCCGCGGCCGTCATTGTCACGGTCGCCGGACCGGCGTACGATCGGGCCAGGGAGTCGAGCTCGATCGGGAGGTCACGATGAAGCGCATTCTTGTCCAGGCGGGTCACCAGCGGCCGTTGCAGCCCGGGCACGAATCGCAGACAGGGGCGCCGGGCGAGGCAGAGCTCGTCGCCGACATTCAGCGTGCGCTCGTTCGCCTGCTCGACCGCGATTCCCATTTCGACGGGGTCCCGATGCCCGGCCGGATCGACGATGGTGTGCAGGTCGACGGCGCCATCTTCCTGCACGCAGACGGGGCTGCAAGCACGGCAGCAGGCGGCTACTCGGTTGGCTTTCCCGTGTTCGCTGTCAACCGGCGGCTCGCACATCTGATCGCGGACGAATTCGAGAAGCTCCCCGGTCATCCGCAGCGACGGCCCGACAACAACACATCCGACATGGCGCAGTACTACGGCTTCCACCACGTCGAAACACCCGGCCCTGAGGTGCTCGTCGAGCATGGCTTCGTCACAAACCCGCAGGAGCACCAGTGGCTCAAAGATCACGTCGATGATCTCGCACGGGCCGAGTACCGCGCCCTCCGCCGCTTCTTCGGCTTCGGCGTCGACCCGGACGATGACGACCACAACGACCCGGTCGTCGACCCCGGCGTCGTCTCGCCTGCGAGTGTGCTGAGCGCCGCCGCGCGGGCGCCCGTCGAGAACGCGCAGCGATATCTCCTTGACCACCCTCACGGCGAATACTCGGGCGGCGAGGTGGTCACGATCGTCAATCGCTACTACCGGACTGCCGCCTCGGTCGGGCTGGACCCGCTGCTCGTCGTCGCCCAGATGGTCGAGGAAACCGAGCACCTCACGTCGTTCTGGTCGCAGCGGCCGCGGCGCAATCCAGCAGGCATCGGCGTGACCGGCGAGCCGGGGATCGGGCTCTCGTTCCCGAACTGGGAGACGGCGGTCCGCGCTCACACCGGCCGCCTGCTTGCATACTCGCTTCCGGCCGGAAGCGAAAACGCGGCTCAGTTGAAGCTGATCGAGGAGGCGCTTGCGTTCCGGCCGTTGCCGGACGACAAGCGCGGCGTTGCGCCGACGTTGAAAGGACTGGCGGGCACGTGGGCCGCCGACCTGCAGTACGCCGTGAAGCTGGCCGCCGTTGCGAACGAGATACGCACGCATGGCTCTTGACGCAGCGACGCGGACTGCGAAGCTCCCCGGGTTGGACTCGAACCAACAACCCTCTGATTAACAGTCAGATGCTCTGCCAATTGAGCTACCGGGGATCGGCCGTTCGGCGGCGCGCATTGTAGCTACCGTTGCAGCGG
>JBAQHS010000331.1:0-6535 GCA_049288455.1 Gaiellaceae bacterium | reverse complement strand
TCGTACGCGTTCGGTCGCGTGCGCAATCAGCGTCAGCGGGACGATCGCCGGCTGGAAGAGCAGATCGTGGAAGACCGACACGACGTCGAAGCCCGCGTCCTCGGCGCGACGTGCGATCGCGATGTACTCCTCTGGCCGCTTGTCGGACTGGAGGCCGAGGCCGACCTCCCTCAAGTGAGGTCTTCCGTCCGGAGCACGCGCTCACCGATGCGCTCGATCCGCATCACGACCCGCTCGTCCGGGTCGGGGCAAGAGACAAAGTTGTCGCGCTCGAGCCAGTCCTCTGCCGGCAGGCGCCGTTGTTTTGCCGGAATCAACGGCAGGACCGACTGCAGCGCGTAGAGGCAGAAGTGCTTGCCTTCGGGGATGCGGACGCGGTTTGACTCCGTCACCTCGAAGTAATCGCCGACCGCGAGGCCGCAGACGGAACGGCCTTCGATTCGCTCGACGGTGACGCGGATGTCGTAGAGGCGCATCTCGGTCATCGACGTCAGCCTACTTCGGTGGGTGGAGGCCAGTTACGCTTGCTCGCTCGTGCGGGAGGTCTACACAGAGCGCACCGAATTCGAGCTGCGCGCCGCGTACTCGCGTGCGGTCAGGATCGGGTCGCACATCGCGGTCAGCGGTACGGCAGCCCGTGCCGGCGGCAGCGCCTATGCGCAGGCGACCGAGGCGCTGCAGCTGGCTCTCGCCGCTGCGGCCAAGCTCGGCGCTCGCCGTGAAGATGTGTTGCGCACCCGGCTTCTGCTCGCGCCCGGCTGCGACTGGGAGGCCGTGATCCTCGCCCATCGCGACGCGTTCAAGGACGTCGCCCCCGCGAACACGACGTACTACGTGGGCGGCTTCATCCCCGAAGGCGTGCTGGTCGAAGTCGAGCTCGACGCGATTCTCGGCGACGGTGCCTAGACGAGCTGCGGCTCGGGCACCGGGCGTCCTTCGGCGAACCGCGCCGCATCGAGAATCGCGAGTGCCTCGTCCTCGACGCCGTCGAGGATCGCACTCGCGAGAATGCGCGCGACGGCAGGGGCGATCATGAAGCCGTGGCCGCTGAAGCCGGCAGCGACGTAGAGGCGCTCGTCGACTTGGCCGAGGATCGGCTGATGGTCGGGGGTGACGTCGTACTCACCGTGCACGAGAAGCGGGAGCGACACGTAGGTGAGGATCGGCAACAGCTCGTCGACGGCGGCGCGGATGTTCGCGCGCCACGACTCGGCACCCGAAGCGTCCCCGCGCGCCCCCAGATCGCTCGCAAGCACGCGGCCGTTGGCGAGCTGCTTGGCCGCGAACCGGCGAGACGGCGAGACGACGAGCGGCTCGAGCAGCCGCTCCCGGATCGGCTCGCTGTAAAAGAGGAAGCGGTCCTCGCGCTCGATCGGCAGATTCGGGACGAGCCTTGGCGTGTCGGCCCCGGCCGCGACGACCACCGTCTCCGCCGGCAGCGACGCGAGTGAGCTCACCTCGCTGATGCGGATGTCGAGCCCCTGTGCGAAGGCCTCGACGACGCCCTGCGGGCGATCGAAGTAGCCGTCGACGGCGCACCATGCGCCGCCGACGACGGCCTCGGTCTGGAGGCCGGGAACCAGCTCGGCTGCCTCGGCGGACGAGACGAGGCGCGACGGGATGCCTTCCTCGTTCTGCACTGCGACGTTCGCCGCGAGCCGGGCGAGGCCCCCGTCGTCGTCTGCGACGAAGAGGTACCCGCAGGAGCGGAAGCCGAGCGGCACTGCGGCTGAGAGCCGCTCATCGGCGTCGTCGTAGAATGCGGCCGACTCGCGCGCGAGGCGGCACGCGACGCGCGTGCCCCACTGTTGCCGAACCCCGCCCGGTTGCACGCCTGAGGCGCCTGCGCCGATCGACGTCCGCTCGAAGACCGCGACACTCGCGCCGCGGGCCTGGAGCTCGCGCGCGATCGCGAGCCCGACGACGCCCGCGCCGACCACTGCCACCTCGACGGAGACACCCGCGCGGCCGCCCACGTCAGTCGATCAGCTTGCGCGTCATCGCGAAGATCGCGACCCGCCAGGTGATGAGGGCGAAGACGATCAGTCCGGCGACGCGCACGGGATCCCAGGCGTCGAAACCGAAGGCAGCGTGGCGAACGAGCTCGACGCAGTGATGCAACGGGTTGATGTCGCCGAGGATCTGCGCCCACTCGGGCAGCTTGTTCAGCGGGAAGAACGTGCCCGCGACGAGGAAGAGCGGCGTGAGGACGGCGCTGATCACGTAGCTGAAGTTCTCGATCGACGACGCGAAGCCGGCGATTGCGATGCCGAAGCACGCCCAGCCGAAGCCCGCGAGCAACCCGATCAGCGGCACCGTGAGCATCCCCCACGATGGGTTCAGCCCGAACACGATTGCGACGAGCAGCGGCACGCAGCCATAGACACCCGCGCGCGTCGCAACCCACAGCGCCTCAGCGGTGACGAGCTCCTCGGTGTCGACGGGCGCTGCCAGCACCGCGTCGTAGGTGCGCTGGAACTTGTACTTGATGAACGTCCCGAACATCGCGGGGAACGCACTCGAGAAGAGGACGGCCGTCGCCACCGTCCCCGTGCCGACGAACTGCACGTAGCTGTACCCGCCGACCTTGCTGACGAGCGAGCCGAAGCCGAAGCCGAACGCGAGCAGGTAGATCGTCGGTTCGACCGTCGACGAGAACGTCGCCGACCGCCAGTACGACGAGAAGTTGACGATCTCGCGCACGAGCACGCCGGTCATCGCCCGCCGTTCGAGGCGACCGAGGCGCTGCTGGCCGACCGGCGCGCTGCTGCTCATCATTCGATCGTCTCGCCGGTGAGGAGGACGAAGACGTCCTCGAGGTTGGTCGGGCGCCGCTCTCCTTCAGGGGCGTCGCCGTCGATCGCTTCGACGCCGAGCACCGAGATGCTCGTGCCGGTGCGCCGGGTGCGCAGGCCGCGCGCGTTCGCCGACGCTTCCGCCTCGGCGAGCTTCGCAGGGGCGCCGTAGATCTCGATCGCCTCGCGTCCTGCGTGCTCGGCGACCAGCTCGGACGGCGGCCCAGCGGCGACCGCGACGCCGTGCGACATGATCATCACGGTGTCGGCGAGGCGCTGTGCTTCCTCGATGTAGTGCGTCGACATCAGGATCGTGGTGCCCGCCGCGCGGAGTGCGTCGATGAGCGCCCACAGCTCCTGGCGCACCTGCGGGTCGAGCCCGACGGTTGGCTCGTCGAGCAGCACGAGCCGTGGCCCGTGCACGAGGGCGCGCGCGATCAGCAGGCGCCGGCGCATCCCGCCGGAGAGCTTGTCCACGCGGGTGTCGCGGCGGTCGACGAGGTTCGCCATCTCGAGTGCGCGTTCGATGGCTGTTGGCCGTTCGGCGCGACCGATGCGGTAGAGGTGCGCAAACACGAGCAGGTTCTGCTCGACCGTGAGGGTGACGTCGAGGTTGTCGAGTTGCGGCACGACCCCGCACTGAGCTCGTGCAGCCTTCGACTCGCCGGGCAACCTGAAGCCGAGTACCTCGAGCTCCCCCTCGTCGGCGATCGCCTGGGCGGTGAGCAGGCGCATCGTCGTCGACTTGCCTGCGCCGTTTGGGCCGAGCAAACCGACACACGTCCCCGGAGGCACGTCGAGATCGAGGCCGTTCACCGCTGTGATCGCGCCGTAGCGCTTGACGACGCCGCGGAGCCGGATCGCCAGGTCAGCCACCGCTGATCGCGGCGATCACATCGACCCGAGACCCTGCTGTAAGCGGCGTGTCGAGCGTCGCCCGCCGCTGGTCGACGTAGAAGTGGATGTGCGAGCGGATGCGTGGCCCGGGCTCGCACAACCGGTCGCGGACGCCGGGCCAGCGCCGCTCGAGCTCGTCGACCGCTGCGTCGACCGTCGCAGCGTCGACCTCGACGTGCCGCTCGATGCCCGGGAAGAGCGGCATCAGCGTTCCTGGGAGGTGCAGATCGGCCATCAGTCGATGATTGCGACTTCCACCGACGAGATACCCGGCAGGTAGCCCGCGATCTCCGTCCAGTTGTTGCCTTCGTCGACGCTCGCAAACAGCTGCCCGGTGCTCGTGCCGAAGTAGAGGCCGGGAGTGTCGTACGAGTCGATGGCCATCGCTTCGCGCAGGACGCCGATATGCGCGTCGCTCTGCGGCAAGCCGCTTCCCAGTCGCTGCCAGCTCGAGCCGGCGTCGCTCGTGCGCCAGACCGCCGCCGCGCCCTCGGGCATGACACGGCCGTGTCCGGGGTCGAGCGGGACGACGTAGAACGTATCGCGGTCGTGGGGGTGAGCAGCCGCGGCGAAGCCGAAGTCGCTCGGCAGCCCTTCGGTGATCTCGGTCCAGGTCGCTCCGGCGTCGTCGCTGCGATGCATACCGCAGTGGTTCTGCTGGTACATGCGACTCGGGTCGGACGCCGAGCGGACGACCTTGTGCACACAGAAGCCGACCTCTTCGTGCTCACGCGGCCACTCGGCGCGCAGGCCGCGGTTTCGCGGTGTCCAGGTGGCACCCTCGTCGCCGGTCTCGAAGAGGCCGATGCCTTGCACGATCGCCCAGAACTTCGCGCTGTCGCCGCCGTCGTCGAGCATCAGCGCCGAGAGGCCGAGATGTCCGGGCGGCTGGTTCGCGGGGTCGTCCCAGACCTCGCTGCCCGGCTGGCCGGCGAGCGTCGAGAGCTCCGACCAGGTCGCGCCCTCGTCGCGGCTCGCGAAGATCCCGGGCGCCTCGACGCCGACGAGGACCCGCCCAGGTGACGCGGCGAGCGTCGAGACCTTCGAGAGCTTCCGGGTCGCGTCGGAGAGCTGGAGCCCTTCGCTCGAATGCGTCCAGTTCTCGCCGAGATCGCCGCTCCGCCAGATCGCCGACCCGTGCCATTCACTTGCGGCCGCCGCGTAGATCGCGCCGGAAGATGGCTCGTAGACCGCGTGATAGACCGGCCAGCCCTCACAATACGGCCCTCTCACGGCCCAATCGCGACGATCGGCGTCGCTTTCAAGCACGAAGCACCCTTTGCGGGTTCCGATCAGGAGCACCGTTTTCGACAACGTCTCACCTCCGAGATAGGCCATGGCAAGCCGCGAGCAGCGCTTCGCGGGACGATCATGAACCTAGACGATGCCGGGCCCCGAAACTCATCGCGATTCGTGAAACTCATCAACCAGGTCGCCCCGGCCCGCAACCTGGTTTGGTTTTCAACCAGGTTGCCGAGTGTCGAGCTGCCGCGGCCTCCTCAGTCGATCGGCAGCGCGGCCCCGGCCGGGTCGACGCCGGCTCGCGTCCGCGGTGCGGGGGCGGGCAGCTTCAGGCAGAACACGACGCCGAGCGCGGGCGCCGCAGCAGCCACCGTCAGCGCGGTCTTCAGGTCGATCGCGTCGGCGACGGCACCGAACACGACGGCGGCGATGCCCCCGATCCCCATCGCGAGGCCGACCGAGAGGCCCGATGCCATGCCGACATGCCGGGGCAGATAGAGCTGGCTCAGCACCATCGTCACGCCGAAGGTGCCGACAACGCACACCCCGACCAGCATCAGCGCGAGGGCGCCGGGCACTCCGCCCACGTAGACGAAGACGAGGATCAACGGCGAGAGAAGTGCCTGCGTGATGACGAGCGTCCGGCGCAGCCCGATCCGGTCTGCGACCGGGCCGAGCACGAGCGTTCCCACCGCCCCGGCGAGCAGCATCAGAAAGAGCAGCCGGTTTCCCTCGGCCTTCGAATGCCCGAGCGAGACGACCCAGAGGGGCACGAACGCGAGGAGCGTGAACCAGGCGACGCTTCGTAGCGCGATCACGACCCCGAGCAGCGCCATCGCCCGTCGCCGGTCGTCACCGCGGTCGAACGCGGAGCCGGCGGTCGCCGGCGAGAGCTGCGACAGGTGCGGAATGACGCGAACAAGCGCCAGCGCGATGAGCAGGACCGGCGCCATCGCGACGAGCCCGCCGACGAGCCCGAGCCACACGACGAGCTGTCCAGTCGCGAATGCACCGAGCGCATACCCGGCATTGCCGCCACTGTTGAAGTACGACATGCCGCTTGCCCGCTTACGCCCGCTCGCATACGCCGCGAACTTCGAGCCTTCGGGATGGAATGCGGCGACTCCGAGGCCGCCTGCGAGCACGAGCAGCAGCACGAGCGGATAGGCCGGCGAGATCGCCGCGCCACCGACGCCGACGGCAGCCAGCAGCGTTCCGCCGGGAATCAACCACAGCGCGCCGCGGCGATCCGACCACAGGCCGAAGAGCGGCTGCACGAGCGAGGATGACGCGGTGGCCGTGAGCAGGAGCATTGCCGCCAGCGCGTAGCCGAGGTGGAAGCGGTCGGTCATGAACGGGATCAGCGCCGGGACGCTGCCGGACGCGAAGTCGACAGCCAGGTGGCCGCCCGACAGCGCCGCCATCGCGCGCCTGTCGATGCCCAGTCTCACGCCGGCCCCATGGGGAGCGACTCTAGATGGTTGATCGGCAATTGGAGCACTCCCGGATGGTGGCCTGGATGCGGCGCATCTCAGCCAGGTCGGGCTTGAACGTAGGCACCGCTATGCCCTGCGCCCGACCCGGCCGACCTGCTTGATCCA
>JBAQHS010000330.1:0-4947 GCA_049288455.1 Gaiellaceae bacterium | reverse complement strand
GGAGATGGCGCGAGGCGGCTCTGGTGTTACACCCCGATCGACGGAGATCGACGGGTCTGAATCAGGATCGCGGAGACGAACGCTGCGCTGATGAGCAGCGCCGCAATCGCTCCGCCCGCGAAGTAGGCCGCCTCGGCCGGCGGCGAGCTGTTCTGCGCTGTTGCCGGCGGCGCCCAGAGATGGACGGCGAGGTTGCCGAGGCCCCACGCGAGTGCGGCTGTCGCGGCAAGACCTCCGGCAAGCACGGCCATGTCGAGGCCGAACGTAAGTGCAATGGCGGTCGCCGCGCCGGCGATCGCGAGCAGCCACCCGGAATGGGTTGCCCAATCAGGTCGGGGGTGGCACGCGCGAATGACTGTGCCTCCGTCTTGGCCGGCTGAGATGCAGCGCGCCGAGTCGTGCGCGCTGAAGACCGCGACTGATGCGACGGTCACGACGATGACCATCGAAACCGAGAGGGAGATCCGCGAGGTTGCGCTCATCGTCATAACTCTTGCTGGTCGCGTCCGCGACGTCCACGGGTCCAGTGAGATTGGGTGGCGCCCATGTCAGGAACTTGCCGTCCTTGAAGATTGCGGCTCCAACGGGAATGCTTGGCAACGTGCGTGGACACCTGATCTCTCACTGGCGCATCTGGTTGCTCATCGCGGTCACCGTTGTTGTCGTCAACGAAGTGGTCGACCGGAACTTCTTTGATCATCGAGAGCACATCGACGGCGATTTCGTCCTCACAGTGGTGCTCTTGCTCGTCACGTTTTTCGTTTCCTACGCGGCGGCGCGGCTGAAGGCAAGGCGACCGACGGTCGGGTAGGTGCCCGGCGCGGGCCGGCGTGCGTTCGGGCGATTCTGGACACGGTCACCTGATCGTGCTGAGATGGTGGGCGTGGATCGGCGACGGAGATCAACTCGTGACCCTGAGCGGTAGAGGCCGTGCACGCGAACGCGTCTTGCGAAGGGCGGCCCTGATCGCCGGCGTTCTTGTGCTGTTGGCCCTGCTGCTCCTCGCGAGCGGTCACTGGATCTTCGCCGTCATCTTCGGCGCAGCTGCCGCCGTGGCGATCTGGTTTTTCTTGCAGGCACGAACCGTGCGCTGAGCGCGGACAGCGCTACGAGCAAGGCGGGACTTACTCGTTCCGCGATGAACCTCCGAGCTTCTTGATCCTGGGCTGCGCGCGCGACGCGTCCGTCCCCGGGCCGCTTGTACGTCAGCGACTACGAACGCGGGCCAGCAGACCCGGCGCGAGCGCTTGTATCCAGGCTGCGGGCCGGTACCACCGTGGCACGAAGATCTCGCGCTTGTTGTTGTCCACTGCGTCGAGCAGACGGTCGACGACGAGCTGGGGCTCGGCGACGAGACGGCCGAGGAGCGGGCCCAGTCGGGTCTGCTGCGGGAATCCGGGCGTTTCCACGAAGCCTGGATTGACGGTGTGCACGCCGATGCCCCGCGGCGCGAGCTCGACAGTGATCGACCGCGAGAACGCGAGCTGGGCGTGCTTCGACGCGGAGTACGGCCCGCCGGCGACGGTCCCCGCCACCGAGACGACGTTCACGACATGCGATCCCTGTCCGAGACCGGGTAGGAACGCGAGCGTCGCCCAGACGGAGCCTAGGTAGTTGACGGCGATGACCTGCTCGATGCGCTCCGGCGCCGCCGTGAGGAAGCTCCCGCGTGCCGGCAGGCCTGCGTTGTTGACCAGCAGGTCGACCTTCGGATGGCGCTCGAGCACGCGCCGCGCGGCCGCCTCGACCGCTGCGCGATCGCCGACGTCACACGACTCGTGCTCGTCGGCCCCCGACGCAGTGCGTGAGAGGCCGATCGTGTGCCAGCCGCGCGCCTGCAGCGTGGCGACGAGTGCGGCGCCGATGCCGGACGATGCTCCGGTGACGACTGCGATCTTCAGGAGCGCTACTTGCAGACGCGCAGCTGCCGGCCCGCGGCTGCCTTGTGGCCGACGGAGTCGCGAACCGTGGCCGTCAGATGGTGGACGCCCTTCTTCAACGCGCCCGTCTTCCAGGTGACCGAGTAGACGTCGTCCGGGTTGCCCTTCTCGACTCCGATGCGCTTGCCGTTGTCGCGGAACGTGACGTCCTTCACCCTTCGATTCGAGCCGGCGACGACAAGCAGGCGGTCGGTCTTCAAGGCGCACACGTGAGCGGGCGGCTCGATCCAGGTGACGGTCGGAGCATTGACGACGGTGATCTTCGAGCGCAGGAATGTGGTGTTCGGGTAGAGGCTCGTCCCGACCGTGTTGATGTTCTTCGACTCCTGATAGTCGGAGGCGGCGACGATTGCGGGGGTCTTGCCCGCCTTGAACTTCGGTGCGGCGGTCGGAATGCCGAAGACGATCAGGCCCGAGCTCGGGTCGTACGCCGAGGCGCCCACGAGTGCCTTGTTGTAGTTGATGACGAGCGACAGCGGATCGACGCCCGAGCCAAGGTCGGCAGCCTGTCCGACGATCAGCGGGCGGCCGGCCGAGACGCGCGTTGTCAGGAGGCGAACGAACGGGGGCGTCACGTCGTTCACCCACGCGTTGAGCAGGTACTGGCCCTTCAGCGGCTTGTCGGTGAAGGGGTCCGCCCGGGAATCGACCGAGACGAAGAAGCGCTGCAACCGTGGGAACTGAGCGCCGGCGGCTCCGATGTCGATGTTCGCGTCGTAGGTCAGCGCGTTCACGTCGGTCGGTGTTCCCGCGTAGCCCTGCACATCGTTCTCGTCCTGGGAGCCCAGCACGAACGGGTCGATCAGCGCGCCCGGCGTCTGCGCGAGCACGGAGACGCCGAAGTTCGCGACCGGCTGGTCGATGTCGGTGTAGTAGAGGTGCTCCGAGCCGTCTTCGTTCATCGGCGCGCCGACGTAATTCGCCGGCGGGCCGAACGGCTCGGACGGGCAGCAATACGTCGTCACGAGGCTCGTGCCGGTTGCGGTGTTGCCGGTCTGCAGCTTCTTCAGCGGCACGGCCTTGAGCGTCCGCAACGCCGGGCGCTCGAGCAGGAACGCATAGGGGACGCGCCGCTGGACGCCGTTGCCGCTGAACACGATGAAGCCGTAGTTCTCGCCGGTGCTTGCGTTGGCGGCCGCACGGACGACCACCGGCATCGCAACATCGCCCCCCGGCGCGACGACGACGTTGCTCGGCACGTCGATCGTGACGCCGGTGCTCTGCGCCTGTGGCGCGAGCGAGACCGTGTACGTTCCCGCGCCGTTGCCCGCGTCGCTGAGCGTCACGAGCATCGACGTGCGCTGCGCGCCCGTCGACACGTCGATCTTCGCGAACGAGAGCGACTGCGGGTCGGTGAACACCTTCGGGTCATCGGCGGCCTGCACGTTCGCGAGCCCGGCGCCTTCGAGCAGCACGGGCGCTTCCTGCGTGCGCGCGGTGTCGCCCCACGCGGCGCCGGCCGTCGACATCAGCGCCGACTTCACTTGCCAGGACGACCAGCCGGGATGCTGCTGCAAGAGCAGCGCGGCCGCGCCCGCGACGTGCGGGGTCGCCATCGAGGTGCCGGCGAAGACGGAGAACGTCGAGCCGCTCGTCGACGAGAGAACGTCGAGCCCCGGGGCCGAGATGTCGGGCTTCAACTGGTTGCCGAAGGCAGTCGGCCCGGCCGACGAGAAGCTCGTGATCACGCCGCTCCGGTTCGTCTGGATCTCCCGAATGTCCGTCGAGACGCGAATCGAAGCGCGGCCGCCGCTTGCAGCGAGGAACGCGCGGAGCTGCTGGCCGTCGAGGTCGGAGATCATCCCGGCGGGAATCGGCAGCCGCACCGGGATCGGATTCGCCTCGCCGAAGCGGTTGTCGACGAGGACGATGCCGATCGCTCCGCCGAGGTGCGCGCGCTCCGCCTTCGAGACGAACGAGCAGAGGCCTCGCGAGACAAGCACGATCTTGCCGCTCAGCGAGCCCTTCGGCATCGTGCCGAGGCCTGAGTTCGGGTCGGTAGCGGGCCCGCAGAGGTGCGCTTCCACGGGTTTCCCGTCCGTTCCGACGACCGAGGTGACATCGACGATCGTCTGGTCGAGTGTCGCCCAGCCACCGGGGAGCTTCTGGTCGGCGGCGTTCTGGATCGGCACCGCGCCGAGCGACGGCGGGCCGCCCAGGACGCTGAGGGCGTCCGCGAAAACGTGCGAGTTCGAGACCGCCGCCACCGAGATCGCATCGGGCGCGCTGCCCGGCGAGCCGGCGGTGCCCAGGCCGAAATCTTCGCGATCGTTGCCGGCCGCAATCACCGGCACGACCCCCGCGAGTGCGGTGTTGTGCACCGTCTCGTACATCGCGTCGTTGGCCGGATCGGTCTCAGGGCCGCCGCCCGAGAAGTTGATCACGTTCATGCCGTCGGCGACCGCTGCCTCGAACGCCTTCACGATCTCGGGCGTGTCGGCCTCGTGGCCGAGCGGAGTCGGAATCGTGAAGACGCGGTAGTTGCCGATCCACGCCTTGGGGGCGACGCCGGAGAGGTTCGTCGTCACGGGGTGGTCGGCGCCCGCCGGAGCGGTCGTGCCCTCGTCGCCTGCCGCGATGCCGGAGACATGCGTGCCGTGCGGCTCGGTCGGGTCGAACGCCTTCGTGCTGGACGCATCACGCACCGGCCCGGGGAAGACCTTCGCGACGATCACCTTCGGTGTCGTCAGCTTCGTGTTGCCCTTCGGGAACCCCGCCGGATAGCTGAAGCCGACAGGGCTCAGGAACGGGTTCGACGAGTCGACGCCGGTGTCGACGACGCCGATCTTGATTCCCTGACCCTTGTCGCCGGTCGCTGCCTGCAGGTCGGTCGCGTGGATCACCGACGGGCCGCGGTCCATCGTGCGGAGATAGGTGAGGCTCGGATAGATCTTGTTCACGGTGCTGAGCCCGAGCAGCTTCGGCAGCGCCCGCACCGGCAGTCGAACGGTGATCCCATCGAGGAGGATCGAGAAACGCTCTTGGAACCGCGCCTGCGGGATCGCTG
>JBAQHS010000329.1:0-9808 GCA_049288455.1 Gaiellaceae bacterium | reverse complement strand
TGCCGTTCAACCTGGGGATCGGCGGTGCCGTTCAAACCGGGTTTCGGTATGCCGCGCAGCACGGCTACCAGCTTGCAATTCGTGTCGACGGTGACGGTCAGCACGACCCCGCCGAGCTCGGCCCGCTCGTCGATGTGGTCGTGGGCGGCTCTGCGGATGTCTGCGTCGGCTCGCGCTTCGCAGGGGCCGACGGCTACCGGTCGTCGGCTACGCGCCGCATCGGCATTCGCATTCTCGCCCGCACGGTGTCGCTGCTCACGGCGCAGCGCTTGACCGACACGACGAGCGGCTTCCAAGTCCTGAACCGCAAGGCGATCGAGCTCTTCGCCGCCGACTACCCGCACGACTACCCGGAGGTCGAGGCCGCCGTGATGGCCCACAAGCACCGGCTCCGCCTCGCCGAGCTTCCGGTTCGCATGCGCGAGCGGGCAGCCGGACGTTCTTCGATCCGCGGCCTCCGGACCGTGTATTACATGGCGAAGGTGATGCTCGCGGTCGTAATCGGGTCGCTGAGGCGCAAGGCGACGCCTCTGGAGGACGCGTGATCGCCGCCGGGCAGACGCCGCTTGCGATCTCGCTCGCCGCGACCGCAGCGTCGCTGCTTCTGCTCGTGGTCGTGTTCGAGTTGATCCGGTCGCGGCGGCTGCGCGAGCGCTACGCACTCCTCTGGGTGCTCACCGGCTTCGTGTTGCTCGTGCTCTCCGCCTGGCGTGGCGGGCTCAATGTGATCGCGGGCTGGTTCGGTGTGCAGACCTACCCGCCGGCAGTGCTGTTCGCCGTCGCGCTGCTCTTCGTGTTGGCCGTGCTTCTTCATTACTCGACGGTGATGTCGAAGCTCTCGGATCAGAACGTGATCCTCGCCCAGCGACTTGCCCTGCTCGAGCTCGAGCTCAGCGCTCGGTCGGAGCCGCCGCCCGCGGTCGAGCAGGCTGCAGGCGCGGCACAAGAAGCGCCAGCGAGCTGAGCAGCACCGCCGCCGCTGGGGCGGCGACCGCGAGCGACCGCCAGAAGACTGCGCCGTGGTAACCCTCGTGTGCTGCCCAGAGCAGCCCCGCGAGCAGCCAGCCGCCCACAGCCGCAGCAAGCAGCGGCGAGCGTAGGGCGACGCCGAGAATGCCCGCGACGACGAGCCACTCGAGCAGCGTGATGCTCCACACGGTTTCGTGCAGGCCGGGACGAACCGCGCCGACACCGTCGAACTGCCAGACCGCCGCTGCGACGACGAGGGCCGTTGCGCCGCCTGCCGCAGCCGCGAGTCGCGGCGCCAGCGCGACGATCACCGCGATGCCAACGCCGAGCGCGAAAATCGCGGTGTGGCGGACTCCCACGAGGCTCGGGAGTGCGCGGGAGTCGAAGGTGCCACGGTAGGTCGAGAGCATGTAGCGATTCCCGAGCAGCGGGAGGACGACGAGCACCGCGGCCGAGCCGACGGCGAAGCGGTCGCCGCCGATCCGTGCTGCGATCGTCGCCGTCGCGCCGACCGCGACCGGCGCGAGGAGGAGTGCGACGACGAGCGCAGCCGCCGTCGGCTTGTGCGTCGCCGCCACTGCCGCGACGACGACCGCGTCGGCAAGGGCAAGTGCGCCGAGCGTTACGCGCTGACGGGCGAGGACTCGCGGTACCACGCGACTGTCCGTTCGAGGCCGGCGCGGAGGGAGGTCTTCGCCTGGAAGCCGAACAGCTCCTGCGCGCGGGTCGCATCGAGGCTGCGGCGCGGCTGCCCGTTCGGCATCGAGGTGTCCCAGACGATCTCGCCCTCGAAACCGGTCAGCTCGGCGATCGTCTCGGCGAGCTCGCGAATCGATGTCTCGACGCCGGTGCCGAGGTTCACCGGCGCAGGTCCGTCATACCGATCGGCGGCAAGCTGGAGCGCCTCGGCGCAGTCGTCGACGTAGAGGAACTCGCGGGTCGGGGAGCCGTCGCCCCACAGCGTCACCTCGTCCCGCGCATCGACCATCTTGTGGATCAGCGCGGGGATGACGTGCGACGACTCGAGGTCGAAGTTGTCACGCGGGCCGTAGAGGTTCGCGGGGAGCAGAAAGATCGAGTCGAGGCCGTATTGCTCTCGATAGGCCTGCGCGCCGACCAGCAGGGTCTTCTTGGCGACGCCGTACGGCGCGTTCGTCTCCTCCGGGTAGCCGTTCCAGAGCTCATCCTCCGAGAACGGCACCGACGCGAACTTCGGATAGGCGCAGACGGTGCCGGCGATCACGACCTTGCGTACCTCGTGTGCGCGCGCGAGCTCAATGACGTGCGCGCCCATCATCAGATTGGAGTACCAGTAGCGTCCGGGATTGCGCCGGTTCGCGCCGATCCCACCGACCTCTGCGGCAAGGTGAAACACGAGCTCCGGCTGTGCCTCGGCAAAGAGCTGCTTGGCGTCGACGAATCGCGTGAGGTCGTGCTCGCGGTGCCGCCCGACGACGACGTCGTGCCCGTCGGACACGAGCCGCTCGACGAGATGCGACCCCAGGAACCCCTCGCCGCCTGTGACGAGGATGCGGCTCATCGTGTGTCGGCGGTGCGCCGCGTCAGCCAGTCGACGCGACCCAGCCAGCGGTCGCGGTTCTCCGCGTACCACTGGATCGTGCGGAGGACGCCCTCTTCCCACGAGATCTTCGGTTCCCAGCCGGTCTGCGCGTTCAGCTTCTCGTACCCGACACGCAATGCCATCACGTCGGTCGTCCCGGGCCGCAGGCGGCGCTCGGTTGTGACCACGTGGCGATCGTCCGGCCAGAAGCCGTGCTCGACCCCGGTGCGCAAGATCAGATCGGACCAGTCGGCCATCGAGATGTTCTCGCCTTGGCCGTAGACGTAGACGTCGCCGGGCAGGCCCTGCGCCGCCACCGTCAGGTGGCCGCGCACGCCGTCGGTGCAGAAGCAGAAGTCGCGCAGCGGCTCGAGCGCGCCCAGCTCGACCTCCGGCCGTGAGAGGGCCTGCGTGATGATCGTGCCGGTGACGTAACGCGGGTTCTGACGCGGCCCGTAGTTGTTGAACATGCGCGTGACGACGCCGGGGATGCCGTACGCATCGTGGTAGTTCATGGTCAGAAAGTCGGCCGCGACCTTCGCGGTCGCGTAGATCGACTTCGGGTTGATCGGCGAGCGCTCGTGCAGGATCAGCGAGCCGGCATCGTCGAAGTCATGGTGATGGGCGACGTGCTCGCTCACGTTCCCGTACTCCTCTGACGTTCCTGCCGTGTCGAACTTCTCGAGCTCGATTCCGTGATCGACGACCGACTGCAGGAGATTGAGCGTCCCGACGGTGTTCGCCATCACGGTCTCGTACGGCCGGTGCCACGACTCTCCGACATGTGCCTGCGCCCCGAGGTGGAAGATGTACGGGCGGTCGGATGCCGTCACGAGGTGATCGCGCAGCAAGTGGTCGATCGAGGTCTTGTCCGTCAGGTCGGCGAACACGACCGTGAGGTCGTCGCGGATCGCACCGATGTTGTTGAGCGCTCCCGAGGACGTGGCGCGCACAAAGGCGACCACGTTCGCGCCGAGCGCAACGAGCGCTTCGGTGAGGTGCGATCCCATGAATCCATCGGCGCCGGTGACGAGACACGTGCGGTCGCGGTAGGCGTCGCCGAAGTCGCGCTGCAGGTCGGCCGCCGCGTCCTCGCTCCAGGTCTGATCTGATGCCGCCATGGCCCGCAAGCCTACTGGTGATCTATGAGCAATTCGTCTGCTCCAGGGAAGGCCTTGTCGTACTTCAGCCAGGAGCGGCCGGAGCTCGTCGCCCAGTTGCCCGCACGACTCGGGCGCCTGCTCGACGTCGGCTGCGGCAGCGGAGGCGTCGGCAAGGCCATCCGAGACCGCGTCGACTATCTGGCGGGCATCGAGGTCGACCCGGACGCCGCAGCCGCCGCACGTGCCGTGTACGACCAGGTGGTCACCGGCCGGGTCGAAGATGTGCTCGGCGAGCTCGAAGGGCCGTTCGACACGGTGCTCGCCTACGACCTGCTCGAGCATCTCCCGTCGCCCGACGAGGTCCTTCGGCGGCTGCACGAGGTTACGGTGGTCGGCACGCTGCTTCACGTCTCGGTTCCGAACGCACGCCACTGGTCGCTCGTTCGCGATCTCGTCGGACGCGGGACCTTCGGCTACACGGAGTGGGGCCACCGTGACGTCACGCATCTCCGCTGGTTCACGCGGCAAGACCTGATCGCTCTGCTCGAAGCAAGCGGCTGGCGCGTCGAACGCACCGCACATGCGCCGCTGACGCCCGCAGGCCGCCTACTCGAACGGGCGACCCGTGGCCGCAGTGCCGAGTTCCTCGTCTACCAGTGGTCGGCGTTCGCGCGACGTGGCTAGGTAGTCACGTCCCCGGGGTTCCCTGGTCGAAATGTGATGGCAGCGACCCGCCGGCTCGAAGTCGGAGCAGTCCGAGCTGTCGCCCGAACGCACCCGCGAACGACACCGTCGCAAGCTCGAGGGGTGCACGCAGCGCGGGCCGAGCGAGCCCGGCGCGCGTGCCGCGCAGACGCTCGCGCAACGGCCCAAGCTCGCGTCGAACGACAAGATGGACGAGCAGCACCGGCCAGTCGAGCACCGCGATCTTCAGGCGCATGATCGGGCTCCGTCGAGCGACGCGATAGCGGGCGAGCACGTACGCACGGCCGAAGGCCTCGAGGCGGCGCTGGGCGGGCGATGCAGCTCCGAGGGTCTGGCCGTGCTTGTGGAGCGCACGTGCTTCGTTCGCGCGGACGCACCGATGGCCTGCGAGGTGGAGGCGCAACGCGAGGTCGACGTCTTCCCAGTAGGCGAAGAAGGTCTCGTCGAAACCGCCCGCCTCGCGGAACACGGCGGTGCGAAACGCCGCCGCTCCTCCGCACGGCCCGACCGGCTCGACGGCGCCGGTGATCTCGGAATCCGGACGGTTCCAGAACGAGTCCCACGAGCGCAAGGTGGTGTCGAGCTCGATGCCGGCGGAGTCGACAAGCTGCGGCCGGTCGTGCTGCAGGAGGACGCCGGCGACCATCGACACACTCTCGTCGGCGAGCGGCTCCAGTAGACGCTCGAGGAAATCGGGCGCACAGAGGACGTCGTTGTTGATCAGCACGACGGCATCGGTTCGTGCTGCGGCCACGCCCGCGTTCATCGCGCGTCCGAACCCTGTGTTCGCGGTCATGTGGACGACCTTCACCTGAGGGAAGCGCTCTGCGAGCACTTCGGCGGTACCGTCCGTCGATGCGTTGTCGACGACGACGACCGCGTGCGCGACGGTCTGCGACGCGAGGTGGGCGAGCGCCTCGGTGAGCAACTCGCGGCCATTGAAGGTCGGAATGATCACGGTGGCCTGCACGGGGGGCACGATAATGCGGCGGTGAGCGCCACGGAGCCGAGCCCGGATCTGCTCTCGACCTCGGCGGCCGGCGGTCGCGTGGTGCGGGGCGGCCTCGTGCGCGGCGTCGGCTACGGCATCGGGACGCTGCTCGGTGCCGGCACGTCCGTCTTCCTGTTACGGCACCTGGGCCGCGACGATTTCGGCCGCTATGGAGCAGTTGCCGCACTGCTTGGCGTCGTGAGTGGCATCAGCGATGCCGGGCTCACCGCGGTCGGCGCCCGGGAGCTGGCACTTGCGCGCGGCGAGCACCGCGCCCGCCTGCTCGGCAACCTCGTGTCGCTGCGCCTCGCGATCACGCCGGTCGGGATCGCGGCCGCGGCGATCTTCGCGCTCGTCGCCTACGACCGGACGATGTTCTGGGGGACGCTGCTCGGCGGCCTAGGCGTCCTGCTCGTGAACACGCAGGCGACGATGATGATGCCGCTCTCGGTCGAGCTGCGGCTGTTCGCCGTGACCGCGTTCGAGGTTCTCAAGTCCGCGCTGACGTTCGTCGTCGTGGTCCTGCTCGTCGCGCTCGGCTCGTCGCTCTTGCCGTTCTTCGGCGCCCAGATCCCGGTCGGAGTGGTGGTGCTCGCGCTCACGCCGCTCGCGGTCCCATGGCGTCGCGGGCTTTCTCCGCGGCTCGACCGTGACGTCGCGCGCTCGTTGCTGCGTGATGCGTTGCCGCTGGCGATTGCGCTGACGATGAACGTCATCTATTTCCGCGTGCTCGTGATCATGACGTCGCTGCTCTCGTCAAAATCCGCGACGGGGTTCTTCGCCACGTCGTTCCAGGTCTTCGCCGTTCTGTTCTCGTTGCCACTCCTCGTGCTCTCGACGGCGCTGCCGCTGCTGTCGGTTGCCGGCCGAGATGACAACGAACGGCTGCGATTCGGCTTGCAGCGGATGACGGAGGTTTCGCTCGCGGCGGCGATCCCGTTCGTGCTCGTCATCTACGCCCTCGCTCCGACCTTGATCCCGCTGCTTGGCGGGCACGAGTTCGCCGGTGCCGCGCCCGTGCTTCAGATCCAGTCGTTTGCCTTGATCGCCGTCTTCGTCGGCCAGGTGTGGCAGCTCGGGCTCCTCTCGATGCGGCGGCAGGCCGCGCTCGCCTGGGCAAATGCCGGAGCGCTTGCACTCGTCCTGGTGCTCGGCGCCGTGTTCATCCCGTTGTGGGCCGCGCGAGGAGCCGCCGCCGCAGCGGTGATCGGCGAGAGCTTTCTCGCGTTCGCGGCCTACGTCTTCCTCCGTCGCGGCGCGCCTGCCGTTGTGCCGCGGGTCGGCCTGACACCGCGCGTTTTGCTCGCGGCGCTGCCCGCCTTCGTGGTCGTCGCGCTGCCCTTGCCGTGGGAGATCAGCCTGCCGGTCGCGCTGGTCGTTTTCGCCGTCCTGGCCCGATTGCTGCGGGCGATTCCCTTCGAGCTCCTGCACGCGCTCCGCGACCGATGAGCCGGCCCACGATCACGCTCCTGCGCGGGCATTCGGCGAATCCGTGGGACCTGCGCCCGTGGGAGCTGCTTGCCGACCGGTACGAGGTGCGCGTGCTCGCGACCGGTTCGAACTCCCACGATCTCGGGTCGCTCGCCGTTCCCGTCGAGCCCGTGCGCGCGCTCCGCGACCGTCTGCCCGGTGGCAGAGTGGGCGATCTCGGTGCGCTCGCACTCGGCGACCGCTACCTGGGGCTCGAAGCCGCGCTACGCGGCAGCGACCTCGTGCACGCGGCAGAGATCGGCGTTCCGTTCAGCCACGGGCCGGCGCTCCTCAAGTCACGCCTCGGCTTCGCGCTCGTCCTTACCGTCTGGGAGACGATTCCGTTCGGCGATGCCTACCGGCGGTTCCGCGGCCGGCGGCAGCGCCGCGAGACGATCCCCCAGGTCGACCTCTTCCTCGCTGCGACCGAGCGGGCCCGGCGGGCACTTCTTCTCGAGGGCGCGTCAGCCGAGCGGATCGAGGTTGCACCTCCCGGCATCGACACCGCCCGCTTTCGCATGACACCGGCGCCCGAGCAACATCTCGTCCTGTCGGTCGGGCGGCTCGTCTGGGAGAAGGGCCATCAGGATCTCCTGCGCGCACTCGCCTGGCTGCGGCGAGACGGCTGCCACGCACGGGCGCTGATCGTCGGCGCAGGCCCAGAGGAGAAGCGGTTGCACGCTCATGCCGATGACCTGGGGCTCGGCGACGCCGTCGAGTGGCGGCGCTCCGTTCCCTACGACGAGATGCCGGAGATCTTCGCGCGCGCGTCGTGCTTCGTTCTCGCGAGTCTGCCCACGACGTGGTGGGAGGAGCAGTTCGGAATGGTGCTCGCCGAGGCGGCCGCGGCCGGCCTGCCGATCCTCGCAGCGTCCTCGGGTGCGATCCCTGAAGTGCTGCGCGGGGCGGGCACGCTCTTTCCGCCCGGCGACTGGCACGCGTTGGCCGAGTCACTCGCGGCGCACCTCGCGAGCCCGCCCCGGCGCGAGCGTCCGATCGAGTTGGCCGAGGCGTACTCCGTCGAGGCAGCCGCTGCGCGGTACGCCGACGCCTACGATCGCGTGCTGAGCTCTCGGTAGACGGCGTCGGTCGCGCGCGCGGTTGCCTCCCATGTGAACCCGGCCGCCCGGCGCACCCCGCGTTCCGACCACTCGTCGGCGGCCCCGAGGACGTCGAGTGTCGCGGCGGCCATCGCCCCGGCATCGTGTGGGTCGAACAATCGGGCGGCATCGCCTGCGATCTCGGGCAGGGACGCGACGTTCGAGCACGCGACGGGCAGCCCGCACGCCATCGCCTCGACCACCGGCTGGCCGAAGCCCTCGTAGAGCGAGGGGAAGACGAGCGCGCTCGCACGGCGGAAGAGGTCGGGCAGCTGCGCAAAGTCGAGGTTGCCGAGCGCCTCGACTCCGTCGGGGAGTGCGTCGTAGCTGCCACCGCCCGTCAGGACGAGTCGCAAGTCAGGACGGTCCCTGCGGATCAGCGCGAATGCCTCGAACAGCCGCTCGTGATTCTTGTGCGGCCACCGGCGCGCCGGATAGAGCAGGAACGGCTCGCGCGCCGTGGTCGCCGGGAAGAAGCGCTCGTGATCGACTCCGAGGTGGATGACGCGGATGCGGTCGGGATCGATGCCGAGCAGTGTGATCGCGCGGTCGCGGACAAACGCGCTGATGACGATCACCCGATCGGCCGATCGGACCGACCGATGCCACGCGAGTTGCCGGAACGCGCGCTCGCCGCGCGAGAAAAGCTGAGGCATGTCGAGGTGCTGCAGGTCGAGCAGCGAGACGACGGTCGGCTGCTTCACCGGCGGAATGCGCAGCGTCAATGGGTAGTGAACGACGTCGGCATCGCGCAGCCTGGCTTGCAGCGGCCCGGGCCGCACTGCGGCGGCGCCCATTGCAAGCAGCCGCTCGCGAATCGTCCGCGCGTGCCGGTATTCGGAGGCGATTTCAGCGGGCAGCCCCTCTGCTGCGTCGGGAGCCACGGGGGGCAGCAGCACGCGATAGTCGAGCTCGCCGACCCGTCCGAGTGACCGCAAGAGCTCCCGCACGTAGGTCTCGCTGCCACCGAGCTCGCCCGGCACGAGCGTGAGAAGCGAGATGCCGACCATCGCGCGATCGTAGTCTGACGGCGTGCGCGCCCTCATCGCCGTCTGTCTCGCGACCGTCGCGTCGTCCCTGTATGCCCTCTCCGCCGCCCTGCAAGCGCTCGAGGCGAGGGACGCGCCGCCGGAGTCGGCTCTTCGCGCCTCACTGCTCGTCGGGCTTGTTCGCCGCCGAACGTGGCTGATCGGGGGCGTTGTGGGAGTGGTCGGGTTCGGACTGCAGGCCGGTGCGCTGGCGCTCGCGTCGGTCTCGCTCGTCCAGCCCGCGCTTGGCCTTGGGCTAGTCGTGCTGCTCGTGCTGGGCGTGCGCGTGCTGGGGGAGAGCGTCGGGGCGCGCGAGGTCGGGGGCGGTCTCGCGATCGCGACTGCGGTCGCCGTGCTCGGCTGGGCCGCGCCGTCGCAGACCGGTGCGTTCACCACTGGCGGAACGTGGGCCGCCGCGGCGGGGATCGTCGTCGTTGCCGTGCTGCCGTATCTCCTGCGTGCGGCGAGGCGCGCGGGGGGTCTGGAGACGAGCATCGCCGCCGGTCTCGCGTGGGCGTGGTTCGGGCTCGGCACGGCCCTCATCGACGCCGCGATCGCCGACCGCCACTTCACTGTTGCCATCCTCTGGGGGCTCGGTGTGGCGGTCGCCGGCTGGTCAGCGCTGCTCGCCGAGCAGACCGCGCTCCTCGCGTGGCCCGCGACGCGCGCGATTCCCGTCGCCTTCGGGCTCGAGATGGTCGTCCCGGCCGCGGCGGCTCCCTTCCTTACGCACGGCGGCTTCGGCCCACTGCACGGGGTGCCGTTCGTGCTGGCGCTCGCCGTTGCCTGTGCGGGCGCCGCCGCCCTCGGCAGCTCCCGTTCGGTCGCTCGCGCTGTCGCCCCGCTTACAGAGCCGTAATGCGCGGTCTTTACACTCCGGC
>JBAQHS010000328.1:0-1564 GCA_049288455.1 Gaiellaceae bacterium | reverse complement strand
GCATCGGCGTCAGATCCTGCGCCTCGTCGACGATCACATGGCCAAAGGTTCGCGGCGGCGTCGCCAGGGTGGTACGCGCCTCGTCGATCAGTGGGATATCACCGTCCGACCAGCCGTCGCCGCGGCGGTAGAGCACCTTCTGCTCCGCCGGCGAGAGGATCCCGTCGGCTGCCTCAGCGAGCACCGCCTTGGAGCCGAGGAGCGAACGGACGAGCCGGTCGGGTGAGACGAGCGGCCACGCGGCCTTCAGCACCCGGTCGAGGTAGCCCTTCGCCCGCAGCGCAGCCTCGACCTCGTCGAAGTTGCGAATCGCGGCGCCACCCAGCAGCCGCCCGTACTCCTCGTAGAAGCGGCGGAGCAGACTCATGCGAAAACGCTCGCGGGCGGCCGCTGTCGTGCTCTCCTCGCGTGCGGCGGCGAGGAGCTCGCGCACCTCGCGCAAGCGGACCGAGATGAACGAGCCGTCAAGTCGCATGACGAGTTCCTCCGGCTCCGAGACGAGCTGCAGCTCGGCCGCCCGGTGCACGACCTCGGCGAGGCGCAGGTCGGCTTTCAGCTCGGCGACAGCGGGCGGGTCACGGCGCTCCGGCGCGACCCCGTCGACAAGCTCGCCGACCGCACGCTGCTCGACTGCGTCCTCGCCGAGTGCTGGCAGCACGTGCGAGACGTACTCCATGAAGGTGCGGTTCGGCCCGATCACGAGCACGCCGCGGCGCTGCAGGTTCTCGCGCAGCGTGTAGAGGAGCCACGACGCGCGGTGCAGGCCGACCGCGGTCTTGCCCGTTCCGGGTCCGCCCTGGATGACGAGCGGCACGTCTGGATCGTGAGTGATCAGCCGGTACTGGTCGGTTTGGATCGTTGCGACGATGTCTCGCATGTGGCGGCCGCGCGTCCGCTCGAGCTCCTCGAGCAAGAAATCACCGACGCTCGCTCCCTCGAGCATCGAGCCGTCGAGCGCCTCGTCGGCGATGTCGAGCAAGCGGCGGCCGTCGGTGCGGAACCGCCGGCGTAGCGTGACCCCGTGCGGGTCGTACGGGGTCGCCGTGTAGAACGGCCGAGCCGCGGGCGCCTGCCAGTTGACGACGATTTGCTTCTGCTCCTCGTCGTGCACCCAGCGGCGCCCGATGTAGAGCGGCCGTGCGAACTGCTCGAAGTCGAGTCGCCCGAAGCACAGCCCGCGCTCGGCGTCCTCGTAGGTGCGCAGGCGGCGAGTCGCCCACGCGTCCATCGCGGCCTGGGCGACCTCGCCGTCAACGGCCTCGCCGGCGCGCGCGACCGCCTGGCGCATGCGCTCGAGGTGGTCGTACGCGCGGTCGACGTATGCCTGCTCTGTCTGGAGATCGGGGTGGCTCACCGGCGGAACGTTACGCGGCACGCTGGACCTGAAGGCGGCGCCGGGCCGTACCTGAGGGGTGAACCGTCGCGAGTTCATCGGGTTGGCCGCGTCCACGGCACTTGCGCTGCGCGCGGGGACAGCGTTCGCCGGGACGCCGCCGTGGGCACTCGTCACCTGCGACGCCGAGTCGCGCCTCGCGGTCGTCGACCTCGACACGTTTCGCGTCGT
>JBAQHS010000327.1:0-11952 GCA_049288455.1 Gaiellaceae bacterium | reverse complement strand
GGAACGCGGCAGCGAGTGCTGTACACGCTCGCCTGGATCAACGTGATGCGCGGCCGGCCGATCGACGCGCTGCAGGCACCGTCATCTGCCGCCCCGGACAGCGCCAGCCTGTACGAGGCTGCGCTCGAGCGGCCGGCCGGGATCCGTCTGATGGTGCGGGGCAACGTCGACGAGAGCCGTGCAGTGTTCGAGCGGCTGCGCACCCTGGCCGGCGAACGTGGTGAAGCGGTCTCGGCGAGCATCATGCACCGGCAGCTCTGCGAGATCGAACTGCGGGCGGGCGACGTGCATGCTGCGCAGCGTCACCTCGACGAATGGGGCGAGTGGACGATTCCCGGTGACACGCACGAACAGGTCGTAGGCCCCGCTCGCTGCCGTGCGGTCTTGAACGCGGTCCGTGGGAATCCGGTCGAGGCCGCGGAATGGGCGGCGACGGCGACCGCCGCCGCGAAGGCGATCGAGAACTACCGCGAGGAGACCGAGGCACGCCGGGCGGCTGGTCTCGCCGCCCTGTTCAGTCACGAGCATGCCCAGGCCGTGGCCGAGCTCCGCCCGCTGTGGGCGCACGCCGAGCGAGAGGCGATCGACGACCCGGGCGTGATGCCCGTTGCAGCAGATCTCGTGGAGGCACTCGTCGGGCTCGGCGAGGTCAAGGAGGCCCGGGACGTGACCGGCCGGCTCCGTCTCCTTGCCGAGGAGCAAGCGCACCCGTGGGCGCGGGCGAGCGCACGACGCTGCGCCGCCCTGCTCTTCATGGCCGCAGATGCAGACCCGGAAGCAGCTGACGCTGAGCTGGAGCAGGCGGTCACCGAGTACGCACGGCTCGGGCTTCGCTTCGACGCCGCCCGTTCGCTTCTGATTCGCGGTCGTGCGCGGCGAAGCCGGCGAAAATGGGCCGGTGCGCGCGACGCATTCGAGGCGGCCGCCGCCGCATTCGACGCGATCGGCTCGGACGGCTGGGCCTCGCAGGCGCGTTCGGAGCTCGACCGCGTGGGCGGCCGGCGACCGAGCGCGGAGGGCGTGCTCACGCGAGCCGAAGGCCGTGTGGCGGAGCTCGCCGCGGCGGGTCGTTCGAACAAGGAGATCGCGGCGACGCTCGTGATCAGCGTCTACACCGTCGAACGACACCTCGGACACGTCTACGCGAAGCTCGGGATCCGGTCGCGCAGCCAGCTCGCAGGCCGCATTGGCGCGCCGAACAGCTCCTAGGGCGTCAGGCGGGCCGCGCCTGTGTGCGCGGCCCGCCGACCGTCGTGTCAGTCGACTGCGTCGACCGCTGTCGCAACAACCGTTCCGTCGATCTTCGACGAGTTGGTCGCCAGCGGGTCGATTGCGGACGGCCCTGATTCGCACCGCGCCTCGATGGCGACCCCCGAGCCGAGCGAGGTGACGTACCCCACCAACGTGCTGGTATGCCTGTAGCCAAAAAATGTGGGCGAGTCGAGGAAGACTTGCTCAGTAGCGGCACCCAGCGGACTGCCGTTGCTGTACAGCGCGCACACCGCGGGGTCTCCGACTTCGTTGTTGAGCGTGGCCTCGACGACGTACTCGCCTGCCGGAAGGTCGCTGAGGCCGACGACCTGGTGCTCGCCGTTGCTGTTCACCGTGTAGGTGTTCTGAGCCTCGTAGGCGTGGCTGAGCCCGGAGGCTCCCGCGGCGCCGGTATCTCCTTTCGGGCCCGAAGGCCCGGTCGGACCAGCCGGCCCCGTCGGGCCGGCAGGGCCTGTGGCTCCGGTAGCGCCGGTAGCGCCCGTGGGACCTTGTGGGCCGATCTGGTTCCACGTCAACGCCGTCTCGTTCGACGCGCACTTCTTCGCGGTCGACGAGCCGGGGTCGTAGACGCGCAACTGACCCGTGCCTGACACGTAGCACCCATAGATCACCCCGTTCGAGCCGGGGATCGCTCCGAGCGCTGCCCCGACTCCGACGGCTGCCGCAGCAGCCGTGACCAGCATCACCATCTTGCGACGGTTCCACGACATGTGAAGCTCCTTTCTCAGACTGGAGCCGAAGCTACGCCGGGCGCCGCGATCGCGAAATGCCTGAAACCTGGACTCTTTTGGGTTGCCGGGCGTTCGCTGGCCCGCGGCGGCTCAGAGGGCAGCGGTCTTGCGCGGCCGTGCCCCTCGCCGCCGCGAAGCTCCATGAACGACTCCATACCCACCTGGTTCCACCAGCTGCCCCGGCGGCGCAGCCGAAGAGCACGCCGCTCGAGCTCAGCTACGGCTTACGACCAGAGGTCGCAACGGCGTACGCATGAGCCGCAGTGCCACCGCCGCGGCGGCTGGGCGAAGTGCGAGCACAACGAGCGTGCCGATTGCGGCGCCGATCGCGAGGCCGCCGGCGACGTCGGAGGGATAGTGCACACCGACATAGACACGGGCGAAGGCGAGAAGTAGCGCAAGCAGCAACGCGACTAACCCGATTCTGCGGTTGAGGAGGAACAGTCCTGCAGCAAACGCGCCGGCGATCATCGCGTGGTCGCTCGGGAACGAAGAGTCGCTCGCGCAGTGCAGCAACACCTCGACGTGAGCGAGTGCATTGCAGGGACGCGTACGTGCAACTGCGGGGCCGATCAGCTGATTGGCAAGCAGGGCGAGCACGGCGCCGACGCCGACGAGGAACGCGGTCGCCGTCAAGCGCGGCGCCTCGGGGCGGCGTCGGCCGAGCAGCCAGCCTGCGACGAGCAGCAACGCAAGCAGAACGAGCCCAGCCCAGTTCGCGTAGTTGCCGAGCACACCGTGCGCCCAACCAGTGTCGCGGGCGAACTCGTTCACGGACCGGTACCAGGTGGTGTCGAGGCTCGCGACCGTCACTGCGCGCACCGCCGCCGTCGGGAAGTCGCGCTCAACGCACCGACGTCGGGGATCGTTGACGTCGCGGGCATTTCGGAAACCGTACTCGCGATTGGTGAGCGCGCGACGCTTGGACCCTTCTATTGAGGACGGCGCTGCCGCGATGCGGAGTCGCGCCGGGGAGTGGTCCCAGCTTCAGCGCAGTTTGCCGCGAGCTGACTGGAGCGGCAGCCCGGCGCGTGTCCAAGCGTGCATGCCGCCTTTCAGGTTCTCGGCTTGATATCCCGCGCGGTGCAGCGTGCGTACGGCAATGGCGCTGCGGTGGCCGCTCGCGCAGACGGCGACGAGGGCTTTGTCGTTCGCGATTCGGTGGAGGCGGCTTGCGAGCTGGGTGAGGGGCAGGTTGAGGGAGCCGCGGATGTGGCTTCTGCGCCATTCGGCGGGCTGGCGCACGTCGATCACGAGCACGCTGCGGTCAGCGAGCCGCTCGGCCACCGTGGCCGCGTCGACGTGCGCGGTTCGCGTGAAGAGACGCACGGTTCAGATCCCGGCGGCGCGCTCGACCACACGGGCGAGCTTGCTGCGCACGTCGGCGGCGACCGTCGCAAGCTCGTCGTTGCCGACAATCGAAAGCATGCGCTCGGCGTCGACCGCGGATATGTGCGTCTGACCGTTCCGCGTATAGACGACGACGTTGCACGGGAGCAGGACGCCGAGGTCCGGTTCGGTCAGGAGGGCTTGGTGGGCAAGGGGTGGGTTGCAGGCGCCGAGGATCAGGTACGGCTCCCCGTCGACACCGAGCTTCTCCTTCAGCGTCGCCTGTACGTCGATCTCGCAGAGGACGCCGAAGCCCTCGGTCTTGAGTGCTTCGCGGACGCGCTCGGCGGCCTCGCCGAACCCGAGTGGGGTCGTCGTGCTCAGTGTGTAGCTGGTTGCGAGCACTCGCATTCCTCCTCCAGGTAGCGGCGGCGCGCTTTGGCCGCCTTCAGCCGGTGTGCCCCCGCCTCGGGCGGGTTGGGGACGTACTCGTCGAGGTAGCGGCAGATCGCGTTCTCGCCGATCAGCGCGCTGCCGTGGTCTGGAACGAGCGCGGGGATCGTGTCGGTGCCGGTCTTCTCCCGGAGTGCGGCGCGCTGCTCCTTGTCGACGGGAACCTGCCGGGTCACGTAGTCGACGCCGAGCTCGGTCAGCCGCGCGCGGACCCGTTGCGAGGCCGGACACCACTCCGTCTGCCAGAGCTCGAGCATCAACGCGCGCGCCCGCCCACGAGTTCGCTGAGGGTCCGCAGCTGCTGTTGCACCGAGCCGCAGACGTCCTCGCAGAGGGTGAAGACGCCCTCGTCGACGATGCGGTAGTAGACGTTGTTCCGCTCCTTGCGCCGGCCGAGGATGCCGACGTCGCTGAGGACGGCGAGGTGCTTGGAGACGTTCTGCTGCGAGGCTGCGAGCGCCTCGGAGAGCTCGCCGACGGTGGCTTCGCCGTCGCGGAGCTGGTCGAGCAGGCGGATCCGCATCGGCTCGCCGAGCACGCGGAAGCGCCGGGCGATCAGCTCGACCAGATCTTCGGGCAGCGGATGCGGAAGCTTCATCTATCGTCTCCTTCGGGAATAAACGAAATAGTTGTATAGTTGTATAGCACGTGAAGGTCACCCACCGCAAGGAGGCAGAGATGTCCCGGAACATGAGCACCCTCGATCGCGCCCTACGCAGCCTCGCGGTCGCACCCGCGGCGATCGTGATCGCGATTGTCGTCGGCGCCGGTTCGGCCGGCGGCATCGTGCTCTTCGCGCTCGCCGCCGTGATGCTCGGAACGAGCGCGGTTGGTTTCTGCCCGCTGTACCGGCTGCTGCACCTCGACAGCCGCGGCCGCACCCTGCTACCCCACTGATCCCGAGAGAGAGGACGAGAGATGGATGCAACAACTGAGAGCTTCGAGCGCGATGTGCTCGAGCGCTCGCGTGAGGTGCCGGTGGTGGTCGACTTCTGGGCCGCGTGGTGCGGCCCGTGCCGGGCGCTTGGCCCGACGCTCGAGCGGCAAGCCGAGGAACGCGATGGCGAGTTCGAGCTCGTGAAGGTCGACGTCGACGCGAACCCCGAGCTCGCGCTCCGCTACCAGATCCAAGGAATCCCGGCAGTCAAGGCCTTCCGGGACGGACAGGTGGTGCGCGAGTTCGTCGGCGCGCTCACCCCGACGGGGGTCGCCCAGTTCCTCGACGAATTGACCGGCCCCTCCGCCACCGAGCGACTCATCGCCGAGCTGCAGTCATCCGGCGAGCTCCCCGAGGTGGTCAGCGCGCTCGAGCAAGATGAGCACGAGCGCGCGTTCGAGCTGCTGCTCGAGGAGATCAGGCGATCCGAGGGTGAGGATCGCGAGCGGCTGGTTGTGCTCACTGTCGCCTTGTTCGGTGACCTCGGCGATGAGCATCCGGTGACGATGCGCTACCGGCGCCGGCTCGCAGCGAGCCTCTACTGATGAGCGCCACGACCAAAACAACGGCGGCAACGGTGCGGCCGAAGGAGTTCCATTTCCCGCTCACAGTCACATGGACCAGCGGACGTCGCGTCACCGCGCAGGTGGAGGGCAAGCAGGCGATCGAGATCACACCGCCACCCGTCTTCCGCGGCACCGACCCCACAACCTGGAGTCCCGAGGACTTCTTCGTCGCCGCCGCGGCCTCCTGTCTCGCCGTCACCTTCACCGGCCTGGCCGACCGCGCGGGGCTCGCCTATTCGAGCCTGAAGGTCGACGCCGACGGCGTCGCCAGCATGCGTACGGACGGATGCTTCGGCTTCACGCGGCTGCTGCTCCGACTCCAAGTCGAGACCACCGATGTTGGGGGCGATGCCCAGGCGCGCGAACTTGCACAGAAGGCGGAAGAGACCTGCCTCGTCTCCGCCTCGCTCGACCTGCCGGTCGAGACCGTGATCCAAGTGACAGGCGCTGCGGTCGTGTGAATATCTGAGCAGTCATTCAGCTATCATGGCGCGATGGGCCACGGGGTAGAGGGGCACGCAAGACCGGCCGTTGTCGATTCGGAAACCGCCAGGCAGGTCGCGGAGACGATGCAGGCGCTTGCGACCCCGAGCCGTATCCGGATTCTGGCGCGGCTCCGTGAGGGAGCCTGCACCGTGAACGAGCTCGCCGAAGCCGTTGAGATGGAGGGATCCGCCGTTTCGCACCAGTTGCGTGTGCTGCGCCACCTCGGACTTGTTGTCGGCGTGCGCAACGGCCGGAGCGTGGTTTACGCGCTCCACGATTCGCACGTCGCCGACCTGCTCGACCAAGCGGTCTTCCATGTCGAGCACCTCCGCCTCGGGCTCGTCGAGCGACAGGAGCGAAGCGACTGAACATTCGCGAGCATCAAGACGACTCCGCTACCGAGCACGATCACGATCACCTCTCGCACGATCACGGTCATTCGCACGGCCTGATCGACCGCTCGATCCTGCGCTCGCGCGAGGGTGTGAAGACGGTCGCGATCGCGCTTGCTGTTCTCGGGGTCGCGGCGGTCGTGCAGCTGCTCGTTTTCGTTGTTTCCGGGTCGGTCGCGTTGCTCGCCGACATGATCCACAACTTCGGCGACGCGTTAACCGCCGTGCCGCTCGGCATCGCTTTCTTCCTTCGCAGCGCACGGGGCGAGAAGATCGCCGGCTTGTTCGTTGTGCTTGCGATCGCCATCTCGGCGACGGTCGCCCTCATTGAGACGATTCTGCGCTTCATCCACCCGCAGGACCTGCACCACCTCGCCGTGCTCGCCGCCGCTGGTGTTGTCGGTTTCATCGGCAACGAGCTCGCTGCGCGTGTCCGGCTGCGTGGCGGCCGTAGGCTCGGAAGCCCAGCGCTGGTAGCCGATGGCAATCACGCGCGCATCGACGGCTTCGTGTCACTCGCGGTGATCGGCAGCGCGATCGCCGCCTGGCTCGGCGCACCGATCCTCGACCCGGTGTTCGGCCTCGCGATCACGCTCGTCATCCTGAAGATCACCTGGGACTCATGGAAGACGGTGCGTCACGTCGAGATCGATCTTGAGCACATCGACGACGGGCACGATCACCACCACCATGACCATGACCACTGACACGCACGATCACGATCACGGGGATAAGGCAAATGGTGCGACCTTAACCGCGCCTCTGCGATCGGCGCCTCTATAAATGCTCCATACCTTCGGCGTCAGCGTGCGTGGGCGGCAGTCCGCCGATGAACCGCGAGCGCGTCGACGACACCGAGCGCGAACGCAAGGCCGACCAGGACGATGAGCGACCCGAGCAGCTCGCCCCACGTCGGATGCTCCCCCCGCACGAGCCATGCCGTGAGGATCCCGACAACCGGGACGAGCAGGGTGAAGGGAGCGACCGTCGACGCCGGATAGCGCGACATCAGCCGGTACCAGGTGCCGTAGCCGAAGAACGTCGAGACGACGACGACGTAGGCGAGTGCGGCGATCCCGGACACACCGACCGAAGACGCCGCGCTCTGCCAGCGCGCGGTGCCCTCGAAGATCAGCGACAGCCCGAGTAGCGGCACGGGTGCGACGACGCTTGACCACACGAGCAGCGAGAAGGGCCGCTTCGCCCCGGCCGCTCGAGTCACGACATTCCCGCAGCCCCACGATGCCGCCGACGCGATACCGAGTGCGACTGCCAGAAGAGGGACGCCATGGGCGCGACCGGCGGCGATTGTTCCGAGACCGGCGATGGCGAGCGACACTCCAGCGACCTGGCGCAGGCTTGGGCGCTCGCCGAGTGCGAGGACGGCAAGCGGGATCGTGAACACCGGTTGCAGAGGCGCGATCACCGACGCAAGCCCCGCGGGCAGACCAATGTTCATCGCCACAAAGAGCAGGCCGAACTGCCCGACACAGATGAACACGCCGACGCCCACAACCGCCGGCCAGCGCACGTCCGGCGGCGGCACGAAGAAGATCGCTGGGAAGGCGATCAGTCCGAAGCGCAGGGCGGCAAAGAGAAGCGGTGGGAACGATTCGAGGCCAATGTCGATGACGACGAAGTTCACGGCCCAACAGACTGCGACGACGAGCGCGAGGACAGCGTGCCGGCGCGGCATCAGCGAGGCTCGATAACGACGAGCGTCATGCAGCGTCGGGCATAGGGGCGCCGAGCGGAGGCTTCGACTCGGTCGCGGCGAGCGGCTTGTCGGGGACGCGATCGCCGGCAAGGAGGAAGCCTGCGCCGATCACTCCCGCGACGAGGGCGCCGCCCCACCAGACGGCGTTGGGTGAGTACGCGAGCACGACGCCACCGATGGCCGGGCCGATCGCGAAGCCGCCGGTCACCATCAGGCTGAAGACCGAGATGTAGCGGCCGAGGAGATGCGGAGGAGCGAGGTCGGCGACGAGTGGGCCGAGGACAAGGGAGTGGACGCACTCGCCGATTGCGATCACCGTAGCGACGGCGCAGAGGAGTGCCGCCGCGCCGAACTCGGAATGGATCAGCGTCGCCGGCAAGACGCCGAGGAGCGCAATCGCAAACAACCCGCTTGCCGTCGCGAATATTCGCGCTCGGTGCATCCGCCTGAAGAGACGCGTCGCTGGGACCTGCGCGATCGCGACGAAGAAGGCGTTGAAGACGAAGAGGATTCCGATTGCACCGGGGCCGACGCGTGTGTGCGCTTTCACAAACGGCGGCAAGATGTTCGCGAACAGCGCATAGCCGACGATGATAAGCACGAGGTTCACGGCGACGACGATCAGGAACCTCCGATCGCGGGCGACCTCGCGGAATCCTCCTTCACCGGGGCCGGGGGCTGCCCCCGCGCGTTGATTCGGTATCACAGCAAGTACGACCAGCGCTAACGCGGCGTACGTGATCGCGTCGAACAGATAGAGCGCCTGGAACGACCGCAGGTCCTGTGCTGAGGAGATGACGAAACCTGCGACAGCCGCGCCGGCGCCGAGGCCGAGATTCTGTGCCGCCCGCCCGAGCGCGAACGAGGCAACACGTTGCTCTGGCGTTATCAGCGTGATGAGCAACGTTTGGTTCGCGGTGCGGGTCACGCCGACCCCGGCTCCGCCGATGGCCGCGCACGCGAACGCCTGCCACGGCCGGTCGACGAACGCAAAGCCGGCAAAGCCGAGCGCGCTCGCAAGATTGGCGGTGATCAGGATGGGCTTGGCGCGAAAGCGATCGAGCAGGGCTCCCGAGGGAAGCGTTATGAGGGTGCCCGCACCCAGGATCGCGCCAAGCACCAAACCGGCGGTGGCCGTCGAGAAGCCCCGGAACTGGTGCAGGTAGATGATCTCGAACGGGAGGATCAACCCATAGCCGAACCAGCTGAACGCATTCCCGGCCTGCAAGAGCAAGACCACGCGAGGCAGGTCAGTCCGCCAAGCTCTCGCTAGATGTAGACGATTCAGTATCGATTTTCCCCGCGTTCGTTTGCCGTCTCTCGTACCGTCACGCGATCCGGCCGTTGCGTTACGCCCGCGCGACAGGAACCCGTTCGCCGTCGGCGGTGACGCCATCGACGTCCAGCTCGGCCGAGCCGATCATGAAGTCGATGTGCTGGGCGCTCACGTTGCCGCGCGCGCGGTCATCACGCCGCGCTCAGTCGATCCAGGCTGTGGGTGCGAAGACGCCGTCGCCGCCGTCTGGGCGATCGGAGCCGATGGCGATCAGCTCGAGGCCGTCGTCTCCAGCTTCGAAGGCCCGCACCGTTGCGGGGTTGACGCGAACAACATCCCAGCAGCGGAGGTCGCGGATCTCGTCGTCGAGTCTTACTCGTCCGGAGCCGCTGATGACGACGTAGGCCTCCTCCTGTTCGCGGTGGCTATGCGCCGTCGGTGAGCGGACGCCCGGGCTATACCGCAGATAGGAGACACCGAGATGCTCGGAGTCGAGGTGCTTGCGCGCGAAGCGCCCCTCGGTCCCGGGCGCGCGCTCGCCCCAAGAGTCCTCGACCTCCGCTTTCAGGTTCACGATCGCATACGCGCTCATCAATTCTCCTCTCTCTACGTCAGTGTTGGGTACCGGCCGGCAGGCAGAACGCCGGAGCAGGACATCACGCGGCCTCTGGTGCCGATGCAAGACGCGGCGGTGCTTCGTGGAGTGGGTCGGGGATGCGGTCGCCGAGTCGGAGCAGGAAGGCTCCGGCCAGCACCGCCGCAAGCGCGCCACCCCACCAAACGGCATCTGGTGCGCGCTGTAGGAGAAGTCCACCAATCGCTGGGCCGATCGCCAGGGAAAGGGTGAACGTCAGACTGTAGAGAGACAGGTAGCGGCCGAGCAGGTGGGCCGGAGCCATGTCCGCGACCAGCGGCCCGAGAACGAGAATGTGTACGACTTCGCCGAGTGCGAAGACGATCGCAACGCCGGCGAGGAGACTGGCCGCAGCGAGCTCTGAGTGGATCAGCGTCGCGGGCAAGACTGCGAGCAGGCTGACCGCAAAGAGCGCGCTTGCCACCGCGAAAGCGTGCGTGCGTCGCATCCGTGCCACGACGCGCACCGCCGGGATCTGCGCGATCACGATGAAGGACGTGTTGAAGAGAAAGATGATCCCGATTGCGGCGGGGCCGACCCGTGTGTGGGCCTTTGCAAATGGCGACAGGATGTTCGAGAAGAACGTGTGGCCGACGACGACGAGCACGATGTTGAGTGCGATCACAGTGACGAAGACCCGATCTCGAGCGACGGCGCGAAAGCCGGTTCCGTTGGCGTCTGTCGCTGTAGCGGCCTCGGCTCGCAGGCTCGGTACCGCAGCGAGCACGATCAGCGCGAGTCCCGCGGAGGTGACAGCGTCGAAGAGATAGAGAATTTGGAACGAGCTGAGGCTCTGTGCGGATGCCACGATGAAGCCGGCGACGGTCGCGCCTGAACCAATACCGAAGTTGCCCGCGACGCGGTTGAGCGCGAAGGCGGCCACTCGCTGATCGGGCGTGATCAACCTGACCATCAATGTCCGGTTGGCCGTCCCCGCCGCGCCGAGCCCGGCTCCGCCGGCGATCGAACAGGCGAACGCCTGCCAGGGACGGTCGACGTAGGCGAAGCCGGCGTAGCCAACGGCGCTCGCCAAGCTTCCTGCGACCACGATCGCTTTGGCGGAGTAGCGGTCGAGCACCGCTCCCGTCGGCGGGGTGACGATCGCGGACGTCCCCATGGTCGCCGCCAGAACCAGTCCGGCCGTGGCAGTTGAAAAGCCACGTATCTGGTGCAGATAGATGATCTCAAAGGGAAGAACGAGCCCGTAACCGAAGTAGTTCAGGGCGTTTCCCGCTTGAAGGATCAGCACGGGGCGAGAGAGCCCGGTGCGCCAACCCGAGATGAGATGTGAGACGCGGCGGTTCATCTCTCGTACCGTCACGTGATCCGGCCGTCGCGTTACACCGTCCTAGCCTCGCTTCCAGTTTCGGAACTGAGCAATGATCTCTTCCCGCAGCGCGGGCGGAAGCGACTCCTCGCGCGGCACCATGCCGGTCTGCCTAATCGTCTCGCGAATCTGGTCGACGTAGGTATTGCAGCCGGCGCAGTAGGAGAGGTGGCGCTCAAACCGTTGCTGCTCGTCGGGAGGCAGCGCGTCGTCGAGGTAGTTGGTGACGACCTCGATCATCTCCTGGCAGCTGAACTCGGTGTTCACGGGGCCTCGATGGTCAAGTAACCCTCGAGCGCGGCACGAACTTTCGAGCGCGCTCGGTGCAGAAGCACTCTCTGATTAGTCTCGCTGAGCTCGAGAACGCTACAGACCTCGGCGGAGTCCCAACCTTCGACGTCGCGCAGCGAGATCACGATCCGCTGGCCGTCGGGGAGGCCCGCGATCGTGTCGGCGATCAGCTTGCGTGTCTCGGCGGAGAGAAGAGCGCTGTCCGGCTCAGTCGACCAAGGCATCGGGAACGAGACCCAGCGCTGAGGATGCCGCTCGCCCGGGCCCTGGAAGCGGTCGACGGGGAGGGCAGGCTCGTACTCCGAGGCCTCGCGTCCGAGCTCGAGTGAGGAGAAGGGCACGGAGCGCGCCTCGCGAACCGCATGGGTCCGGGCGATGTTGGCCACAATCCGAAGCAGCCACGTCTTTAGGGCCGACCGGCCTTCGAACCGGTCGAGGCCGCGGAGCGCGCCGAGCCAGGCCTCCTGCACGACTTCGTCGGCGACCGCGCTCGAGCGGACGAACGTCAGCGCGACCCTGTGCATCGCGGCGCCGTAGGCGT
>JBAQHS010000326.1:0-4849 GCA_049288455.1 Gaiellaceae bacterium | reverse complement strand
GTCTTAAACCAGGTTTGATGAGTTAGCGCGCGGCGGTGCGAAAACTCATCGAACCAGGTTCAAAAAGCGGAACCTGGTTGACGCGGCGCGGTTTTCAACCTGGTTCGGTCTTAAACCAGGTTTGATGAGTTAGCGCGCGGCGGTGCGAAAACTCATCGAACCAGGTTCAAAGAGCGGGACCTGGTTGCGAACGTCACGGCGCGAGCAGCTCCTGCACCTTCGCGACGAGCTCCCCGGCCTTGAACGGCTTCGCGAGGTAGGCGTCGGCGCCGGCGTCGATGCCTCGCTCGACATCGGACTCCTGCACGCGCGCCGAAAGCAGAAGCACCTTCAAGCCGGCCAAGGCCTGGTCGGCGCGCACAGCCGCCAGCACCTCGTAGCCGGTCCGCTTGGGCATCATCACGTCGAGTACGGCAAGGATCGGCTTGTGAGCACGCACTGCTTCGAGCGCGGCCTCACCGTCGGCAGCCTTGATGACGCGGAAGCCTGCCCGCTCGAGGCGCAACGAGACGAGCGACAGGATGTCCTCGTCGTCATCTGCGCAGAGGATCACCGGGCGTTCGCTCACGCTGCCACCGGGAGCTCGACAACGAACGTGGTTCCCTCGCCGGCCTTGCTGTCGACGCCGATTCGCCCGCCGTGCGCCTCGACGATCGCCTTCGAGATGTAGAGGCCGAGGCCCGTTCCCTGGATCTGACGCTCGAGCGCGTTCTGGGAGCGGAAGAACCGCTCGAACAAACGCTCGCGCTCCTGTTCGGTGATTCCGATTCCGGTATCCGAGACCTCGAAGCGGACGAGGCCCTCCCCTGACGAGAGCCGGACGGCGACGCGACCGCCCGGCGGGGTGAACTTGATCGCGTTCGAAACGAGGTTGTCGACGAGCTGCGCGAGGCGCACCGCTTCGCCCGACACGATGGGAACGGTCGCCGTCATCGCCGTCAGCTCGACCCCGGCCGTCTCGGCGCGCGGACGTGCCGACTCGATTGCCTGCACGACGAGCTGGTGCAGATCCACCTCCGTGCGATCGAGCTCGAGGCGACCGCCCTGCAGCCGCGCCGAGAAGAGCAGGTCCGAGACGAGCCCAAGAAGGCGCTCTGCGTTGCGATCGACGATCTCGAGGTAGCTTCGCTTTTCCGCATCGCGCTCATCTTCGAGCATCAGTTCGACATACCCGGAGATCGAGGTGAGCGGTGTTCGGAGCTCGTGCGAGACGTTCGACACGAATTCGTCCTTCAGCGTGTCGAGCTCGAGCAACTGCTCGTTCTGGTAGGCGAGCAGCTGCTGCGCCTGCTCGGCCTCGCGGCGCGCGAGCCGCTCGGAACGCCGCGCACGCTCAACGGCCCGGACGAGGCCTGAGAGTCGCATGAGCACGACGATCGAGAGCGCCGCACCGCCGAAACCGAGAGCGTAGGAGTGCACGCGGTGGTGGGAGATGCGCTCGATCAGAAGAATCGCCGGAGCTGTGAGGAGCGCCGCAGCGAGCAGCGTCAGCCGCGTGTTGGTGAGCCGCGGTAAGCGACGGCGGTCGGGCTCGGCGATGCGCGCCATCGACGGGTCGAGAGCGGCAGCACCCCAGACGACGTACGAGCCGAGCCAGAGCGCATCGATCCAGTCACCGCCCTGGTACGTCAGGTTGTTCAGCCCGTAGATCTCGTCCGCGACGACCCACAGCGCGACGCTCACGAGCAGCAGGCGGTAGGCAAGCGTGCGGCCGCCAGGCCCGACGATCAGCTGGGCGAACGCGACGAGGAGCAGCACGTCGACGGCCGGATACGCCATCGAGACGAGGCGCGCGGTCTCGGTCCCGAAATGCTGGTGGTTGTACGGGTCGATGAAGAAGATCCACTGCGCCAGCGCGACGCCGGAGAAGATGACCACCGAGTCGAGGACGGCGGCCCGGCTCGTCTGCCCGCCGAGACGTCTCAGAACGAGGAACACGCCGAGCGCGAGCAGCGGGTAACCGCCGAGGTAGAACGCATCGGCGATCGACGGGCTCGGCGGCTCGCGGTCGAGCTGCACCTCGTAGACGGCGAAGATCGCATCGCCGGCCACCTGGCAGAGGAGCCCGAGCGCGAACAGATGCCACGCAAGTCGGCTGCCGCGCGGCAGGTTCTGGCGCGTCCCGACGTAGATCGCGGACACCGAGATGAAGCCGACGACGACGTAGTAGACCGACTGCGTGTTCGCCGGCAGCAGGAAATAGATCGCGATCGCGACCGCACCGGCGGCGATGAAGCTCCAGGCCCGCGGGGCCGCGCGAATGCGGCCCGTCAGGGCTGGGAGCGCGCGTCCACTGAGCGAAAACGAGGCCATGGCAGTGCTTTCGGCATCACAGTAGACCTCCCTTGAGACGAACCTTCGGCGGCGGGACGACAGCTGGGTTGGCGCGGTCGCCAACTCTCTCTTATGCTCTCCCCAATTCCCCTGACCCCCCAGCGAGACCAGGAGGACGAATTGAGAAAGCGCATCTATGTAGGCGCAGGCGCGTCTGCACTGATTGCATTCGTCGCACTTGCGACGATGGTGAGCGGGGCAACTGCCCGCAGCGGCGCCACGCCGTTGCCGGCGTCGTCGTGCTCGGCGATCCAGAACTCGAGCGGTCAGTACCTGATCGCGTCCGATCTGCCCCTCCAGGGCTCAGGGCGCACTCAGACCTCGCAGATGACCCGGGCGATCAAGTTCGTCCTCAATCAGCATGGCTGGAAGGCCGGGAAGTACAGCCTCGCCTACCAGAGCTGCGACGACTCGACTGCGCAAGCAGGCAAGTGGGACTCGGGCAAGACGTCCGCCAACGCGAACAACTACGCCCAGGACTCGAGCGTCATCGGCGTCATCGGGACGTTCAACTCCGGTGCAGCCGAGATCATCGTTCCGGTGCTCAACCGCGCCTCGAACGGCCCGATCGCGATGATCAGCCCGGCGAATACGTACGTCGGCCTGACCCATGGCGGACCGGGCACGTCAGCCGGTGAGCCGGGCAAGTACTACCCGACCGGCAAGCGCAACTACGCGCGTGTCGTCGCGGCCGACGACTACCAGGGAGCGGCAGACGCGCTCTACGCGAAGTCGATCGGCGCCAAGAAGGTGTTCATCCTGAACGACAAGGAGGCCTACGGCCTCGGCGTCGCGACGAACTTCAAGAACGCCGCGAAGAAGCTCGGCATCACGATCGCCGGGTTCACTGCATGGGACGGCAAGGCGTCGTCGTACGAGGCGCTCGCCGTCAAGGTCAAGGCATCCGGGGCACAGGCTGTGTTCCTCGGCGGCCTGATCTGCGAGAACGGCGGCAAGCTGATCAAGGACATGGCGGCCGGTGCTCCGGGCGCGAAGATCATGGCCCCTGACGGCTTCACCCCGATCTCGGCTGTCGTGCAGGAAGCGGGAGCCGCATCCGAGAACATGTCGGTCTCGGTTGCCGGTCTGCCGAACAGCGCACTGAAGGGCGCAGGTGCAGCCTTCGTGAAGAACTTCACGAAGGCCGACAAGCGTCCGCCGGATCCCTATTCGGTGTATGCAGCGCAGGCCGCCGAGGCAATGGTCGCGGCGATCGCGCAGTCGAACGGCACACGCGCGGATGTGACCAAGCAGGTCTTCAAGATCCATCTGAAGAACAGCATCCTCGGCAACCTCTCGTTCAACGCGAACGGTGATGTGACGTCGAACCCGGTCACGATCTACAAGGTGAAGGGTGGCAAGTCGACGACCCTCAAGGTCATCGTCCCGCCGAACAGTCTCGTCAAGGCGGCGTAGCCGGGACCCCACCCGTACGACCCGAGAGGGAGGGCATCCGCCCTCCCTCTCTTTTATGCTCGATGGACATGGCTGCCCCGACAAGCTCGGATTCCCAGCTCGTCGGGCGCTGCCGACGAGGAGAAGCGGCTGCCTGGGATGAGCTCGTCGAGCGTTTCTCCCGCTACGTGTTCGCGATCTGCACGCAGGGATTCCGGTTCGCAGAGCACGACGCCGAGGACGTCTTTCAAGACGTGTTCGCCCGCGTCTACACCCATCTCGACCGGCTGCGCGACGACGAGGCCTTCCGTCCGTGGCTCGCGCAGCTGACCCGGCGAGCGTGCATCGACAAGCTGCGAGCCGGGAGCCGTGAGTCGCCGGTCGAGGAGTTGGAGACGACGGAGCTCGACGAGACGCTTTCCCAGCTCGACGACGCGCTGAGCGTGCACGAGGCGATGGCCACCCTGCCGGAGAACTGCCGCGAGATCCTCGACCGTTTCTTTGCGCGCGACGAGAGCTACCGGACGATCGGAGATGCTCTCGGCCTCCCGCCGGGCACGATCGCGAGCCGATTGTCACGCTGTCTCGACAAGTTGAAGACGTTGATGGAAGAAAACCCGGCACCGGACCGTCCTGAGATTGGGTGATTCGATGAACGCTTCTGACCACGACAAGCTCGCCAGGCTGATCGCAGCCCTCCCTCCCGCTCCGGCTGGCTGGGTACAGGCAGCGCAAGAGCTCCCGGCGGCTCGCAGGGGAATCGACGACATCGTCGAGCGGGCCGTAGCGGATGCCGCCTACCGTGAGCGTGTCGTTGCGGACCTCGAATCGGCGCTGGCGGCCGAGGGGATCATCCCCACGCCGCCGGTCCTCAAAGAGCTGCGCGAGCGCTTTCAACTGCCGTAGCTCGTACGACTGACGGCCATGAGCCCTGGATGTGGGACGATCCAGGGTTCGTGGACGTCCTTCGAATCGAAGCCCTGCTCGACGCGCTCGCGGCCAAGGAGCCGGCGCCCGGCGGCGGCTCGGCGGCGGCTCTCGTCGGGGCGATGGCGGCAGCGCTCTGTGCGAAGGTCGCGCGCTTCTCGGACGACGACGGCGCCGTCGCGCAGGCAGAGGC
>JBAQHS010000325.1:0-7262 GCA_049288455.1 Gaiellaceae bacterium | reverse complement strand
CTTCCTGCTCGCGCTCGCCCTCGCCTCGGCCGCGGTCGCGCGCCCGCGGGCCAGCGTCTCGAAGCCCGCGGACCAGGCGACCGTCGTGCTGCTTGTCGATGTGTCCGGATCGATGCGGGCGGCGGATGTCAAGCCCTCCCGCCTCGGCGCGGCGCAGAATGCGATGCAGAAGTTCGTCGCGCGCGTGCCGAAGCAGGTGAAGGTTGGCCTCGTATCCTTCAGCACCGGCGCGAACGAGCTCGTGATCCCGACCACCGACCGCTCGATCCTCGGCGAGGGAATCGACCTGCTCGCACCCGAGGCGGGGACGGCGATCGGCGACGGCCTCGCACTCGCCGTGCAGGTCGCGAAGGTGTCGGTCGGCTCGGCGCCGCGTGGCCGAAGCGGCAAGCGGCCCGCGGCAATCATCCTGCTTTCGGACGGCGCGCAGACGCGGGGCACGCTGGCGCCGCTGCAGGGCGCCGATCGAGCCCGCGATGCCGGAATCCGCGTCTACACCGTCGCGCTCGGGACCGATCACGGGTCGCTCGGAATCGGGCCGTTCGGCGGCTACGGCTTCGGCGGTGGGCAAGGACGCCGCTTCCCCGTGCGGCCCGATCCGGTGACGCTTGCTGCGATCGCACGCGAAACCGGGGGCAAGACCTATCGCGCCGAGTCGGCGCAGAAGGTCAGCACGATCTACAAGCAGCTCGGCTCGAGCGTCGTCAGCCGGCACGCGACGCGCGAGATCTCGTCCTGGTTCGCAGGCGCGGCGGCATTGCTTCTGCTCGGCTCACTCGGCGCCGCACGGCTGACGGGCGAGCGCCTGCCCTAGCCGGTTGTTCGTTCCGGGCTACCATGTCCGCGGATGACCAATCCGTTCACGAAGCCGGACACGAAGACCGATCCATGGGCCGGCAACGACGGCTTCGGCTTCGAGGAGTGCGAGCACATCGTCAGCGATGACGACGCCGATACGGCGCTTTGCGGCATCGATCAGACCGGCGTCCCGTGGGATCAGGGCTTCCCTGTCTGCCAGGCCTGTCTGGCCGTGGCGCAGGGCCGCATGAGCTGACCCCCGCCCGCAGCCTGGTTTGGTTTTCAACCAGGTTGCCGAGGTTCTCTCGGATCGCGCGGCGGTACGACACTCATCAAACCTGGTTCAAAGAGCGGAACCAGGTTGAAGGCACGTAGCCGTCAGCGTTTGGGAAGCGAGGAGTGAAGCTCTTGCGTCAGCGAGAGAACCGACTGCGTGAGCTGCTCGATGCGCTTGCCTTGCTCGAGTAGCTCTACGTTCTGTTTCTGCTCGTCCTGGATCATCTCGTACTGATTGTCGGCGAAGACCTGGCGGCGGGCGTCAGCGCGGTTCTGCGAGATCATCACGAAGGTCGAGAGGAAGATCGCCTCGAGGCTGACGATCATCGTCAGCAGGCCGAACGGATACTTCTCAACGGGCAGCAGGATCCAGAACGCGAACCAGACGATGTGCACGTAGACGAAGCTCATCGAGCCGGCAAAGCCGGTGATCACATCGGCGATGCGGCTCTGCACGCTCGCAGCGCGTTGTTCCTCGTGCTTGACGAGGGCCGGAGACAGAGGCCCTCGGCGCGTCAGCTCATGCCCGATGAACGCAATGACCCGCTCCATGGCGGTCAGTTCGCGCTGGCGCAGGCAAAGCCTTTCACGCGGCGATCAGCCGGTGGGCAGCGCCTTCCAGAACACCGTTGTGTCGCACGGTCGCCCGTCGGGGTAGAGCGCATAGTTGGGGATGACGCCGACCGTCGTCCAGCCCAGGCGCGCATACAGGCGGGCTGCATCACCGTCTGAGACCGCGTCGAGCACGAGCAGGCTCCTGCCCTCCGCTTGCGCCTCGGCTTCCGCGGCCTCCATGAGGAGTTGCGCGATCCCGCGCTTTCGCGCCGCGGGTGAAACGAGCAGCTTCGCGATCTCGCCCCGGTGGGGCTGGTTTGGCGGCACCGAGAGGATCACCTGCACCGTGCCGACGAGCCGGCCGGCCGCGAATGCTCCGAGGATCAGCCGGTTGCCGCGGTCCGCTTCGGCCGCCATGCCGGCGAAGGCGGCGCGTGCGTCGGCGTGCGAGAACGGCGCCATGTAGCTGACGGATGCGCCGGCGGCGACACAGTCCGCGAGCACCGTGGCGAGCTCGTCGAGCCGCATCTGGAGGTCGTCTCCGACCAGGCGTCGAATTTCGATCGGCTCAGTCACGGCGATTACGATACGCGCGTGAGCGCGTCGGTTCGGCGTCGTGCGTTGAGGCGCTTGCGCATGATCGGAGCCGTCTGGGTCCTCGTCTGCGTGTTCTTCGTCGGCTTCGGTGCGTACACGGCGTGGGACAGCTACTACCGTCTGCCACACAGGTACGCCGCGCTTCGGCACGCCGGTGTTCGGGCGACCGCGAACCTCGTTCGCTGCGCGCACGGGCTCGGCGGCGGCAACGGGGTTGGCTGCCGCATCCGCCTCAGCTACGCCGGCCACAGCCGGACGTGGAACTACTCGGAGGACTCGAGCCAGTTCGAGCGCCTGCCGACGGGGGCGGCGATCCCGGTGCTCGTCGATCCAAGACACACCGCGACGGTCTTCACCGTGCGCGATGTCGAGCAGGAGACGAACGCAGGTGTCAGCTCGCCGCTTCTGTGGTTCGGAGTCGTCTTCGTCGGAATCGGTGTCGCCGGACTTGTCTGGTTCGTTCGCTTGGTTCTCTAACTTCGGACGATGTTGCTCACGCCGGCGGCGTAGCAGCTCCCGGCCTGGCGTTGCGCGAGCGTCGCGCGCACCCGCAGTCCGGTCTTCACCGTGGAGCGGAACGAGGCGGCGGTCGTGACGTTCGGCGCGGCAGCTGCCGCCCCCGCGCGCAGGGGCACAACTTTCAGTGCGACCCAGCGGTGGAGGGTGCCGTTGTAGCGCTGGAAGCTGGCGTACGCCCCGGCAAAGCTCTGCGCGGCCGTGAGTCGCAGGCTGAACCGGTGGGCCGCAACGCGCGACAACCGGACGAGCGGTCGGACGCGCACGGTCGCTGCCGCACTGGTGGCGCTCTTCGTCTTCGCGCTATAGGCGGTGTTCATGAGCGGTTGCGCCGTCGTCGAGAACGAACCTGTGGCGGTCGTCAGGACTGTCGCGAGCTTCGTGGGCGTGTTCGATCCGCACTGTTGCGCGAGAACATCGATGCTGTCGCCTGCTTTCGCGGGATTGTGCTGGCCGGAGACCGCGACGCTCGCGCGATAGGTGACGATCGGCGCTGCCGCCTGCAACGTGACCGACTCGGGCGCAGCGCTGACCGTGACGGTCCCGCGGTAGGTGTGGCCCTTCGAGTTCGGGTCGGAGTAGCTGTACGAGCCGGCGTTCTGGAAGGTGCAGCTGCCAGACGCTGCGGGCTGAAGCACGAGCGTCGCCGGAGCACATGTGACCCCCGTGGTCGACTTGAAGGTCACCTGGTGTGCGACGGTGTCGGCGTTCGAGAACTGAACTGTGTCGCCCTGAGCGATCGTAAGCGCACTCGGCACGTAGCCCGACTTGGTGATGCTGACCGCGACGGTCTTCGAGCCGGCGCCGCCGGCCGCGACGAGGATCGAAAGTGAGGCGAGGAGCAGAGCCAGCCTGCGCATGTCGTTGTGCCCTCCAGTGGATTGTCGATTCGTCACAACAGAGTGTGGGCGTCTACACGGACAACATCGGTTCGACAACATTGTCATGCGCAGGATGCAGCCCTGCGTAACGTCTCTGTAAGGGGAAACACCGACAGCCCAGGACGGGCAAAACCGTCCACCTCTCGCCTGCGTAGAAGCAGGTGAAAGGAGGTGGAAACATGAATAGGACGATCACGACAGCAGACAACAGGGCGCGGACGACGCTTGCGCTGATCCTCATGGCAGTCGCAGGCACCGTCGGATTCCTGCTCGCCGACTCGCCGGCTCACAGCGCCACGGCGACAAACAGTGAAAGGGCGACGAGCGGCACGGTCTCGTTGCGGAAGACCGCACTCGGGATGATCCTCGTCAACTCGAAAGGTCGCACCCTCTACCTGTTCGCGAAAGACCGAAGCGGCAAGAGCTCGTGCAGCGGGAGCTGCGCGACCTTCTGGCCGCCGCTCGTCAGCGCCGCGAAGCCGACCGCCGGCTCCGGCGTGAAGGTGGCGCTACTCGGCCGGACACGGCGCGCGAACGGTGCGATGCAGGTGACCTACAACAAGCACCCGCTCTACACCTTCGCCTTCGACAAAGCGGCAGGGCAGGTGACCGGTGAAGGCCAGCTGAAATTCGGCGCGAAGTGGTGGGGCGTCTCCGCCCGCGGGACGGCCGTCACAAAGGCCGCTCCCACCGGGACGACCACGACGACGGTTCCGACCTACACCTACCCCACCTATCCCTGACGGGAACGACGGAGAGAGCCTGTCTGCAGGCGGGCTCTCTCCACCTGATATCAGCCTCCCGACCCCGGTTGACTTGCTGGCCTCGATCTGAACATATAGCAACCTCAATCAGCGGGAGAAGGGGGAAGGATGAACCGGTTTCGGGGGCGGATCACCGCCGTCGTCGTGGTCGCCGCAGCTCTGGCAGCGCTACCACTGCTCCAACGGGCGCTGAGGTCCCATTCGACTTCGACCCTTGACAAGGCGGCGGTCGCACGCCTGGCCCACGCTGCGCTGCGCGAGCGGACGCAGGGTGAAGAGGCCGGCGGTGGCGCAGCTGAGGAGGCATACGCCGATCGCGCGTCGCCGGCGTCCGATATCACGATCGATCAGATTCAGGGCGCGATCGCGGCGAACACCGCCGCGGTGGCGCGCGGCTCGAGGCTGAACTCGAAGTGGGAGGCGCTCGGGCCGGACACGCTCAACGTCGACCGTCTCGGGACGCAGTCGTTCATCAAGCCGACCCAGTGGTCGGGCCGCGAGACCGCGCTTACCGTCGACCCGAAATGCAAGACGCAGGAATGCACCCTCTACGTCGGCGCTGCCGGCGGTGGCGTCTGGCGGACGACGAACGCGCTCGCCGCGAACCCGTCGTGGAAGCAGATCTCGGAAGGGATCCCGACGAATGCCATCGGCTCGATCGCTGTCGATCCGAACGACGCGACCGGGAAGACCATCTACGTCGGCACCGGCGAGGCGAATGCGAGCAGCGATAGCGAGGCCGGGCTCGGCCTCTACAAGACGACCGACGGTGGCTCGCACTGGTCACTCGTGCCCGGGTCGTTCGCGGTGGCCAACAACCGCTCGATCGCCTGGGTTGCCATCGACCCGTCGAACGCCTCGCACATCCTGATCGGCACGCGTTCCGGCACGCATGGCAATGCCTCGAACGCGACCCAGACGGCGACCGTCGCAGCCGCGTCGCCCGCCGTCGGCGTCTACGCGTCAACGGACGGTGGCGCGACGTTCACGCTCACGCAGGCCGGCTCGTTCAACGAGGTGAAGTTCGACCCGAGCGATCCGAGCGTCGTCTATGCCGCGCAGGCAAGCACCGGTCTGATCCGTTCGACGTCGGGTGGATCTGCAGGCTCGTGGCAGCCGATCTTCGCGCTGAACCGCACCCGCTTCACGTTCTCGCCGGTTGCCCTGCCGAGCGGCAAGACGCGGATCTATCTCGCCGACGCGAGCGCCGGCGGGGCGAACGGGGCCGATGTCTTCCGCATCGACGATGCGAGCCAGCCCGCGGCCACGATGACCGCAAGCAACAACGCCGCCTGGACGCGGCTGTCGAACCCGACGAACCACACGCCGGGGAACACCGTCTACAACTTCTGCAATACGCCGCTCGTCGGCTCGCAGTGTGTGTACGACATGTTCATCCTCTCGCCGGCCGACCGGCCGGACATGGTGGTCGTCGGCGGCTTGATGCACTACGAGGAGCTGAAGCCGTACGCGGCTCCGGGCGGCATGCGTGGCAACGGACGCGCAGTCCTCATGTCGATGAACGCCGGCGCGACCTGGACCGATGTGACCGGGGACGTCGGCGGTGAGTCGATGCATCCCGACCAGCACGCGATTGCCTTCGTGCCCGGCAACCCCGACCAGTTCTTCGTCGGCTCCGACGGCGGCGTGATCCGCACGAGCGGCAAGTGGGCTGATGCTTCAAGTCAGTGCGACAGCGCCGCGCGCGGGCTCGCACCGGCCGACCTAGCCGACTGCCATGCCTGGCTGAAGCAGATCCCGACCGAGCTCACGGTGATGAACGCCGGACTCGGAACGCTGCAGATGAACAGCATCGCCGTGAATCCATTCACACAGGATTCGGCGATGACCGGGACGCAGGACAACGGCACGCTCGCGTTCACCGGCTCGTCGACCTGGGAGTTGCCGCTGACGGGTGACGGCGGTGACGCCGGCTACGACGCAACCGACCCGAATCTCGACTTCCACACATACACGAGTGGGCAGATGGACGTGAACTACCACGGTACCGACCAGAACTCCTGGCTCTGGGTCGGCGACCGGTTCATCGTCGGCTTCACGGAGGCGACCCGCTTCTACACGCCGACGATCTCCGACCCGCTCGTCTCGAAGACGATCTTTGTCGGCGCCGGGCACGTGTGGCGTACCCAGGACGAGGGCGGCGACCGGACCTTCCTCGAGCAGCACTGCAATACCGCAGTCGGTGAGTTCCCGAGCGATCTGCTCTTCACCGGTGCATGCGGCTCGGCGAACGACTGGTTCCCGATCGGGAGTGTCTCCCTGACGAACTCGGGTGCGACCTACGGAACGACAAGGAGCGGTGGCAGCATCACGTCGCTCGCTCGCGGCCAAGACGGCGGGACCCTGTGGGCGGCGACGAGTGGTGGCCGTCTCTTTGTCTCGACCAACGCGAACGACGCGGCGGCAAGCGTCACGTTCAGCCGCATCGACACACCGACGCAGCCAAGTCGCGTCCCCGCGTCGGTGACGGTCGACCCGACGAATCCCAATCATGCGATCGTCACGTACTCGGGCTATGACGCGAATACGCCCACGACGACAGGGCATGTGTTCGACGTCGTGTTCGCTCCTTCGACGGGCACGGCGACGTGGACGAATATCTCGTTCGACATCGGTGACCAGCCGGTCAACGACGCCGTGTTCGACGCGGCGACCGGCGACGTCTACGCCTCGACCGACTTCACGGTGCTTCGGCTCGTGAACGGGACGCAGACGTGGATTTCAGCGGCAGACGGCATGCCGAACGCAAGCGTCTCAGGTCTGACGCTCGCAGCAGGCAAGGAGAGCGGCGACCGGCTGCTCTACGCCTCGACCCACGGTCGCGGCGCGTACCGCCTGCGGTTGAAGTAGAGAC
>JBAQHS010000324.1:0-2067 GCA_049288455.1 Gaiellaceae bacterium | reverse complement strand
CGAGGTCGTTCAGGTCCTTCGCGCGCGCCTCGTTGTCGACGTTCGTGACGATCGACGCCGCGAAATACAGCACCTTCTCGAGCTCGCGCGGAGCGATGTCGAGGAGGTAGCCGATGCGGCTCGGCACGCCCTTGAAGAACCAGATGTGCGAGACCGGAGCGGCGAGGTCGATGTGACCCATGCGCTCGCGGCGCACCTTCTGGCGCGTCACCTCGACGCCGCAGCGCTCACAGATGATGCCCTTGTAGCGGACGCGCTTGTACTTGCCGCAGTAGCACTCCCAGTCCTTCGTCGGACCGAAAATGCGCTCGCAGAAGAGGCCGTCGCGCTCCGGCTTCAGCGTGCGGTAATTGATCGTCTCCGGCTTTGTGACCTCGCCGGACGACCAGTCACGGATCTGCTTCGATGACGCAAGCCCGATGCGGATCGCGTCGAATTCATTGATGTCGATCAAGTGTTTCTCGCCTCTTTCTTTCCGTGGTCGTCCGGGTCTCAGTCTTCGATCGGCTCGGCCTCGTCGGCTGCGCCGACGGGCTCCGCGTCGTCTTCTTGGTCGTCGATCTGCAGGTCGATGCCGTCGAGGTCCTCGAGCGACTCGTCGGCCGGCAGCGGCTGGAGCTCCCCGTCGGTGTCGACGCGGTCCTGGCCCTCCTCGGCCTCCTGCGCCGTCGGCTGACGCGCCGCGGCGCGCAGCGAGCCGGGCGAGAGATCGATGCCGAGCTCCTCCGCCGCGCGGAGCAGCTCGTCGTCCTCTTCGCGCACCTCGACCTCGTGGCCCTCCTCCGACTCGACGCGAACGTCGAGCGCGAGGGACTGCATCTCCTTCAGCAGCACCTTGAAGGACTCGGGGATCGACGGCTCGGCGATGTTCTCGCCCTTGACGATCGCCTCGTACGCCTTGACCCGCCCGACGGTGTCGTCGGACTTGATCGTGAGCATCTCCTGGAGCGTGTACGCGGCGCCGTATGCCTCGAGCGCCCACACCTCCATCTCGCCGAAGCGCTGGCCGCCGAACTGGGCCTTGCCGCCCAGGGGCTGCTGCGTGACGAGCGAGTACGGGCCCGTCGAGCGAGCGTGGATCTTGTCGTCGACGAGGTGGAGCAGCTTCAGGATGTACATGTAGCCGACGGTGATGTCCTGCTCGAACGGCTCACCGGTGCGGCCGCTGAACAGACGCACCTTGCCGTTGACCTGCCGGCCTGCGACGGCCTTGGTGTCGACGTCGAACTTGATCGGGCTCGACTCGTTCTGCGTCGTCCAGTCGACGAGCGCCTTGTCGACGTCCGCCACCGTGGCGCCGTCGAACACCGGCGTCGCGATCGGCGTCGGCTTCGGCGCGTTGATCACGCGGGCCGCAGCACCGTCCATCGGGAGGACCTCCGCGTCGGCGAACACGCCGTGCGCGGCCGCCCAGCCGAGGTGCGTCTCGAGGATCTGGCCGATGTTCATCCGGCTCGGCACGCCGAGCGGGTTCAGCAGGATGTCGACCGGCCGGCCGTCCTCGAGGAACGGCATGTCGGCCTCGGCGACGATCTTCGAGATGACGCCCTTGTTGCCGTGGCGTCCGGCGAGCTTGTCGCCCTCGGAGATCTTGCGCTTCTTGGCGACGTACACGCGGACGAGCTCGTTCACGCCCGGGCTGAGGTCGTCGCCGTTGTCGCGCGAGAACGTCTTCACGTCGATGACGACGCCGCCCTCGCCGTGCGGGACCTTCAGTGACGTGTCGCGGACCTCGCGTGCCTTCTCCTTGAAGATGGCGCGGATCAGCTTCTCCTCGGCGGTCAGCTCGGTCTCGCCCTTCGGCGTCACCTTGCCGACGAGCAGGTCACCCGAGCCGACCTCGGCGCCGACGCGGACGATGCCGCGGTCGTCGAGGTTGCGGAGCGACTCCTCCGAGCGGTTCGGGATGTCGCGGGTGATCTCTTCGTCGCCGAGCTTCGTCGAGCGGGCGTCGATCTCGTACTCGTGGATGTGGATCGAGGTGAGCACCTCGTCCTTCACGAGCCGCTCGCTGAGCACGATCGCGTCCTCGAAGTTGTAGCCCTCGAACGGCATGAAGGCCACGAG
>JBAQHS010000323.1:0-7843 GCA_049288455.1 Gaiellaceae bacterium | reverse complement strand
GCTCGGACGGCTCGGCGCGACCGGCTTCGAGCCGCCCCCGGCCCGTTTCCGGCGGCGCTTCGGCAGTGAACGCAGCTCGCGCGCCAGCCGCTCTGCGCCCGGCCGGCGCTGCGGATTGACGAGGAGGGCACTCGCGACCGTCTCGAGCAGGTGCGCAGGGAGGTCGGGACGCAGTGACTCGAGCGGCGGCGCGCCGCGCTCGATCCGGCGGGAGGTCTCGACGAGGTCACCGCCCCAGAACGGGTGCTCACCGGCGAGCGCCTCCCAGAGCAGCACGCCGAGCCCCCAGATGTCCGCCGCTTCGGTGGCTGTGAGGCCCTGAAGCCGCTCGGGTGAGATGTAGGCGAGCGTGCCCGGGATGTCGCCGAGCGCCGTCAGCGTGTCGAACTCGGCCATCTGCGCGAGCCCGAAGTCGAGTAGGCGCACGTCGATCCCCTCCGATTCGGCAAGGAGGACGTTCGACGGCTTCACGTCGCGGTGCACGATTCCCTTGCCGTGGGCGTGCGCGAGCGCGTCGGCGATCTGCGCGGCTGCCTCGATCGCCCCGCGATCGTCGAGCTCGCCGGCGCGCATCGCCTCACGCAGCGTCCGGCCCGGGATGTACTCGTAGGCGATGTAGACGTGGCCCGTGTCCCGGGCGAGTGAGAGGATCCGCTGGCAGTGTGGATGGCGGAGGGAGGCTGCGGCGCGCGCCTCGCGTTCGGCGCGGTGTCCGGACTTTCCCTCCCGTGCGACGATCTTCAGCGCGACGTCGAGGCCGCTCTTTTCGTCGCGCGCAAGCCAGACATGCCCCATGCCGCCAGAGCCCAGGGGGCGCAGCGGCCGGTACCGGCCGAGGAAGAGGTCGTGCGCGAGCGCGGCCGAGGACACTACGACGCTTGTACGTTGCCGCCGGGAGAATCCCTGCTCCGACCGGGCAACGCGGTAGATTCGACCCGGCATGGACCCGCGCGACGACGACATCCAGTTCGACTTCTTCGACGACGAGCCCGCGACGACCGAGTCCCAGTCAGGCTCGCGGGTGCGGATGCCCCGACGCGGCGGCCGGGGAACGGGCGCAGGCCCGCGCCGTCCCGCCGGCCCGGCGCACGGGCTGACGCCCATCCTGCGGCTGCTCGGGCTGATCGTCGTGATCGTCGCCGTGCTCGTCTTCTTCGGCCTGCTCCTGCAGTCGTGCGCCTCGACGTCGAAGCACGATCGGTACCAGAGCTACATGACCAAGGTCGCGACGATCGCGAAATCCTCCGAGGACGACGGCACCGCGGTCGCGAACGCGCTCGTCACGCCCGCAGCGAAGGCGACAACGCTCGGTGGGACGCTGAGCGGCCTCGCCGAGCAGGAGCGCCAGAACGTCACCGCGGCCACGAAGCTGACTCCGCCGGGACCGCTACGCGATCTGAACCAGCGGATGATCGAGGCGCTGCAGTTGCGCGTCAGCGGCGTTCAGGGGCTTGCGAAGACGTTCTCCGACAATCCGACCTCGAAGGCGACCGGCGAGGCGCAGGTGCTGTCCGAGCAGGGCGACCGCCTGATCGCAAGCGATGTCGTCTGGGACGACCTCTTCAGCGGCCCGTTGCAGCAGCAGCTCGCGCAGGAGGGCGTCAGCGGCGTCTCGGTGCCCGACTCGAACTTCGTCTCGAACCGTGACCTGACGACCGAGCGCTCCATGTCCTTGCTGCTTACGCGCCTGAAGGGCACGTCGGCCGGCGGCACGGTGACGGGGATCCACGGCACGAACATCGTCGACGTGAAGGTGCTGCCCGGGAACCAGACCCTCTCCACCAGCACGAGGAACACGATCACGGCGACGACCGACCTCGCGTTCGTCGTCACGATCGACGACTCGGGCGACTCGCAGGAGGTCGGCATCAAGGTGACGCTGACCATTCAGAAGTCGCAGGGCGCGATCGTGCGCACGAAGAAGCTCGACCTGATCAATCCGGGGCAGCAGAAGTCGGTCACGTTCTCCGACCTCGGGACGGTGCCGTTTGCCCAGACGACGACGGTCCTCGTCGACGTCGCGTCGGTGCCGGGCGAGCACAACACCGACAACAACAAGGCGAGCTTCCCCGCGATCTTCTCGTTACCGTAGTTAGAGGCCCGAGGTGAATTGCGAGCACTCACGGATGGTGGCTCAGACGCTGCGCATCTCGCCCGGGTCGGGCTTGAACGTAGGCACCGCTATGTCCTTCGCCCGACCCGAACGACCTGCTTGGTCTGAGCCATCCCCGCAAGCACCCAAACCCACCTCAAACCTCTGACATGCACATCTCGGCGACAGTCGCCCTTGCCGTCGCGGTCGCAGCGGTGGCACTGGGTGCGATCGGACTTGGCCTTGCCTGGTGGGCGTCGATCAAGGTCAGGCGCCTGCGCGAGGCCCAGCGCGTGCTGCTCGGCGGCGGTCGCAAGGACCTCGTCGACTTCTCGGTCTCGCTCCAGGGGCGGATCGACGACCTGCACCGCGCCGTCGACGAGGTCGCCGCCGGCCTCGCGCGGGTCGATCGCCGGATCGACGCGACCGTGATGAACACGTCGATCGTGCGCTACGACGCCTACGAGGACACCGGCGGGCACCAGTCGGCCTCGCTCGCGCTGCTCGACGCGGCGCGCACCGGCGTCGTCGTGACCGCGATCCAGGGGCGCGACTACGCCCGCATCTACATGAAGGAGCTCGACCGCGGCCGCGCCTCGGTCGCCCTCTCGCCAGAGGAGCAGGAGGCGGTGGAAAGAGCGATGGGCCGCTGACGTGCCCGGGAGGCGGGCCGCTCCCGCCAGGCTTCACGCCCGTGCCGTCGGGTACATTCCCCGCAGGGTGCAGCAGGTTCTCGTTCTCAATGCGAGTTACGAGCCGCTCAATGTGTGCTCGCTGCGCCGCGCCCACGTGCTCGTCTTCAAGGGCAAGGCCGAGGTGGTCGAGGAGCTCGATCGACCACTCCGCTCGGCCACCGACACGTTCAGGTGGCCACACGTCATTCGCCTCGTGCACTACGTCCGCGTCCCCCGGCTCGTCCAGCGGAAGATCTCGCGCCGTGCGCTCTTTGCCCGTGACGGCTGGCAATGCGTCTACTGCGGGTCCGCGGGCGGACGGCTCACGCTCGACCACGTGATCCCGCGGTCGCGCGGCGGCGACTCGAGCTGGGAGAACGTCGTCACCTCCTGCGCGCCGTGCAACCTGCGCAAGGGGAATCGCCTGCCGCATGAGATCCACATGCAGATGACGGTGCGCCCGCGACCGCCGGCGCCGGTCCTCTTCATCCGCCTGGCGACGCCGAAGATCCCGCAGCGCTGGGAGCGATACCTGGCGCCGTACGCGACCTCGACGGCCGCCGCGTAGCCTCGTCTAGTCCACGAGGGCCGGCGCACGCTGTGACCGGGCGGCCGCGGGCACGGCTACCTGCTTCGGAGTGCCGCGGAGCGACCAGAGGGCGACACCTGTGATCGGCCCGGCAAGCCAGCACCACGCAAACCTTCCGTACGCGAAGTCGACCGTGCTGACGATCAGCGTGACGAGAAGCGGCGCGAGGCGGTTCACTCAGGGAGAACGTTCGACCGGCAGGTCCGGATACTGCTCCCACTCAGACCACGAGCCTGGAAAGAGCAGTCCCTCGCGCCCGGCGAGGTGGAGACGGTGAAGTGTGACGCAGGCAGTGACGCCGGAGCCGCAGTACGCGACGAGCGGCCCGTCCGGCAGAGCCGGAAGCGACTCGTTCCAGGGTGCGTTCCGCGCACCGGGAATCCGTCCGGGGACGCGGTCGAGCGCGTTTGGCTCACCACGCCAGCGTGACGCGATCCGGGCGTCGACGACGACGAGATCGTCGAGGGACGCCGCGAGCTCGGCCCGCTCGATCGTGCCGGTTGGCCCGGGCCGCGCGACGAACTCGGCTGCGGCGATCCCCTCCTCACCGGAGCGCAGCGGGCCGCGCCACGCCTCGAGGTCGATCACGGCGCACGCGTCGTGACCCCAATGCCGCAGCAGCCACCACAGACGCTCGGCGCCGCCCAATGATCCGTAGGCGACGACGAAGGCGTCGTCACCGATCCCCGCCCGGGACGCCGCGGCCGCGAACTGCGAAACGGTGGGGAGCGGATGCCGCCCGCCCCGGCCCGGCGCTGCGGCAAGGTCGCGTTCGAGGTCGAGGAACGCCGCGCCTGGAATGTGGGCCTCGAGGTAGGCCGTGCGGCCGAAGGTGGGGTCGTCGAGCGACCACCGGCAATCAACGAAGACGTAACGCATTGCTGTGACAGATAAGCAGGCAGCGGCGTAGGAAGGGCATGAGACGCTCATTTCCACTCGTGCTCGCCGCCGCCCTCGCGGTCTTCGCCGTCGCCGCTCTCGCAGGCGTCGGCCGTCCCGAGGCTGCCCGCGGCGACATCTCCACACCCGACGTCGTCACAACAACAGGCCACGGCGTGATCACCGCCGTGCCGGACGAGGCAACCGTGACCGCGGGGGTGCACACCCAGGCGGTGTCGGCTTCCGAGGCGCTCGCTCAGAACGCGAAGCTGATGAACGCTGTGATCGCGGCGCTGAAAGGCGCCGGCGGCGACGAGCTGCAGACCCAGCAGGTCTCGCTGTATCCGCAGAGCGACGACCAGGGCAAGGTGACCGGCTACGCCGCCGACAATTCGGTTTCGGCGAAGACGAAGATCGCTGCAACCGGGTCGCTGATCGACGCAGCCGTTGCTGCGGGGGCGAATACGGTCAGCGGCCCTTCGCTCGACGTGTCGGGTCGCGACAAGCTCTACCGCGACGCACTGAAGAAGGCGGTTGAGGACGCGCGCGCCAAGGCCGTTGCTCTCGGAGACGCAGGCGGTTTCGGTGTCGGACCGGTCTCCACCGTGCTCGAGAACGGATCACAACCGCAGCCCGTCTTCGCCGCGCAGGCAGCACCGGTCGCGAAGGACTCCACAACCGTCGAGCCGGGGACGCAGGACATCACGGCCGACGTCACCGTCACCTTCAGGCTTCAGTGACGCCGGCCGTCTAACCGGCGTTTCGGTCGATCAGCGAGCGAGACGAAGGCGCAGGGGCCGTTCGCAGCGTGCACACACGCTGCGGGCGGCGCCCTTGCGCTCGGCGAGGTGCACCGGCAACGGCTTCTCGCAGGTGCACCAGAGCGGTGTCGGAGGCGTCGTTATGCCGCCACCGCCTCCTGCTCGTCGAGCGCCACCTCGGCGGAGTTCGTCGGGACTGTCGCGATCGTCTCGAGGATCCGGCCGGCGATCCGGTAAGGGTCGCCGAGCGAGTTGGGTCGCCGGTCTTCGAGGTAGCCGCGGAAGCCGCTCGCGACGAAGCTGTGCGGGATGCGGATCGATGCCCCGCGGTTCGCGACGCCGTAGTTGAACCTGTCGATCGCCTGCGTCTCGTGCAGGCCGGTCAGCCGCATGTGGTTGTCGGGGCCGTACACGGCGATGTGCTCGTCCTTGTACTCGTCGAACGCTGCCATCAGCGCTTCGAAGTACTCCTCGCCGCCGACCTCGCGGAGGTGCCTCGTCGAGAAGTTGGTGTGCATCCCCGAGCCGTTCCAGTCGTGCTCCATGCCGAGCGGCTTCGGGTGGAAGTTCACGTCCACGCCGTAGCGCTCGCACAGGCGCAGCAGGAGGTAGCGGGCGATCCAGACCTCATCCGCGGCGCGCTTCGAGCCCTCACCGAAGATCTGGAATTCCCACTGACCCTTCGCCACCTCGGCGTTGATGCCCTCGAGGTTGATCCCCGCCTCGAGGCAGAGGTCGATGTGCGCGTCGACGATCTCGCGTGCGACATCGCCGACGTTCTTGAAGCCGACGCCGGTGTAGTACTCGCCCTGCGGTGCCGGAAAGCCCTCGCGCGGGAACCCGAGCGGGGCGCCGTCGCGGTAGAGGAAGTACTCCTGTTCGAAACCGAACCACGTGTGCGGGTCGTCGGGGATCGTCGCGCGGCTGTTCGACGGATGCGGTGTCCCGTCGGGCAGGTGCACCTCGCACATCACGAGCTTGCCGCCTGCGCGCGCAGGATCCGGGAAGAGCGCGACCGGCTGGAGGACGCAGTCCGAGCTCCGGCCCTCGGCCTGTCGCGTCGAGCTGCCGTCGAAGTTCCAGACCGGGAGGTCCTCGAGGGCCGGCTCGCCGGCGAACTCCACGATCTTGGTCTTGCTGCGGAGATTCGGGACCGGCTCGTAGCCATCGAGCCAGATGTATTCGAGCTTCACCTTTGTCATTGCCGGTTCCTCCTCGATCGTGACGTCAAGAACGAAAAAAGGCCCCACGACTCCGAGAAGTCGTGAGGCCTCATTGCCTCAAATCTGCTGTGACTCGAGTGCTCCGCACCTCCATCGGTGCCGCACGCACCGCAAACGCTAGCGGTCCGGGTGGACGCTCCGCAAGGGCTGGATCGCAAGGAGCTCGTTCTGGGCGTGCTCGACCTGGAGCGTCGTGTGGTCGATCCCGAACCGTTGTTCCAGGATCTCCTCGAGCTCACGGCGGATCGCGTGGCAATCCTCGCCTTGCCCGACGAGGACGTGAGCCGAGAGAGCTGGGAAGCCGGAGCTGATCTCCCACACGTGCAGGTCGTGCACATCCGTCACTCCGGCGTGGCCCCGTAGCGCCGCGGCGATCTCTTCGGGCGACATGCCCTCGGGCGCCGCTTCGAGCAGCACACGGCCGCTCTTGCGCAGGAGCGGCCCTGCTGCGAAGAGCATCGAGCCGGCGACGAGGAGCGAGGCGATCGGGTCGGCACGGTCGAAGCCGGTCGTCAGCACCACGAGGCCGGCGACCGCGGTGCCGCCAAAGGCGTAGAGGTCGGTCAGGAGGTGCCGGTAGCTTCCCTCGACGTTCAGGTTCGCGCGGTTTGCCCGCGCCACCTGCCAGAGCGCGACGACGTTCACGGCGGCGCCGACCGCTGCCGTCACCAGCACGAGGCCGCCGTGCACGGCGGGCGGATCGATGAGCCTGCGCACGCCGACGACCGCGATCACGAGGCCGAGAATCAGAAGCGTCGCGCCGTTCGCCTGTGCCGAGAGGATCTCGGCGCGCCGGAACCCGAACGTCATCCGCCCGCCGGCCGGTCGCCGAGCGAGGCGAGCCGCCCAGACGCTCAGGCCGAGAGCGCCCGCGTCGACGAGCATGTGCGCCGCATCTGAGAGGAGCGCAATCGAGTGAGCCGCGAACGCGACCACGACCTCGACCGCCATGAACGCGACGATCAGCGCCAGAGCGACTGCCAGCGGGCGCACCTGCGTGTCGGCACCGGCTCCGTGGGCGTGGTCGGAGTGGTCGTGACTCACGGACGACAGTCTGACGCGATCTACCTCCCGCGCGCGAGGTCCCGCTGCAGTTCGCGCACCTGCGCCCGCGTTCGGGCCCAGCGTGTCAGCCCGAAGGCAAGGCCGACGAGCGCGATTCCGCCGATGAAGGCCACCGGGATCAGGAGCACCCACGAGTGAAGACGGCTTTCGGTGCCTGCGCCGGTCGAGCTGTTCGCCGCACCCAGGTCGTTGGGGCCGAGCACGGTCTGCGTCTGCCCAGGCGGCGCGAACGTCGCCACCGGGTACCAGGTCGTGATCCGCCAGCGGCCACCGAGCTTCTGCGCCTCCGCGCGGAAGGACCACGCACCGAGCGAACGCTTCGTCGGCTGCAACAGGAGGTCGAACCCGATGTCGCCCGGGTAGGAGTAGTTGACGACGAAACCGTGGAAGGTCGTGCCCTTCGCGGGGTAGCTCTGCACCGAGGTGTTGCCCTTCAGCCACTCGCGATATGACGTCGTCCGCGCCGGCCCGGCCACCATGTTCCAGCCTGCTTTCAGGTCTTTCTGCTCCACGACCGCAGGGACGAATGCGTCGAGCAGCGCATCGAGCGCCGGGCGATC
>JBAQHS010000322.1:0-2965 GCA_049288455.1 Gaiellaceae bacterium | reverse complement strand
TTGACGCTCGTGCTGGCGGTCTTCTCGGCGCAGTTCCTCGTCGTGCCGCTGGCTGTCGCCGGCGGCTCGCTGCTCCTGCGCCGTCTACGCCGGTAGAGCGGCTTCGCCGCTAGGCCGGTAGAGCGGCTTCGCCGCCGACGAGCACGCGCTGGATCTCGAGCGAGTCGTCGAGCACGACGAGATCAGCGGGCAGACCGACGCCGATGCGTCCGAGCGACGGATCGCCGAGGACCCGGGCCGGTGTGGCCGACGCCGCACCGAGCGCCGCTTCGAGCGGCACGCCGAGCGCGTGCAGGTTCCGCACGGCTTCGATCATCGTCAGAACGCTGCCCGCGAGCACGCCGTCCGGCCCGCGCACGGTCCCCTCGTGCACGTGCACGTCGAGGTTGCCGAAGCTGTACTCGCCGTCGGCGACGCCCGCTCCGGTGATCGCGTCCGTCACGAGGGCGAGTCGCCCGCCGGCCGCACGCCAAGCGACCATCGTCGTCTCGGGCGCGAGGTGGATCCCGTCGAGGATGATCGCGACGACGACGTCGTCGCGCGCAAGCGCCGCTCCGACGATGCCCGGGTCGCGATGCAGGAACGGGCGCATCGCGTTGAAGAGGTGCGTGACGCTTCGCACGCCACGGTCGAACGCCGCGTTCGCCTGGCCGGCGGTCGCATCGCTGTGACCGAGCGAGACGGCGACGCCGCGCTCGAGCAGGCGGTCGATCAGCCCGTCGGCCCCGGGCAACTCAGGGGCGAGTGTCATCAGCCGCACGGGGCCGCCGTCGAGCAGTCGCTCGAGTAACGCCGGGTCGGGGTCACGGCGTGACGAGGCCTCATGGGTGCCGAGGCGATTTGGCGACAGGAACGGCCCCTCGAGGTGCATGCCGAGGATTCGCGGCCGGGACTCGCCGAGCGGCACCTCCCGCATCGCGGCGAGGATCTGGTCCTCCGGGCTCGTGATCAGCGTCGGGAGGTACGCCGTCACCCCGGTCTCGAGCAGCGCCTCGCCGGCGCGTGTGTAGGCGGCGGTGTCGGCGTCGAGAAAATCGACGCCGCCGAAGCCGTTCACCTGGAGGTCGACGAATCCCGGAGCCGCGATGCCCCGGCCGTTCGGGCTTGCGAGGCCGTACGCCGTGACCGAGCCGTCGTGCACCTCGACGTCGCCCTGGACGAGGACCCCGTCGACGAGCGCTGCCTGGACGCCGAGCTTCATCGGCGCAGTCTATGACGGAGCAGGTGCTCTGGTCAATACCAGTTTTGGGAAAGCTTCTTGCTTCCGCCCGATCTGGTCTATACCATCGCCGTCTGAGGCGCATGGCAGAGATTCGGCTCGAACATGTCTGCAAGACCTTCCAGGACGTGGTTGCGGTCGACGACGTCTCGCTCGAGATCGCCGACGGCGAGTTTCTCGTCCTCGTCGGGCCGTCGGGGTGCGGCAAGTCGACGCTCCTGCGCATGATCGCCGGGCTCGAGGAGATCACCGACGGCACGGTCTCGATCGGCGATCGCGACGTGACCGATCTCGCGCCAAGGGCGCGAGACATCGCGATGGTCTTCCAGACCTACGCGCTCTACCCGCACATGACCGTCCGCCAGAACATGGGCTACGGGCTGAAGGCCCGGCGCACACCGAAGGCAGAGATCGCCCGCCGCGTCGATGACGTGGCAGCGCTCCTCGGCCTCGAGGACCTTCTCCACCGGCGACCGGCCCAGCTTTCGGGCGGCCAGCGCCAGCGTGTGGCGATGGGTCGCGCGATCGTGCGCCAGCCCCAGGCATTTCTGCTCGACGAGCCGCTGTCGAACCTCGACGCGAAGCTGCGTGTCGGCATGCGCGCATCGCTCGCGCAGCTGCATCAGCGGCTGGGAGTGACGACGGTCTACGTCACGCACGACCAGACCGAGGCGATGACTCTCGGCCAGCGAGTGGCGGTGATGCGCGACGGCAAGATCCTCCAGGTCGACCGGCCGCAGGAGCTGTATGAGCGTCCGCACAACCTCTTCATCGCGGCGTTCATCGGGTCGCCCGCGATGAATCTCGTCGACGCGACGCTGGAAGAGGACGCCGTGCGCTTCGGGCAATACCGGATTCCACTCGGCGGCCGCGCTCGGCCGCACGGAGCGGGCGAGAGGGTCGTCCTCGGCATCCGGCCGGAGAGCTTCGAGGACGCGGCGTTCGCTCCCGACCTGCCGAGGCTCGGCATCCAGGTGGCCGTGCTCGAGGAGCTCGGCTCGGATGCGCACGTCTTCTTCGAGGTCGATGCGGCCCCGATTACGGCTGAAATACTGGAATCGACGGCCGACGGCGGCCTCCTGCCGACCGAGCGGGCGCTCTTCACGGCCCGCGTCGACGCGCGGACTGCCGCCCGCGTCGGGAGCGCGCTCGAGCTGGCCGTCGACCCTGCGAGATTCCACTTCTTCGATCCGGAAAGCGGCTTGCGGTTGCAGGGCGCTGCCGCGCCGGAGCTCGCGGGCGTCGGATGACGAAGCAGCGCGAGACGCGCGAGAGCGTCCTCGAGCTGATCGAGGGACTCGGCGTGGGCGACGCGATTCCATCCGAGCGCCAGCTCGGCATCGACCTCGGCGTATCGCGGCTCACGGTGCGCGCGGCGCTCGACGAGCTCGTGCGCGAGGGCTACCTCGTTCGCCGTCGCGGGGCTGGCACGTTCGTCGCCGAGCCGAAGGTCGCGAAGGGCATCAACATCAACTCGTTCAGCGACGACATGCGCGAGCGGGGCATGCAGCCCGCGAGCCGCACGCTCGACCTCAGCGTCATTCCGGCAGGCGCCCGCCTCGGCCGGATCCTCCACGTATCGCCTGCCGAGCCGGTCGTCGCCGTGAAGCGCCTACGGCTCGCCGACGGTGAGCCGATGGCGATCGAGTTGCTGCATGTGCGCCAGGCGCTCGTGCCGGGTATGACGGCGAGCGATCTGGAGCAGAACTCGTTCTACGACCTGCTGGCGTCCCGCTACGACCTCTC
>JBAQHS010000321.1:0-3710 GCA_049288455.1 Gaiellaceae bacterium | reverse complement strand
CTCGTCGAGCTGCTCTACGGCGCCGGCCTCCGCGTCTCGGAGGCGATGGGGCTCGAGAAGGCCGGGGTCGACCTCGAGGACCGCCTCGTTCGAGTGATCGGCAAAGGCGGCAAGGAGCGAGCGGTGCCGATCGGGCGGCACGCCGCCGAGGCGCTCCGCCGCTACCTCGCCCGCGGACGCCCGTTTCTCGACACCCGCCATCGGCCCGAGCTCTTCCTGAACGCCCGCGGCGGCCCCCTCACACGCGCAGGGGCGTTTCTGATCCTGCGCAAGCTCGCCGAGAAGGCCGGCCTCGACCCGCAGCGGGTTCACCCCCACCTCCTGCGCCACTCGTTCGCGACCCACCTGCTCGAAGGAGGCGCCGACCTTCGTTCCGTTCAAGAAATGCTCGGACATGCCGATCTTGCAACGACCGAGCTCTATACCCACGTAACCGACCGGCGGCGGCGGGAGTTGTACTTCCGAGCGCACCCCCACGCTCGCCGATCCACGGAGGAACAGGTTGCCGATCGATCCGCACGTCGAACTGGTGATGGCCCTGGCGTCGGGCGCAGCGTGGCTGATGATGAAGGCCGGGATCTCGAAGAACGCGCTTGAGTTGAAGCGCAAGCGCGATCTCTGCCCGTCGTGCGGCCGGCACGACGACTGCAGCTGCCGCCAGTAACTACGGGCCTGCGAGGAACGCAGCCACGCGGTCCTCGGCCGACCTCTGACGTCGCTGCGACCACCTCCGGAAGCAAATCCGGCGCAAGCGGCTGGAGGATCTCGAGGAGCGAGGCCTCGAAGGCAAACGCTTCACGGCTTGCCTTGAACCACGCCGTTCCCGCGTCGTCGGGACACGGAGCGCAGTCGCCCACGAGCGAAGGTGTGGCTGCTCGATCGGCCCGGCGATCTCGACGTGAGTCTCGATCCAGGCCCGCGCTTCGGCGAGCCATTCGGGGTCACCGAAGGCGATCGTTATTTTGCCGTCGCCTTGCGGCGCAGGAGCTGCGCAACCTTGGTGGCTGCGTCGCGAAGCTCGCGCGGCTGCTCGTCATCGTCGCCGAGCGAGGAGAGGATCTGGATCGTGTCAGGGCGCGACGAGCCGTTCCGCAGCGCCACGATGCCGAGGCGGCGCACCGCCTCATTTCCGTCGTTCGTCACGAGCTCGTGCAGGAGCGCGCGCACGTCGTTGACCACCTTGGGGTGATCCCGCGAAAGGAGCTCGAGCGCGAGCAGCGCCGAGCCGCGCACCGCGGGGCTGTCGTCGTCGAGGCCTCGGCGCAGGAGCTCGATCTTCGTGCGGAAGCGAAACTGCCCGATCGCGCGGTTCGCGACCGCGCGCTCGCGAAAGTCCTGTGACCGAGCTGCGCTCTCGAGCTCCTCATCCCACTGCGCCCGCAGCTGTGACAGGGCACGCTCGTCGCCCTCGCTCGCCAGCGCGTCGGCCTGGACTGCTGCCTCGGCGAGCGTCATCGGTTGCGGGGGTACGCGCGACGCGGCTCGCCGACGTAGGTCGCCGATGGCCTGATGATCCGGTTGTCGGCCTGCTGCTCGAGCACGTGCGCGGCCCAGCCCGGCGTCCGCGCCGCGGCAAAGACCGGTGTGAAGAGATCGGTCGGGATCCCGAGGTAGCGATAGACCGAGGCCGAGTAGAGATCGACGTTCGGGTAGAGACCCTTCTCGTCGAACACCGTCCGCTCGGCGGCGTCTGTGATCGCGAACCAGTTCGGTTCGCCTCCGTTCTGGGAGAGCTCGCGCGAGAGCTCTTTGAGAATCGCCGCCCGAGGGTCGTAGGCCCGGTAGAGCGGATGGCCGAAGCCGAAAAGCTTCTCCTTGCGCGCAAGCATCGCGTGCACCGCCTCCGGTGTCCGCTCTGCATTGCCCCACTGCTCGAAGAGCGCCATCGCCGCAGCATTGGCGCCGCCGTGCAGCGGCCCGCTGAGCGCTGCGATCGCAGCGACCACCGCCGAGGTGAGGTCTGCACCCGTGCCTGCGACGACTCGCGCGGTGAACGTCGATGCGTTCATCTCGTGCTCGGCGTGCACGATCATCGCGATGTCGAAGATGCGCGTCGCGCGCTCAGTCGGGCGCTCGCCGGACAGCATCGCGAGAAAGTTCTCCGCGTAGCCGAGCGACGGATCGGGCGCGACGGGCTCGAGGCCCTGGCGCCGGCGATGCTGGCGCGCGATCGCGGTCGGAAGCTGGGCGATCAGGCGGGTCGAAGCCGTGAGGCCGTGCCCCCGATCGGTCGAACCGTGGCCCGGAAGACCGAACGAGGACATCGATGCGACGGTCCGCAGGACATCCATCGGCGAACCGGTCGCCGCAGCCTCGTCAATCGCGTCGACGGTCGCGGCAGGGAGGTCACGCTGGACGAGCTCGCGGGCAAACGCCTCGGCTGCCGCGGCGTCCGGGAGCTCGCCGTGGAGCAACAGGTACGCGGTCTCCTCATACGTCGAGTGCTCGGCCAGATCGGCGATGTCGTAGCCGCGGTACATGAGCACCCCGGCGTCGGGATCAATCGATGAGACCGAGGACTCGGCGACGACGATGCCGGAGAGCTGAACCGACTTCTTCGCGCCGGCCGGCGTGGTCACCGGGCGACGTCTGCGACAGACCGCGGCGGCGGCCCGATGTAGCGGGCTCCCGGCCGGATCAGCCGTCCGGTGCGCTTCTGCTCGAGAATGTGCGCCGACCACCCGGCGACGCGCGCGCAGGCGAACATCGCCGGTGCGAGCGCGGGCGGGATCTCGGCGATGTCGAGAACCACCGCGGCCCAGTACTCCACGTTCGTCTCGAGCACCCGGTCGGGCGACTTGGCGCGAAGCGCCTCGAGGGCGGCGCGCTCGAGGGCGAGCGCGACTTCGACGCGGGGCGAGCCGAGCTCCACGGCGGTGCGGCGGAGGACCCGCGCACGCGGATCCTCGGCGCGATAGACGCGATGGCCGAACCCCATGATGCGGTCGCCGCCTGCGAGGACTTCCTCGACGTACCCCTCGGCGTCGCCGGATGCTGCGACAGCATCGAGCATCGGCAGCACGTGCGCGGGCGCGCCGCCGTGCAGGCGCCCCGACAACGTCCCGACGGCAGACGAGAGTGCGGCCGCACAGTCGGCGCCTGTCGACGCGGCGATGCGCGCGGTGAAGGTCGAGGCGTTGAGACCGTGCTCGGCGGCGGAAACCCAGTAGGTGTCGAGCGCCTTCACGGCGCGCGGGTCGGCCTCACCGCGCCAGCGGATCAAGAACTGCGCTGCGGCATTCTCACCCGTGTCGATCACCGTGTCCGGCACGGCGGGCTGCTTGCCACGCGCGGCCTGGGCGACGATCGAGAGCGTCGCCGCGGAGAGCCGCGCAAGATCGTTCCGCGCCTGGCCGTCTTCGATGTCGACGAGCTGCTGGAGGCCCCACTTCGGGCCGAGCGTCGCCAGGCCCGCCTGAAGGTCGGCAGGGACCGAGCCGCTCGGATCCTGCAACTCGATCTTCTCGGCCGGCGGCAGCGGCGAGCCGAGGTCCTCGTCGACGAGCAGGCCCCAGACGTTCTCGAACGGGTAGCTGCCGACGAGCTCTTCGATGTCGACACCGCGGTAGCGGAGTGAGCCGCCGTCCTTGTCAGGCTCCGCGATCTCCGTCTCGAAAGCGATGACGCCTTCGAGTCCCGGGCGGAAGTCACTGGTCGCGCTCATCGGCGCGGACGGTACACAAAAGGCGGCTCGCGGCGACCCGTTCGAC
>JBAQHS010000320.1:0-2297 GCA_049288455.1 Gaiellaceae bacterium | reverse complement strand
GCTCGGAGGCCTGCTCGAGCTCGCCGGCGATTTGGGCACGGACGCGCCGGCCGCCGGCGCCGTGTCGCCCGACGACCTCGCCCGCGAGCTGACCGCGCTCTTGCCGGTCATCGAGCCTCTGGCCGCGCGAGTCGAGGAGCTGCAAAGCGAGCTGGCCCTCCTACCGCACTACATCGAGCCGCTTCGCCGCCTGCTTCCACTCGTCCCCGAGCTCGCAGAGCTCGATGAAAGCGAGATCGAAGCCCTCCAACTGAGGGCGGTCGCGCTCGTCCTCAACACGACGGAAGAGACGGTGGTCGACGTCTTGCGGGAGGCTCTACGGACAGAGCTTGGCGATCGTTTCGTGCTCGTCTCGGTGCGGGCCGACCCCGGCGCGATCGGGTGCGTGATCGTGACTCCGGGAAACGCGGCCGGCGAGGTCGAAGCGGTTCTCGGCCGCGAGCGCGTCCGGCCCGTGCCCTTGCCGCCACGCTACGAGAATCTCTCGTTCCGGGGCGCGGTCACGGCCATGGAGAGCCGCCTGCGCGAGATCCCGGCCGAGCTCGACCGGGCGCAGATCGATCTGCGAGCACTGCTTGTGCCGCGAACATCGGCGTGGCAAGCCGCGCGACGGCGGCTCCTCGGCGACATCGAGCAGCTCGAAGCCGTCGCGCAGACCGGGGCGACGGGTCGCGCGTTTGTGATCGTCGGTTGGACACCGCGCGACCGCGTTCCCGAGCTGCGTCTCGAGCTCGAACGTGCCGCAGGCGGCGAGCTGGCGCTCGACGAGCTCTCCGCGCCGTCCGGAACCGAGCCGCCCGTGTTGATGCGGAATCGAAGGCTCGCCCGGCCGTTCGAGTTCCTCGTGCGCCTCTTCGACCTGCCACGCAGCGGGACGCTCGACCCGACCGTCTTGATGGCGCTCTTCCTGCCGCTGATGGTCGGCGTAATGGTCGGCGACATCGTTTACGGCACCCTCTTGCTCGTCATCGCGCTCTACGTGCGGCGGCGCTTCGCGCGCGATTCGGCGGCGGTTCGCGACCTGAGCCGCGTGTTCGTGGCCGGAGCGGCGTGGGCGATCGTCTTCGGCATGCTTTTCGGCGAAGCGCTCGGAGACGTCGGCCACAAGCTCGGCCTGCCGGCGCTGTGGTTCTACCGGGGCGGCGCGGACGCCGTCCAGCCGCTGCTGCTGTTCTCGCTCGCACTCGGAGCCGCACACGTCGTCCTCGGACAGCTGCTCGGGATGTGGCAGTCGCTGAGTGCGCGCCGGAACGTGGAGCTACTCAACCGCTTCGGGTCGCTGCTCGCCCTGTGCGGCGTCGGCGTCCTCGCCGGTGCCGCCGTGCACCGCCTACCGGGCGGCATGCCCGCATCGCTTCTTGCCGGGGCCTTCGTGGCGGTCGGCCTTGTCCTGATGGTTGCGGGTCGCGGCGCGCTCGGGTTCGTCATGGGTCCGCTTGAGCTGGTGGGAACGCTCGGCAACGTCCTTTCGTATCTACGGCTCGCCGCCGTCGGCCTTGCCTCGACCTATCTGGCAATGGTCGCGAACGCGCTCTCGGTGCTCGGCCCGATCTGGCTCGGTGTCTTAATCGGGCTCTTCTTCCATTCGCTGAACCTCACGCTCGCGTCGTTCAGCCCGATGATCCAGGCGCTCCGCCTGCACTACGTCGAGTTCTTCAGCAAGTTCTATGAGGGCGGCGGAAAGCCGTTCCGGCCCTTCGGCGCGCGCGTCACACCGTAATCGTCACCGATCGACCAGGAGGTTCCATGATGCAACACGGACTAATGGCACTCGGCGCAGGCCTCGCGGTCGGCCTCGGCGCGATCGGCACCGGGTTCGCGCAGGCACGTATCGGCGCGGCTGCGATGGCCGCGATCGCCGAGAAACCCGAGCTGACGGGGCGCGCGATCCTGATGGTGGCGATCCCCGAGACGCTCGTGATCCTCGGCTTCGCCGTCGCCGCGATGATCATCGTCCTCCTCTGAGCCGATGGCGCTCTCGGATCTCATGACGGGACTGAAGGCGGAGGCGGCCGCCGAAGAAGCTGCAGTCGAAGCGGACACAGTCGCCGAGCTGGCTCGCATCGGCGCGGCAGCCCAGGAGGAGGCGGGCCAGCTGCACGAGCAGGCTCTGCGAGTGGTGGAGGACGAGCTTGGGGTGGAGGCAGAGGCGCGACGCTCGCGTGCGCGGCTCGCTGCCGCAGCCACCGTGCGTCTCGCACGCGAGGAGGCCTTCGGCGAGGTTCTCGCAGGGGTGCGGCGACGGCTCGAGGCCGTTCGTGACAGCACCGGCTATCCCGCGGTCCTGCGCGCACTGC
>JBAQHS010000319.1:0-2503 GCA_049288455.1 Gaiellaceae bacterium | reverse complement strand
CCTCGACTATGAGTGCCTGCGTGATCACCGGGTGCGGCCGCTTGCGCGGCTGAACGACTCCAAGCAGGTCGATCCCGCGACGCGCGAGGAGCTCTACCGCGCCGTCATCTCCTGCGCCGAGGTCGTGTCGGTGCGCGTGTTCCCGGCCTATGTGATCGACCGTGACGGTTTGCACAAGTGCAACCTGCGCGGTCTGCGCGAGGCGCTCTGGGCATGCCAGCCCGCCGACGTGTCGCTCGTCGACGGCTTCAAGCTCGGCCCGACTGCGCCGCCACACCGCGCGATTGTCGACGGCGACACGAAAAGCGCTGCGATCGCCGCCGCGTCGATTGTCGCCAAGGTGACGCGAGACCGCTACATGCGCGCCGCCGACGCGATCTACCCGGGCTACGGCTTCGCCTCGCACGTCGGCTACATCACGCCTGCGCACACACGCGTCGTGCGCGAGCGAGGGCCATGCGAGATCCACCGCCGCTCGTGGCGTGCCCGCGCCTACCTCAGCGAGGACGAGCTCGCGCTCCTCGCCGCCTCCTAGAAACGCCGCCGAGCGCCGCGCGGCGCGGTGGTACCGGCTGCGCGGCTACCGCATCCTCGACACGAACTGCTGGGTCGCCGGGAACGAGATCGACATCGTCGCGAGGCGCGGCTCGACGATCGTCTTCTGCGAGGTGAAGTCGAAGTCCGGCGACGGCTTCGGCGATCCGCTCGAGATGGTGACCGCGGAGAAGGCACGCCGTGTCCGGCGCGCGGCCGCAGCGTGGCTGGCGCGGCACCACGAGTCAGAAGGGCTTGCCGTGCGCTTCGACGTGATCGCAGAGTGGTCGGGGCGGCGCATGCACGTGCCGGACGCGTTCTAGGAAGGAGTCTGCCGCCTCCTGGGGGAAGAGTCTTCGTGGCCGTCACCCAGGAGCAGATCTACGCCGGACTCGATCTCGACCTCTCCTGGTCGGAGCGTGACCTGCCGGAGCGCGTGCGCACGAAGCACGTCCACCGGCTGCATCCGTACCTCGGCAAGTACATCCCCCAGCTCGTCGAGGAGCTCTTCCGGCGGCACGTGCCGCTCCGTGGGCGTGTGCTCGATCCGTTCGCGGGCTCGGGGACGACGCTGGTCCAGGCGCTCGAGAGCGGCCTCGAGTCGACCGGCGTCGACATCGCCGCGTTCAACTGCCTGCTCATGCGCGTGAAGACGACCGCGCACAACCCGTTCGTCCTCGAGCGTGAGCTTCGCGACGCGCTCGGCCGGTTCGAGCGGGGCGAAGGCTCCGCGGGGCGTGCGAACGCGTATGTCCGTGAGTGGTTCGCACCGCAGTCGCGAACGGACCTCCTGCGCTTCCGATCGCTCTCCGGCGACTACGAGCACGCGGATGTCCTGCGCGTGATCCTTGCGCGTGCGGCCAGGTCGGCGCGGTTGACGACCCACTTCGATCTTGATTTCCCGGCCGCACCCCAGACGGTCCCGTACTGGTGTTACAAGCACAAGCGCGAGTGCAAGCCGATCGAGCATGCCGACCATTTCCTGCGGCGCTACACGCTCGACACGCTGACACGGCTGAAGGAGTTCGGGCGTGTGCGTTCGAAGCGCGGGTCGCACGTTCTCCATGGCGACGCACGAGAGGTCGACCTCGGCGGTCCGTTCGACGCAGTCGTGACCTCACCGCCGTACCCCGGCCTGATCGACTACCACGAGCAGCACCGCTACGCCTATGAGTTGCTGTCGCTCGACGATCAGCGCGAACGCGAGCTTGGGGCGGCTGCGCGCGGGACGGCGAAGGCGGCCCTGACCGCGTACACGGAGGGCATCGCGGACGTTCTTGCAGCCTGCGCGACGCGGCTGCGGCCGCGCGGCCGCATCGTGATCGTCGTGAACGATCGCCGTGAGCTCTACCCGCAGGTGCTGGAGCGAGCCGGCCTCGTGCTCGAGCAGCAATATCAGCGCCACGTGAACCGCCGGACGGGCCGCCGCGCGGGTGAGTACTTCGAAGACGTGCTCGTCGCGCGCCGCGGGTGATCCGCGCGCCTGGCCGCGCCTAACTCGGCACACAATCGGCACAGACACGTAGCAGCTTGTCGCCTATGGTGACAACGTGCTCGCACGGACTATCACCCACGCGCTCGTCGGACTCGAGCCGCGCCGCGTCGAGGTCGAGGCTCATCTCCGGCGCGGTGCGCCGTCGTTCGCGATCGTCGGACTCGCGGACCGGGCGTGCCAGGAGGCAAAGGAGCGGGTGCGCAGCGGCGTCGCGTCGGCGGAGCTCGAGTGGCCCCGCGGCTGCCGGATCATCATCAATCTCGCACCGGCGGGGCTGCGCAAGGAGGGGTCAGGGTTCGACCTCCCGATCGCGCTCGCGCTCCTCGCCGCCTCCTACCAGTTGCCTGCCGACTCCCTCCGTGGCATCGCGGCCTTCGGCGAGCTGGCGCTCGACGGTCGCCTGCGGCCGGTCGCCGGTGCTCTCGTCGCGGCCGAGGGTGCGCGGCGCGCCGGGATCGGGCGCCTGCTCTGTGC
>JBAQHS010000318.1:0-7160 GCA_049288455.1 Gaiellaceae bacterium | reverse complement strand
CCGACCTCGTGCTCAGCCCGCTGCTCTACCTCGGTGGCGCCCTCCTCTATGTCGACCAGGCCGCCAGGGTAGGCTCCCGCCGTCAAGACCGAAGGAGTAGACGCGATGCCCATTTTCATCCTCCTGTCGACGCTGAGCCAGCAAGGCGTGCAGACGATCAAGTCGAACCCTGAGCGCCTGCGCCAGGTGAACAAGGACGTCGAGGAGCTGGGCTGCCGTGTGCTGCACCAGTGGGCGACGCTCGGGTCGTTCGACTTCGTGAACGTGGTCGAGGCGCCCGACATCGCCACCGTGGCGAAGGTCTCGGTCTCACTCGGCGCCCGTGGATCGACCAAGATCGAGACGCTGCCGGCACTCGAGATCGAGGAGTTTCTCCAGACACTCGAATAGGTTGAACTGTCCCGTTTGGACAGTTGTCACCCGCCGCCGGGGCGGGTAGAACTGCCCCTCGTGCGCGACGCCCGAATCGACGAGTACGCGCGGCTGCTCGTCGACCGGTCGGTGGGCGTCCAACCGGGGTGGCAGGTGCTCGTGCGCGCGTCGCACCTCTCTCGCCCGCTCGTCGAGGCGGTGATGGAGCAGATCGCGCGGCGCGGTGCCTACCCGATCCTCCAGCTCAGCTTCGAGCAGATCGGCGGACCGTTCGCTCGTGAGGCGCCCGTCGAGCTCCTGCGGGAGCCGGCGCCGCTGCAGCGCCGGATCTGGGAAGAGGTCGATGCGTTCATCGCGATCTTCGGCCCCGAGAACATGCGGGAGGGCGCCGAGCTCTCGGAGGAGCGGCAGGCGGCGATCCGCCAGATGATGGCACCGATGCGCGAGCGCACGATGGCGCTCGCAGCGCCGTGGGTGGTCGCCGAGTATCCCGTCGACTCGGCCGCGCAGGACGCCGGCATGACGCTAAGCCAGTACGAGGAGTTCATCTTCGACGCGGTCCTGCGCGACTGGGACGCAGAAGGCGAGCGGATGCGCAAGATCGCCGATGCCTTCGACGCAGCCGACGAAGTTCGCATCGTCGGGCCTGGCACCGATCTGACCCTGTCACTCGCCGGCCGCACCGGCGCCGTCGACGACGGCCACGTCAACATGCCGGGCGGCGAGGTCTTCTACTCACCCGTCGAGGAGTCGGCGCACGGCGTGATCGAGTTCGCCGAGTTCCCGGCCGTCTACTTCGGGACCGAAGTCGACGGTGCCCGCTTCGTGTTCGAGAACGGCACGATTGTCGAGGCCTCGGCGCGAAGCGGTGAGCCGTTCCTCCTGCAGACGCTCGACACCGACGCGGGCGCACGCAGGCTCGGTGAGTTCGGCATCGGCTGCAACCCGGGGATCCAGCGCTTCATGAAGAACGTGGCGTTCGACGAGAAGATCGACGGGACGATCCACCTCGCTGTCGGGAACTCGTACTCGTTCACCGGCGGCCTGAACGAGAGCTCGGTGCACTGGGACATCGTCAAGGACCTCCGCGCGGGCGGGCAGATCTACGCCGACGGCCGGCTCGTGCAGGAGAACGGCACGTGGCGGCTTTCGTAGATCAGCTCGGTCGCTGAGTCGCGATCTCGCCTGCGAGTCGCGCGTTCGCGACGATCAGGTCGCGATTTGCGCGGAGGGTTCGACCGCCGCTCTCGCGGTGCAGGAACGAGAGGACAAACGGTGTCACGGACTGCCCGTGCACGCCCTGCGCCGCGGCGTCGGCGAGCGCCCGCTCGATCAGCGGCTCGACGTCATCGAGGCTCTCGTCTGGCGGGCGTCCGAGCAGCAGGCCTCCGCCACCGAGCGCCCAGTGGGCTGCGGCGACCTGCGCCGCCTCCGCCGCGGATTCGACCCGCGCGGACACGGCCGGGCCGCCACGCGCTGCGTAGAAGAGCGGCAGCTCGTCCGTGCGCCAGCCGAGAACCGGGACTCCGAGCGTCTCGAGCAGCTCCGCGGTCGCCGGCACATCGAGCAGCGACTTGACGCCCGACGAGACCACGAGCGCCCTCGTCCCTGCGAGCGCCTGGAGGTCGGCCGACACATCCGGCGGCGACGGCCAGCCGCGGTGAACACCGCCGAGGCCACCTGTCGCGAGCAACTCGATCCCGGTGGCGGCGGCGACGATCAGCGTGCCACCGACAGTGGTCGCGCCCGGCGCCCGTTGCACCACCGCCGCGGCGAGATCGCGCGGCCCGAGCTTGCGCGCAGAAGCGTCGAAGCGCTCGAGCTCGGCTTCGCTCAAGCCGACGATGATCTCCCCGTCGAGCACACCGATGGTCGCCGGGACGGACCCGCTTGCGCGAACCGCGGCCTCGGACTCGAGGCCGACCGCGACGCCCTCGCCCGGCGGGAAGCCGTGCGCGACGAGCGTCGTCTCGAGGGCGACGACGCCGATGCCGTCGCGCTGCGCCTGCTGGACCTCGTCCGAGAGGCGGATCACGGCATTGCTCCCAGCCGTGCGCAGCAGCGGGCGGCCGCCTCGAGCCCAAGCTCGGCGCCGCCGATCAGGAAGCCGGCGGCAAGCGCGTCACCGGCGCCCGTCGTGTCGATTGCGTGGGAGGCGAGCGCGGGATGGTCGCGCCCGTCGACGTTGATCCCTTCGACACCGCGCTTCATCACCCATCGCGTTTCGAGCTCCCCGACGGCTGCGCGTTCGCGTTCGTTCGCGAACACCACCTCGGGCGCGACGTCGCGAACCCGCGCGCGAAACGCGTCGTCTGCGAGCGTCCAGGTCGCGAGATCGAGGGAGACATAGGCGCCGTGCGCCCGCGCTGCGCCTGCCGCTGCCACGGCGGCTGCCGCGAGCGGCTCGCGCAGGAGGGAGTAGCCGGAGAGGTGGAGCACATCGCAATCGAACCACGCGTCGTCGAGCTCTCGAGGGGAGAGGTCGGGTGCCGAGCCACGGTCGGATGCCATCGTCCGGTCGCCGCCCGAGGCGAGCGAGACGACGACACCAGTCCGCCCCTCGGCCGGGCCCGTCACATCGACGCCGCGGTCGATCAGCTCAGCTGCGATCAGGCGCCCGGCAGTGTCGTCGCCGCGCTTGCCGACGAAGCGCGCCGTGGCGCCGAGCTCACACGCCCAGGCTGCGACGTTCGCCGCCTGCCCGCCCGCACCGGTCCGGGTGGCTGCCGTTTGGTCGTCTCCCGCGACGAGCGGCTGGTCGAGTTGCACGATCACGTCGAGCAGGAGATCGCCAAGGGTCGTGATTCTCACGAGTAGGATCGTCGCATGGACGGCACCGGGCGCGGGAGCAAGCTTCGCTCGTTCGCGATCGGCGGTCTCGTCGGCGCGGCGGGCGCGATCGCCACGGTTCGGCGTGCGTCGCGCAGCTCACGGCGTCCGCGTAATGCGCCGGCCGGGCTCGCGGCCTTCGAAGACGCTCCCTGCTTTCTCGAGCTCGTCGGCGAAGAGGCGCAGCGCTACCGCGAGGGAGGCGGCGATACCGAGGCCGGGCCGTTGAAGCCGACGTAACGGTCGACCATGAAATGGGCAGCGGCCGTCATGCGAAGCAGGCGTAGCTTCGCGCCTGCGATGTCGAGCCGGAACCAGGCGGGGATGCTCGGGTCGAAGAAGGTCAGGACGCCGGGCTCGATCAGGTGGACGTTGCGCGCGCCGCGCCAGTACGGCTCCGTCACCTCGAGCCGTGTCTGCTGCGAGGGCAGCCATCGCGCGCCTGGCCCCGTCCGGTCCCAGCGCCTGGTGCCGATGACGACCGCAGCCGGCCCGCCCCGGGTGCTGTACGACAGCCGGTCCGGGGCGACGACGGTGAACCGCGTCGTTTCTGCATTCGACGGCGAGGAGCGGAGGTTCTCGTCGTAGACGATCGTCTTCGCGCCGCGATAGGCCCGCGTGACGCGCGCGAGCGTGGCGCGCCCGTCGGGCGCTGTCGTCGGAGTGTCGAACGTCAGCGTGCGGTCGCCCACGCCGACGTGGAGGGGGCCGTCCGCCGCAGGCGCCCGGTAGAACCCCGCGCCGCAGCTCGGTGCGGCCTCGCCGTCGATCTTGACCGCCCGCCCGCTTGCGCCCGTGCCGTCGCCCGAGAGGAGCGTGACCGTCGCTTCACCCGGGACACGGGCGACTGCAACCGCGAGGGTGCCAAGCTCCCGGGCGGCGACGACGGCGGCGGCTGGAGGCAGCGCCGGTGGCCCCGGGGACTCCACGGCGGCCGCGGCTGCAGTCGGCTTCACGAGCTTGCCGGGCCGGAGGTCCGTGAGCACGCCGACGACCACGATGATCGCGGTCAGGACGGTCACCTCGACCAGGACCGACCGTCGCAATCGCGCGAACGCGCCCGCGAGCAGCGAGCGATTCAGCCAGCCGACCCCGAGGAGTGGGATGAAGAGCGCCGCCTTGACGATCAGCGCTCGGCCGTACGAGGTCGACCAGAGCTGGCCGACGGCGGAGAGCTCGGTGAGTGCGCGCCCGAGGCCGGTGAGGCCGAGCACGATCACCGCACCGAGCGCCACCGTCGAGAACCGACGGGCGAGCGATCGCCGCTCGGATTCGTCGGTCGCGGCCGGGACGACGAACGCAAGCGCGAGTAAGCCGCCGAACCACACTGCTGCCGAGGTCGAGTGCGCAAGATCGACGACCGCTGCGAGGCCGCGCGGCTGGTCGCGGTCGAGTGAATGGCCGGAGAGCGTCGGCGCACCGAGCAGGGCGAGCGCGCAGGCTCCCGCGAGCACGATCAGGGCCGGGTAGGTCGGAGCGAGCGCTGCGGCCGCTCCCCCGACGAGCGATGTCGTCAAGGCGATCTTCAGCACCAGTGCGTACCGCGTTCCCGGCGGAGCGGCGTGCACGATCGCACTCGCGCCGACGAACGTCGCGAGGAGCGAGAAGAACAGCAGGTGTGCGAACGGGCGTCGAAGCCGCTCGCTCGCAATGCCGCGGGTGGCGAGCGCGAACGCCGCCGCGCCTGCTCCGCCGAGCAGGCCGAGGTAGTAGAGCGCGCGCAGCGCGTAGTCGATCCAGCCGAGCCCGGCCGAGGCGCCGAGTACCGACGACGGCGAGCCTGCGCCACGCCCGACCGCGAAGGCGACCAGCCCTTCCTCTCGGTGGCCGTCGTCGGAGACGATGCTCCAGCGAACGCTGTAGGCGCCCTTGGCCAGCCCGGGCCGAAGGGGCAGCGAGAGGACGTGCCCGCTCGTGCGCGCCGCTCCGCGGAGCACGGATGCTCCCCCGGAGTTCGCGACCGCTGCGTTGCCGGGCGCAACCCTGATCCCGTCATCGAACTCGACGCGGACGACCGAGGGTGCCCGGTCGAGCACGGCGCCGTTTGCCGGGACCGTGCGCAGAAGGGTTGCGTGCGCGGCGGCGACCGCGGGCATGACGAGGGTCGCGAGGAGTGCCAGCGCGACGAGCAGGCGGAGGCGGGGTGGACCAGCGCGGCGGCGTCGTGGGCTCGCGCCGGCGGCGCGGGTGCCGCGGAGGCTCGGTGCTAGCCTTGCCGATCCGTGCCGATCTACGAATACAAATGCCCGAACGGCCATCTGTTCGAGACATTCCACGGGATGATGGAGCCGAGCCCTGAGACCTGCGAGGTGTGTGGCGCTGGGCCGCTCCAGCGTGTCCTGCATCCCGTTGCGGTGCACTACAAAGGCTCCGGCTTCTACTCGACCGACTACGGGCGCAAGTCGAAGCAGCCCGCGAAGGATTCGGGCGGCTCGGAAGGATCCGGGTCGGGCTCCGACGGCGGCGGCTCGGGCGGTTCCGGCAGCTCTAGCGGCTCGGGTGGCTCCGGCGGCGGCTCCGGCGACTCCGGCGGTGGCTCGGGCGAGTCGGGCAGCGGCGGCAAGAAGACCGCCGAAGCCTGACGCAGGCATCCCGCCTCTTACCAGGGGAGGCGCGACCGGCGCCGCCCCGAGAGCGACTGGAGCGCGAGCAGCAACACGACCGCGCCCACGACCGCGAGCAGGAACGGGCCGAGGTCCCAGCCGAGCCGCACCTTGTGGCCGAGCACGACGTCGCCGATCAGCAGGCCGAGGAACGCCCCGGCGATCCCGACCGCGACTGTCGGGATGCAGCCGATCGCGTGGCGTCCGGGCGTGACCGCGCGCGCCACGAGGCCGGCGACGAGCCCGAACAGGATGATCGAGAGGATGCCCATGCGGCGACCCTACTGAAGCGTGTGCCCCGTCACGCAGCCCGGGCCGAACGGATCGGTCGGAGGCTGCGGCGCCGATTTGCCGAGGAACATCGCGATCGTCGCCGGATTGTCCTCGCTCGGGCCGCCCGTGCCGCTTCCGCCGAGGTCACCGCCGAGGCGGCAATGCACCGACGCGGAGTTCGACGCGCGGAACTTCACCCAGCCGAGCTGCACGAGTTGGCCCGCTGTCAGGTCGGTCGTGAGCGGCTTCACGAACGAGCCACCGGAGAACGGCGTCCGGATGAGGGTCGACGGTGACGTGAAGCGCGACGCGACCGCCTCCATCACCGCCTGCTGCCGAGCGCCACGGGTGATGTCGTTCTCAGACGGGTCGAGCATGTTCTCGCGAATCCGCGAGTAGATCAGCGCGCGCTCCCCGCTCATGTGCTGCGTCCCCTTGTGGAAGCGCCATCCCTGCCACTTCAAGCAACGCGCCTGTGTCGGGTACGGGCAGTCGAAGCGGTTCGAGCGGATCGGCTTCGGCACGTTCACGTCGATCCCACCGAGTGCGTTGATCAGATCCTTGAAGTCGGCGAAGTTGACGACGACGACGTGGTTCACGTCGATGCCGGTGAACGAGCGGATCGTCTTGATCGCGAGCGCGGGCCCGCCGTTCTGGAACGCTGCGTTGATCTTCTGCGTGCCGAAGCCCGGGATCGGCACCTGGATGTCGCGCGGGATCGAGAGGTAATACAGGCGGTGGTGCGACGGGTCGGTGCGCAGGAGCAGGATCGAGTCGGAGTGCCGGTCGCCGACCCGACCGCCGATCTGGGAGTTGTCCGTGCCGAGCATCAGGATCGTCGTCGAGTGGGACATCAGCAGTCCGCTCTGAGGCGCGAGGGCGAGCTTCGCGTTCTGGTCGAGTGCCTTGTTCGCCGTCGCGACCCCGCTCGAGAACGAGAACCAGCTCGCGACGGCCCAGACGACGATCAGGATCAGAAGCACGAGCAGGCTGAGCGCGATCCTGCGCCCCCAACGCGGCCGGCTCGTCCCGGGGCTGGGCGCGCCGGGGCCGCGGTAGTCGGTGCGGACGGCTCCGCCGCCC
>JBAQHS010000317.1:0-8238 GCA_049288455.1 Gaiellaceae bacterium | reverse complement strand
GGCCTGCCCGCAGCGCCTCGACGACGGCGATCCACGCAGCGTCGAGTTGCTTCGCCGGCGCGGGCGAGCGCCGGCCGGCAACGCGATAGGGCTGCTCGACAAGCGCGACCGTCATGCCCTGTGCGTGCGCCGCACCGGTCGCCGTGACGAGATCGCGCGCGCTCACTCCTCCGCCGGCGCCATGGCCGAGCACAAGCGCAGCGCGCGGCTCCTCGACGGTGTGTAGATGTGCGCTCGCCGCGCCGTGCGGGGTCTGGATCGTCAGCGGTCCGATAGTGGGAAGGATTGCGGATCGAGGCCGCGCCGTGCACGTTAGGGTGTTCGCATGACCGAACCGATCGACGATCTGCGCGCCGTGGTGGCAGCGACGCCTGCGGCGCCGCCTGTGATGTCGGCGTACCTCTCGAAAATCGCGACCGGTGCGTACACGATCACCGACGCGGACGTGGAGGCGCTGAGCGCCGCCGGGCTGTCGGACGATGAGATCTTCGAGCAGACCGTCGCCGCAGCGATTGCCCAGGGTCTGCGCCGGCTCGATGCGGCTGCGGCGGTGATCGGGTGAGGCTCGCGGCGGTCGACAACGGGCACGCGCCGGACGAGGCGGCGATGCTCGCCGAGATCGCGCAGCGCAGCGGACGTGAGCCGCTCGGTGTCGTGAAGACGCTGCTCTACCGGCCCGAGCTCTTCGGGCGTCCGTTCTCGGACCGCCTCGACGACGTGATGCGCGGCCCGTCCGACTGGAGTCCGGGTGAGCGGGAGCTCTTCGCAGGGTTTACGTCGTTACTGAACCAGTGCCCGTTCTGAACGGGTTCCCACGGCGCAGTTGCGTCGTATGCGCTCGGTGAGGAAGTTTGGGCCGCGGTCGTCGCCGACTGGAGAACCGCGCCGCTTCGCCCGGAGCTCGCCGCGACACTCCCGTTCCTCGAAACGCTCACGCTTCGACCCGACGAGCTGACGACCGCAGACGCGGATGCCGTACTCGCGGCCGGTGTGTCGAGGCAGGCGCTGCGTGACGCAGCGGAGGTCTGCGCGCTCTTCAACATGATCGTCCGCCTCGCCGACTCGCTCGGCTGGGACGTCCCGACGTGGGAGTCACTGACGGCGCGCGCGCCCGCGATGCTCGACGGTGGCTACCGCATGGGCGCGATCCGCGCGCGCTAGAAGACTGCTCTAGACGTCCCACTCACCGGCGAGCAGGCGCGGCACCACGTCGTCGAGCAGGCCGAGCGTCATCCCCCAGAGGACGTGCTCCCCGACCGGGATGCCGTCGACGAGGAGCCCGTCCGGGAATCGCGCCGATGTGAAGAGCAATTCGCGCCGCGCATCGGCGCGCCCGAGGTCGGCGACGAGCGGCGTCAACACATCGACGACCTCGTCCTCGCTGGGCCGCCAGCGCACGTCGGGCGGAATGCGCGCGAGGAACGGGTGCACCTTGAAGCGCGTCGGGCCACTGTGCACCGGCGCGAGCTCCGCGATCACGTCGACCTCCGCGGGCGCGAGGCCGATCTCCTCCTCCGCCTCGCGCAGCGCGGTCGCAACAAGGCTCTCGTCATCGGCGTCCGCCTTCCCGCCGGGCAGCGCGAGCTGCCCGCCGTGCAGCCCACGATCGGACCGCACGATCAGCACGATCCGCAACTGCTCGAGCGCATCCCGAAAGACCGGCACAAGCACGGCTGCAACCCGACGAGGCTCGTCCACCAGGCAATCGTCGCAGCTGCCCCTCCCAACGCGCCGCGCGGTCTCACTCTTGCGCGTGTTCCGCGCGCCTTTCGTCCCGACAGCTGCCGTCAACGATAGGGTCGCGGCGGTTCGGCGGCGGAGCTGCACGGCCAGGGGAGAGCGACCGCCGGGGACGCTGATCCGAAGCGGCTTTCGCATCGTCATGGTCGCGAACACCGTCGGTAACGGCCCCCGCCGGGGCGACTATCGGCGTACTCTTTTTGCACTTCTGTGACGACGGCTGCCGCCGAACGGGTCGCCAGCCAAAAAAAGTGGCACCAGAGGTCTTTCCCAGCTGGCAAAACCCGAGTCGGGTCACGGGGACGGCGCGGACGCCCGGTGCAGCTCGAGCTCGGCGCGCTCGAGGAGCGGCGACGCGGCTCGCACTGCGTGCGCCGCGGCGACGAGAGACCGCGGGTCCGTCGTCGTGGCGGCGCGGGTGAAGAGCGCGGCGGCACTCTGCAGATCTGCGCACGCGCGGTCGAGCGCCGCCGCCGTGGCTCGGAAGCTCGGCGGTGGGGTGCCGAGTGCGTTCGCCATATGGCGACAGCCTCCGAAGTCGGTGTAGGCGACGACGAGCCCGTAGAGGCGAGACTCGTCGTGAAGCGCGGCACGCGCTGACGGGACAGTGTCGCCGTCGGCAGCTCCGACACTGTCGGAGCGCAGCTGCTCGATCACGCCCGCGGCGTTCGCCGTCCACTCGCCGGCCGCCGACCGGGTCGTCGAACCGCGATGACCCCCGCACGCGGCAAGACTGACCGCCACGACGGCCGCTCCGAGCAGGGTGCCCGCGGCGCGCATCTCCGGCCATTCTCGCAGACCTGCCGCCACTTACTTGACAGATCGTTGAGTTGTTGATGAAATGTCGTCATGCCTACTTCACTCGACACACTGTTCGACCTCGCGCTCGCACGCACGCTGATCGCGCGCGACGTCGACCATCCACTCTCACAACACGGCATCTCGCTCGCCGATCTCGCGATCCTCCGCGAGCTCCGCTCGGCTCCCGACGGGAAGCTCCGCCGCTCCGAGCTCGCACAGCGGCTCGGCGTGACGCCGTCCGGCGTCGCCCGCCAACTCGGCCCACTCGAGCGGATCGGCCTCGTCGACCGCGAGTCGCACGATCGCGACGCCCGCCTCGCCCTCGTCGTCCTCACCGACGCCGGGACGCGGGTGGCCGACGAGGCACTGGAGACGGCCGAATATGCGGCCGAGCGAGCGCTTGCCGCCCGCTGGAGCGACGCCGAGCGCGACCGGCTGGCGAAGCTCCTCGCTGCTGTGCGCTAGCGCGGGCCCGAGCTCAGGCGGCGAGGAGCCGCAACTCGGGCTCGCACACGCGGAACGCCGCGACGACGTCGGGCTGGAATTGCCCGCCGGCTCCACGCTCGAGCTCGGCGACCGCGTCCTCCCATCGGCCTGCGGCGCGGTACGGCCTGTCGCTTGTCATCGCGTCAAGGGCATCGGCCACCGCGAAGATGCGCGCGGGCAGCGGGATCTCGCCGCCGACGAGTCCCTGCGGGTACCCGCCTCCGTCCCAGCGCTCGTGATGGTGGCGAACGATCGCGATTCCGTTCGACTCGAGCAGCCCGACACCGGCGAGGATCTCCGCTCCGAGTGTCGTGTGCCGCTGCATCACCCGCCGCTCCTCGACGGTGAGCGCAGCCGGCTTCTGGAGGATGCCGTCCGGGATCCCCACCTTGCCAATGTCATGCAGCAGGTAGCCGAACTCGACGCTCGGATCGTCGAGCAGCTCCGGCGCAATGATCCGCGTGAGCGCAAGCGCATAGCGCTGAACGCGCACCGAGTGCTCGCCCGTGCCCGAGTCACGCGACTCGAGCGCAACCGCGAGCGCGCCGAGCGTCTCGCGATACGAGCGCTCGATCGTCCGCCGGTTCCGACGCTCGATCTCGAGCAGGCGCCGAACATCGTCGGCGTAGAGGAGCAGCTGATCGTCATGCGCATCCTCGCCGGCGCCTGACAAGAGCGGAATGCGCGGTGCGCCGCCCGCCCGCTCGACGACGGCGAGCAGCTCGAGCGGGCTGAACGGCTTCCGCACGACGCCTGCAACGCCGGCTGCGCACGCATCGTCGGCGTCGAGGTCACTCCCGGTGAGGAGGACGATGCCGATCTCGGCGGTGACAGGGTCGGCTTTCAGCTCACGAGCGAAGGACAGGCCGTCGAGGCCCGGCAGGCCGACGTCCAGCACGACGACGTCCGGCGGGTCGAGCTTGATCCGCGCACGCGCCGTCTCGGCATCGGGGACCTCCGTGAAGGACGTCTCGATCAGCTCGAACGTCGTGCGCAGGAGCATCCGGAGGGCCGGATCGTCGTCGACGACCAGAACCTCGAGCTTGCGGAGATCGACCACGGCATCCACCCCCTCTCTGCGAACGAACGGTTGCAACCTCTTCCGTTGTCGGTCGGACGGCCGTCGGTGTCAAACAGCAAGATCGGAGCGGTTCGACGAGAACACGGCGCACGAATCTGCTCGTACCTATCGCAATGTCGGTGGCCAAGTTCACCCGAACGAGGGACGGGTAGGGTGCCCGCCATGACAAACGCAACCTTGCAGACCAACAAAGGCGCGATCGAGATCGAGCTGTTCGACGACGACGCGCCCAAGACCGTCGAGAACTTCACGAAGCTGGCGCGCGACGGTTTCTACGACGGCGTGATCTTCCACCGGATCATCCCCGACTTCATGATCCAGGGCGGCGACCCAACCGGTACGGGCTCGGGTGGGCCGGGCTACCAGTTCGAGGACGAGTTCAATGACAACAAGGTGGTTCGCGGCGCGCTCGCGATGGCGAACGCGGGCCCGAACACGAACGGGTCGCAGTTCTTCATCGTCACGGCGGAGTCATGCCCGTGGCTCGACGGCAAGCACACCGTCTTCGGCCGGGTCTCCTCCGGGATGGACGTCGTCGATGCGATCGAGCAAGTCGAGACAGGCCCGGGCGACCGCCCCACCGACGACGTGCGGATCGAGTCGGTCGCGCTGTCGTAACGCGACGCGCAGGTAGCCTGGAGAACGTGACCGAGGAGAGCCCCGCGGAAGGATCGATCGAGATCCGCTGCCCTCACTGCAAGAAGACGTTCACCGGCAGCCTGCTCGACGGGGCCGCCGAGCGTTACCGCGGCTTCAAGTGCCCGCACTGCAAGCTGCTCGTGCCTGCGGCGCGCATCAACCCGTAAGCACCCGCGGCTCGCGTCAGACGCAGTCGCGGAGCGCTTGCGCTTCGGGCAGGCCTTCGAGCTTCTTCAGCGTGTTGTTCTCGATCTGCCGGATGCGTTCGCGCGTGACACCGAACGCCTTGCCGACTTCCTCGAGCGTGCACGGCTGACCGCCCGTGAGACCGAAGCGCAACTCGATCACCTGGCGCTCGCGCTCGGGCCGTGAGGCGAGCGCGGTCTCGATGTCCGAGCGGCGCAGCGTCAGCGACGCCGCCTCGTCCGGTGTCTCGGTGTTCTCGTCCTCGACGAAGTCACCGAGCTCCGAGTCGGCCTCCTCGCCGATCGGTTTCTCGAGCGAGACCGGGTGCTGCGCCATCCGCAGGATCTCGCGCACCTCGTCGGTCGTCATCTCGAGCTCCTCGGCGATCTCCTCCGGCTTCGGCTCACGGCCGAGCCGCTGGACGAGCTGCCGCTCGATGTGCACGACCTTGTTCAGCTTCTCGACCATGTGCACTGGGATGCGAATCGTGCGTGCCTTGTCGGCGATCGCCCGGGTCACGGCCTGGCGGATCCACCAGGTCGCGTACGTCGAGAACTTGTAGCCCTTGCGGTAGTCGAACTTCTCGACCGCGCGGATCAGCCCGAGCGAGCCCTCTTGGATGAGGTCGAGGAACGACAGGCCGCGGCCGAGGTAGCCCTTCGCGATCGAGACGACAAGCCGCAGGTTTGCCTCGATCATCTGCGTCTTCGCACCCATGTCGCCGCGCTCGATCCGCTTTGCCAGATAGACCTCCTGGTCGGCGGTCAGCAGCGGGACCTTGCCGATCTCGCGCAGATAAAGACGCAGCGAGTCGAGCGACGGCTCGACGGCGAGATCGAGCTTCGGCGTCTTCACCTCCTCCTCGACGAGCGGCTGCTCGTGCGGGAGGCGCTTGTGATCCTCGCCCTCGACCAGTTCGATGCCCTGGTCGATCAGATAGGTCGTGAAGTCTTCGACTTGCTCTTTGGTGAGCTCGACTTCCTCGAGACCCTTGACGATCTCGTCGTAGGTGAGGACGCCCTTCTCCTTACCCGACTCGACCAGCTTGTGGAGTTCTTCGATGTCGGGAAGAGCAATGTCGACAGTGAGCACTGAGAACGACCTCCGACTACGACGGTTGACGGCGGACCAACAGCACACGCAATCGAGCCGGCGTCTCCTCTTCCCATCTCCGGCTCACCCTCGGACGCGCTGACTCTACATCAGGATTCACCGAAGTGGAACGAAATTTTCGCCGGTCGTTAACGTGCCGGTTGTGGAAACCGGACTTCGTGAAAAGCGGGTGCTCGTCACAGGCGGCTCAGGCGGGATCGGGGCTGCGTGCGCACGGCTCTTCGCGGCCGAGGGCGCAGAGGTGGTCGTGCACTTCCACCGCGGTCGTGAGCGGGCCGAGGCGGTCGCCGCCGAGATCGGCGGCCGCGTGGCGGGCGCCGACCTGATGGTCGAGTCCGAGGTCGCGCAGCTGTTCGACGACGCCGGCCCCCTCGACGTCTGTGCGGCGATCGCAGGTGTGTGGCCCCAGGCCGACGTCGCCGTGAAGGAGCTCTCGCTCGAGCGCTGGCGCGCGACCGTTGACGCGAACCTGACCGCGACGTTCCTGACCGCACGCGGGTTCCTCGCCCAACTCGGCGAGCGCGAGGGTGCACTCGTCCTCTGCGGCTCGACTGCCGGGCTGATCGGCGAGGCCGGGCACGCCGACTACGCCGCTGCGAAGGCCGCGATCACCGGGGGCCTGCTCCTCTCGCTGAAGAACGAGGCCGTGCGCACGAGCCCGCACTGCCGGGTCAACGCCGTCGCGCCGGGCTGGACCGAGTCACCGATGACCCGCGGGCACGTCGATCCCGAGCGCGTCAGGCTCGTGTCGCGCACCATGGCGCTGCGGAAGGTGGCTCAGCCCCTCGACGTGGCCGCCCAGGTGGTCGCGCTCGCTTCCCCGGTTCTTTCGGGCCACATCACCGGGCAGGTCGTGACGATCGCGGGAGGCCTCGAGGGCCGCGTCCTCCACGAGGACTAGATTCCGGTGATGGTCACCCTCCTCGCGTTGGTGCTTGGCCTCGCCAAGCCGCCGGCCGCGTACCTCCAGGCCGGGCCGGCTCGCGTCCCGCTCGCGATCTCGTCGTGGTGCTGGGGTACTCGCTGCGGCGCGCCGATCGCGGCCTCGACGAAGGTCGCGAGGGTGGCCCGGGGAGCAACCGTCCAGATCGACCTTGCCTTCGTGCCTACGCGGACGCGGCTTGCGGTCGCGGGCGTGCCGGTCGTCTTCAGCCGCCACGGCACGGTGCTCTCGTGGCGGGCGACCCGCAGCGGCGGCCTGAGCCTGAACGTGACCGGGACGCGTGGCTGGGTCACCTACGTCGGCCGCATCGTCGTTCACGCCTAGCGCGAGGCCCCGGAACGAGAAACGGCCGGCTTGCGCCGGCCGCCTCGATCCTTCGCCGCAGGAAAGATTGCCGTCAGTCCCGGGGAAGTCTCTGCCCTATCGGCAGAAACCGCATTGCCCTTGAACGCGAAGACGGCGCCGCCGCCGACGCCGTCTTCTTGAGGGAGTTCCGTCCCGCTCAGCGGGCCCCGCCGCAAGGGGGCTCAACCGAGGTGACACGTTGCACTCTGACGGGTGAGTCTCGCTTGATCCATCACCCATTTCGTGGTTGACCGCATCACTTGACTACGCTCCTCCCCGGTGGCCGGAACCCTCGAAAATCGCTTGCGCGACGGCCCCCCGCTCGTGGTCGACGGCGGGATGGGAGTTGTCCTCGCGGCGGCGGTGCCCGGCCTGCGCTGTCCCGAGGAGGCGAACGTGCGTGCGCCGGACGCGGTCGTGTCCGTCCACGTGAGCTTCATCAACGCCGGGGCCGAGGTGATCGAGACGAACTCGTTCGGCGCGAATCGCCGCAAGCTTGGCCTCCACTACCTGGAGGAGGACTTCGAACGGATCAACTCAGCCGCGGTGAAGCTGGCCCGTGACGCGCGAGACGTCGCAGGCCGCGACGTGCTGATCGCCGCGTCGATCGGGCCGCTCGGCGACGTGGAGCTGCGCCCCGAAGATGACGGTGAGCTGTTCGCCGAACAAGCGCGGATCCTCGAAGGCCGCGGTGCTGACCTCTTCATGCTCGAGACGTTCTACGACCTGCACGAGCTCGAGGTCGCCGTGCTGGCTGTGCGCTCCGTGTCGAGCCTGCCGATCGTGGCGCTGATGAGCTTCGACAGCGACGGCGTCACCCTGGCCGGCGTCTCCGCGCGCGATGCAGCGGCCCGGCTGCGCGAGTTGCCGGTGCAGGCGTTCGGCGCGAACCACGGCCGGGGCC
>JBAQHS010000316.1:0-5255 GCA_049288455.1 Gaiellaceae bacterium | reverse complement strand
GATGCGGTCGATTGCGGTGTCGATCCCGCCGCTTGCTGAGACGTGCGCCCCGAATTCCACGGCCGCCTACGATAGAGGTGCGATGAGCGTCCGCGTCCGCATGGCTCCGAGCCCCACGGGATTCCTCCACATCGGAGGTGTCCGCACGTTCCTCTTCAACTGGCTCTTCGCGCGCCAGCACGGAGGGCAGTGCCTGCTGCGGATCGAGAACACCGATACGGGCCGCGAAGTCGCCGAGTCGGTCGAGCAGATCAAGGAGTCGCTGATCTGGCTGGGCATCGACTGGGATGGCGACGTCACCTTCCAGCTCGACTCAGCCGACAAGGCGCGCGAGCACGCGCAGCAACTGCTCTCGGAGGGGAAGGCGTACGAGGACGACGGCGCGATCCGCTTCCGCCAGCCCGAGGGCTCCGTGTCGTGGGAGGACGCGGTGCGCGGGCGGATCGAGTTCCAGAACGAGAACCTGCCCGATCTCGTGATCGTGCGCTCTGACGGCCGCCCGACCTACAACTTCGCCTCACCCGTCGAGGATCTGAGCGACGGGATCACACATGTGATCCGCGGCGAGGATCACGTCTCGAACACGCCGTCGCAGATCAACATCCTGCGCGCGCTCGGCGCCGACCTGCCTGTCTACGCCCACGTGCCGAATATCAACGGCGGCGACGGCCGGAAGCTCTCAAAGCGGCACGGCGCCGTGTCGATCGACGCGTTTCGGACCGGCGGCTATCTGCCGGCGGCACTCTTCAACTTCCTCGCACTCCTGGGCTGGAGCTTCGACGACAAGACGACGATCATGTCGCGTCGCGAGCTCGTCGAGCGCTTCACGCTCGAGCGCGTCGTGTCGAGCCCGGCGACGTTCGACTACGAGAAGCTCGACTGGATGAACGGCGTCTATCTTCGGGACCTACAGCCGGACGAGTACGCGCACTTCCTCTGCAAGTGGCTCGCGGAGCAGTCGATCGACTGGCCGCAGACGATGGTCAACGCGACCGTGCCGCTGATCCACGAGAAGATCGAGAAGTTCTCGCAGTATCCCGACTTCGTCCGGTTCCTCTTCGAGCCGATTTCGCCGCCGCCGGGGGTCGACCCCCGCATCGCCAACGCTGCGCGGGAGAAGCTCGCGCAGGTCGATCCGTGGGACGCGACGACGATCGAACAGGCGCTGCGCGAGCTCTGCGAGGATCTCGGCGAGAAGCCGCGTCAGGCCTTTGCGCCGATTCGGCTTGCGATCACGGGGTCGAAGGTCTCGCCCGGGCTCTTCGAGAGCCTGGAGCTGCTTGGCCAGAGCGAGTCGCTCGCTCGGCTCGACGCAGCCGTCCGCGCGGCCTCTAACGCGGGTGCGGGCGCCTAAGCGGCTTCGGCGGCGCAAGCGGGTCGAGCGCGCGCTGGAACTCGCGCCACGCCCTGAGGCGAAACTGGAGAGAGGCGCGCGGTAGCGAGGTGTCGTGAGTTCCCTCAACGGGACCACGCGCGTCCCGGGGCTCGGGGACGCGACGTAACATTCTCAAGGGGTAAACGAGCGAGGCGCCGCACTGGGTACGGCGTCAGGGCCGGTAGGCGATCACCGAGCCACAGACGGCAACGATCCCGAGCACCCAGACAGGCCAGATGCCGAGCGTCGCGCCGGCCACGAAGGCGAGAGCGCCGACGAGCGCGAGGAGGAACGCACTGAGCGGGCCGGCGACGCTCCATGATGAGTCGTCCGTCGCATCGACGCGCGGAGGTTGCGGCGCCGACGCCAGTCGCATGCGTGCAAGGCGAACGCGGAACAATGCGCCGCGCCACTCGTGCAGGAGCGGCTCGACGCCCTCGGCTCCCCACAACGAGGCTGCCTGCGCGATCTCGGCGGTTGCGTCGCGCGCGCATGCCAGCGCATCAGCGAGCTCCGCGTGCGCGGTCGCAGCGCCGGGAGGAGGGGAGAGGCCGTACGCGTGCTCGCTTGCGAGGTGGAGGGCGTATTGCAGGCGCTGCAAGGCGGCCGCCGCGTCGTCGGCCTCCAGCCTGGCGGGCTCGCCGGCGATCACGTCGAGTCTCGAGAGCGTGCGCGCAAGGCCTGTCCACAGCTCGCCCATCGCGACTGCGTAGCGCTCACCGGTGCCGGTCGTCGGCCCCAACCCTGGGATCGTACCGTTACCATCGCTGGCCGATGGACCCAGCCCATGTGGCCAATGCGCTCGTCGTCGACGATGACGGCGCACTCCGCTTGTTGCTTCGCGTGAACCTAGAGCTCGACGGCTTCACTGTCCGCGAGGCCGCCACGGTCGTGGACGCCGAGGCCGCGGTGCGGAGCTTACGACCCGACGTCGTCCTGCTCGACGTGCACCTCGGCGGCGACCGGACGCTCGAGCTTCTCGACACGTTGCGCGCGGACGGGATCCCCGTTGCGCTCGTCACCGGCTCGGTCGACGTCGAGATCTATCGGGATCGAGCGGACGCAATCGTGGCAAAGCCGTTCAACCCTGAGGAGCTCGTCAAGATCGCGCGCCGGCTCGCTAAGGTTGACGCGTGAGCGCGACCTCGATCCTCAGCCCGACCGAGTTCCAATCCCGCCTCGAGCGGTATCTGTTCGAGCGCTCGGAGGAATGGCGCGCGGTTCGGGTCGGCGAGAAGGAAGTTTCCGAGCAGGCCGAGATCGTTCGCCGCTACGCCGACCTCTTCAGCCGTGAGCAGCTCGATGCGCTGCAAGAGGCCGAGCAGCAGGCCGACGGTGACGACCACGAGCTGCTCTACCGCCTGCGGAAGACCTGCGAGTCCGGGCTGATCTCCGCCCAGCTCGCCGAGCGTGAGGACGAGCTCGAGAACCGTCTGCTCGCCGAACGGGTGGCCTTCAAAGGCGAGGAGATGCCGCTGCGGAACGCCCAGGCGAAGCTCGCCGTGCTGGCGTCGTACGCCGAGCGCGAGGAGCTGGGGGCGATTCAGGCCGCTGCCAGCGCCGGCTTCAACGAGGAACGACTCGATCTGCTCCGCACGACCGAAGAGCTCGCCGCTGAATACTCCGGCATCGCCGACGCCGTCGAGCGGAACGACGAGGAGAAGGGGATCTCGCTGCGTGACCTCTCGCGCGCGCTGAAGCAGGCAAGTGACGACTCGGCGCAGAGCTACGGCGTCCTGCGCGACCGGTGGTTCACAGAACTGCTGGGCGACGAGCGCGAAGCCCAGCCGTCGAGCTACCACACCGCCTGGATGCGCCGGCTCTCGCCGCTCGAGTCGACGTACACGAAGGATCGCGCGACCGAGATCTGCCTGAAGACGCTCGATGCGCTCGGGTTCGATCTCGTGGCGCAGACAAACATCAAGCTCGATCTCGACGATCGCCCGCAGAAGTCCCCGCGGGCCTGCGTGATTGCGAGCGACCCGCCGAAGGTCGTGCACCTGATCACGCGCGCACAAGGCGGCCTGCACGACTACCAGGCGTTCCTGCACGAGGCGGGGCACGCCCTGCACTACGGCGGCTGCGATCCGAACCTGCCGTACATCTTCCGGCGAATCGCGCGCGACCATGCGCTGACGGAGATCTTCTCGTACATCGTCGAGGCGATCTCGCGCGAGCCCGAATGGCACGAGCTGTACTTCGGTCTTTCGCCGGAGCAGGCCCGCGACAACGCCGAGGCGACGACGTTCCTCGAGGCGTTGCTCTTCCGCCGCTACGAGGCGAAGTTGCGCTTCGAGCTCGATTTCTGGACGCGCTTCCCGTCCGACGGCGGCACCGCCGGCGGCTACGAGGAGTACCTCACCGAAGCAACCGGGGTGCGATACCGCCGTGACGGCTATCTCTCCGACATGGACGCGGGTTTCTATTCGGCCGACTACCTTCGCGCCTGGATCCGCTCCGCGCAGCTGCGCCAGCATCTCGTCCAGGAGGTAGGCACAGACTGGTGGCGCAGCCCGCAGACGGGAGACTTGCTGCGGACGCTCTTCCGCGAGGGCACGAAGCCGACGAGCGAAGAGATCGCCGGACGTCTGAACTTCGACCCGCTCGACACGAAGCCGCTTCTGCACGAAGTCGGCGCGTAGGACGCTTCCAGGACAGTCGGCGCCGTGCAGCAGGAGCCGACGTGGACGAGGCCGCCGCGGCCGAAGCGCCCGCGGCATCTGCTGCGCACCTCGATCGAGATCGGGGCTGTCGCGACGATCGCCATCGTCGTGCTCGTGTTCGTCGGCTTCGTCCTGGATCGCGGGCACGCGCAGATCGCGCCGCCGGCCAACACGCTCGTTGTCAGCCAGACGCAGGATTTCGCGTCACTCGATCCGGCGCTCGCCCAGACGACTGAGGCGTGGCAGCTCGAGTACGCGACCTGCGGGAAGCTCGTCAACTATCCGCCCCGGCAGGGGTATGCGGGAACACGCCTCGTCCCCGACCTCGCGGAGGCGCTGCCGACGATCTCTCCCGACCGGCTGACCTACACGTTCACGGTGCGGCGGGGCGAGCGGCTCAGCAATGGCGAGCCGATCACGGCCGCGTCGTTCGCCCGGGCGCTCGAGCGCGCTCGCTCGCCCGAGCTTCTGTCACCCGCGGAGCCGTACCTGCGGGAGGTCGCGAGCTGGCGGGCGCGTGGGCAGGTGCTGACGATCAGGCTCAAGACCGTTGCGCCGGACTTCACCGAGCGGCTCGCCTTGCCGTACTTCTGCGCGGTGCCGGTCTCGGCGCCAAACCACCAGGTCGACACCCTGCCCTCGGCGGGGCCGTTCGCGATCTCGACCTATCGGGAGGGTCGCTCGCTCGTCCTGAAGCGCAACCCCTACTACCGCGGGCCTCGCCGCCCGACGGTGTCCGCGATCGACTACCAGTTCGGCGCGTTCGGCTCGCAGATCCGACTCGAGCTCGAGCAGGGGTCCGCCGACTACGGCGTGATCTCGCCCGCGGCGTTCCAGGCGCTGGCGTCGAGGTTCCGCGACGATCGCAAGCACTTGTTCGTCGTGCAACAGCCGGTGGTCGCGTATCTCGCGCTCAACACGCAGCGGCCGCTCTTTCGCAACAACCCGCAGCTCCGGCGTGCGGTGAATTTCGCGCTCGACCGGCCCGACCTCGCGCGCCTCTTCGGCCAGGGCGGCGCGACTCCAACCGACGAGTACCTGCCGCCGGGGTTCCCGGGCTACGAACCGAAGCACATCTATCCCGTGGGCATGCCCGACCTTGCGACGGCACGCCGCCTTGCGCGCGGTCACTTGCGCGGCGGCCATGCGGTGTTCCTCTCGTGCGGCTCGCAGGACTGCAAGGACCGTGCGGTCGCCGTCGCCGCGTCGCTGAAGCA
>JBAQHS010000315.1:0-12340 GCA_049288455.1 Gaiellaceae bacterium | reverse complement strand
TGCGCGCGCGGTCGGCGCCGCGCTCGCCGAGGGGCGCACGCGCCGGATCTCGCTCGGCGCGGTGAACGACCGCCGCTTCTGTTTCTCGGCCGGCATCGGCTTCGACGCCGAGGCTGTCCGCCGCCTGAATAAGCTCGGGCGTGACCCCGGCGGAGCGCGCCCCGGCGACATCGCGTTTCTACGGACGCTCGCGAAGATGGTGCTCGAGCACCGCGGCAAGTGGGAGCCTCAGCTCGAGATCGAAGGCGTCGGCCGCGCGGCGTTCGTCCTCGTCTCGAACGGTGACCCGTACTCGTACGCCGGATCGCTGCCGATCCGGGTCACGCCGGCGGCACGGTTCGAGGAGGGCATCGACTTCGCCGCCCCGACGCGGGTGCGCGCGCGCGACGTGCCACGGCTCTTCGCCGCCGTCTTCCGCGGCCGTGGGTACAACCGCCTGTCGATCCTCGGTGGGCACGATCTCGACCGGATCGTCGTGCGCTGCGATTGCCCTCTGCCACTCCAGGCCGACGGCGAGGATCTTGGCGACGTCGTCGAAGGGGTGTTCGAGGCGAAGCGAGATGCGGTCTCGGTACTTGTCTAGGCTCAGGTAGGTTTCGCCCGCGGATGGCCCAGGTTGCACCCGAGCTTCGCCGCGTCCTCGATGGCGACGCGCCGCCCGCCGACTTGAACGCGAGCGACCTGCTCGAGTTGCACCGCCGCATGGTGCTCCTCCGCACCTACGACGAACGGTCCGTCGTCTACCACAGCCAGGGACGAATCGGGACCTACGCGATCTTCTGGAACCACGAGGCGATCCAGGCCGGCGCGACGTTCGCGCTCGGAGACGACGACTGGATCTTCCCCTCCTACCGTGAGTCGGCGATCGGGCTTGTGCGCGGCATGCCCGCCGAGACGATCCTGCAGTGGTGGCGTGGTCATCCATCCGGCTGGTGGAGCCCGGCGGACTGGAACGTTGCGTCGATTTGCGTGCCGATCGCGACCCATGTTCCGCATGCGGCGGGGCTCGCCTGGGGGAAGAAGCTGCGCGGCGAGGACGCGGTCGCGATGGCGTTCTTCGGCGACGGCGCGACGAGCGAGGGTGCCTTTCACGAAGGCGTCAACTTCGCCGCCGTGATGGACGCGCCTGCGGTCTTCGTCTGCAACAACAACGGCTGGGCGATCTCGACACCCGTCGAAGCGCAGACTCGCGCTGAGACACTTGCCGACAAGGCGATCGGCTACGGGATACCGGGGGTGCGGGTCGACGGGCTCGACGTCCTGGCCGTCTACGAGGCCGCGCGTGACGCGGTCGAACGGGCGCGCGCCGGTGGCGGCCCGACGTTCATCGAGGCCGTGCACTATCGCGCTGCGCCACATGCCACCGCCGACGACCCGCGCGCGTACATCGACCTCGAGCGAGTCGAAGCGGAGCGCGCGCGCGAGTGCCTTGGCCAGTACGAGTCGTTCCTGAAGCGGCTCGGGATCCTGACCGACGAGCACGCAGCGTCGGTGCGTCGCGACGCTGAGGACCTGATGCGCGCCGGGATCGCGGCAGCCGAGGCGGAGGCGCCTGCAGATCCCCGCCTGCTCTTCGAGCACGCCTACGTCGACCCGCCACCGAACATGCGCAATGGCTGAGCTCACACTCGTCGAAGCAGTGAACGACGCGCTGCACACCGAGCTCGAACGCGACGCCGACGTGATGGTGCTCGGCGAGGATGTCGGGCGCTCCGGCGGTGTCTTCCGCGCGACCGCCGGTCTGCTCGACCGCTTCGGCGCGAACCGTTGCGTCGACACGCCGCTTGCCGAGGCCGGGATCCTCGGAGCGGCGATCGGTCTCTGCATGGCCGGGTGGCGGCCCGTCTGCGAGATGCAGTACGACGCGTTCTCGTATCCCTGCCTCGACCAGCTGATCACGCACGTCGGCCGCTACCGGTGGCGCACGGGCGGGCGCATGACCTTCCCGATCACGATTCGCATGCCGTATGGCGGCGGCGTCCGCGCGCCGGAACTGCATGACGACTCGCCCGAGGCCTATTACGTGCACACGCCTGGCATCAAGGTCGCGATCCCCTCGACGCCCGCCGATGCGAAGGGGCTGCTGGCCGCTGCGATTCGCGATCCCGATCCCGTCGTCATCTTCGAGCCGAAGGTCTCCTACCGCACCGAGCGGGGCGAGGTCCCGGAGGGTGACTATCTCGTTCCGCTCGGGCAGGCGCGAATCGCACGCGAAGGAACCGACGTCACGCTGATCGCCTATGGCGCGATGGTGCGCGTTTGCGAGCAGGCGGCCGACACGCTCGACGTGTCCTGCGAGATCGTCGACATCCGTTCGCTCCGCCCGCTCGACGAGGCAGCGATCCTTGCGTCCGTCGCCAAGACGGGCCGCGTTGTGATCGTCCACGAGGCGCCGCGGACGGCCGGGTTCGGGGCTGAGCTCGCCGCGTTGATCGCGGAGAAGGCGATCTTCGACTTACAGGCGCCGGTCCTCCGCGTCACGGGTTACGACGTCCCCTATCCGTACTGGACGATCGAGGACTCCTACATGCCGTCGGTCGACCGCGTCGCGACCGCGGTGCGGACGCTCGTCTCGTGATTCACGCGGTTCTGCGCGACGACGCCTGGTCGTGACCGAGCGCCTACGGCTCTGGCTCGAGCGAGACCGGCGCGGAGCGGGCTACCACCTGCGTGACGCAGCAACGGGCGAGCGCGTCACCTGGGAGGACGAGCGCGTTCGTGTCGTTCCGGTCGCGGGGGTCTCGTTTCGGCCGGACGCAGTCGCCGACGCGGCGTTCGACCCGGGCGCACGGCTCGCGCTCGTGGCCGAGCCGCAGAACGAGTTCGACCCGAACGTGGTCGGTGTGTGGAACGCGAACAGAACACTGCAGGCCGGCTATGTGCCGCGCGAGGTTGCCGGCGACCTCGACGGCACCGAGGTCGCGGTCTCGCTGTGGCGGGCAGGCGAGGGCCTGCGGGTCCTGATCGTGCCCGCCGGGTCCTGGGTGGGGCGACCCCGCAGGTAGCCTCCACCGCCGTGGCGTACTCGTTCAAACTGCCCGATCTCGGCGAAGGACTGACCGAGGGCGAGGTCGCGCGCTGGCTCGTCGCCGAGGGGGACTCGATCGCCGAGGATCAGCCGCTCGTCGAGATCCAGACCGACAAGACGACGGTCGAGATCCCGTCGCCGGCCGCCGGCACCGTGCAGCAGATCTTCGTCGCCGAGGGCGAGGTCGTCCCTGTCGGCACCGTCCTCGTCGTGATCGGCTCCGGCGCCACCGATGCGGGCGACGCCGCCGAAGCGCCAAGTAACAGTCTGTTACAAGCGCATGTTCCGGCACACAGTGCGGCTGCGGCTGAGCCGGCGCCCGCGCTCCAGGGGCGGTTGCAGGCGACGCCGCTCGTGCGCCGGATTGCCTCCGAGCTCGGCGTCGACCTCGCGAGAGTTGCACCGACCGGCCCGGGCGGACGTGTGACCGAAGACGATGTCCGGCGCGCGTCCGCAGGCGCAAGTAACAGTCTGTTACAAGCCGGTGGGCCGGGCTCTCCGGGACCGGGCCCTGAGGGACGGCGCGAGAAGGTGCGCGGCGTCCGCCGGCAGATCGTCGAGCACCTCACGCGCGCCCACCACGAGGTGCCGGCGGTGACGTTCGTCGAGGAATGCGACTTCACCGGCGTCGACCTCAAGCAGTTGCTGCCGCTCGTGCTGCGGGTGACGGCGACGGCGCTGAAGGAGTTCCCCGAGTTGAATGCGCGCCTCGAGGGCGACGAGATCGTCTATCTCGACCGCTACGACATCGGCATCGCCGTCCAGACCGACCAGGGCCTCGTCGTCCCGGTCGTGCGCGACTGCGCGAACCGGCCGATCGCGGAGCTCCGCGCAGACATCGACGCACTTGCCGAGAAAGCCCGCACCGGCACGCTCGCCGCCGACGAGCTCCGCGGATCGACGTTCACCGTGACGAGCGCAGGCAAGCTCGCCGGCCTGCTCGTCACACCCCTCGTGAATCACCCCGAAGTCGGCATCCTCGGTGTGCACCGCATCGGCCCCCGCGCCGTTGTGCGTGACGGCGAGGTCGTTGTGCGCAGCGTCGGCAACATCAGCGTGACGTTCGACCATCGCGTCGTCGACGGCGCGCGCGCCGCCGCATTCACGCTCGCCGTCATTCGGCAGCTCGAGACGATCTAGACCGCGGGCGCGAAATGCTCCTCGAGCATCGCCTCGATGCTCGGTGCGCTCGCGCGCCCCTCGATTCGCGCAACCGCTTTGCGGCCCGCGACGAGCACCACGGCCGGCGCGACCTTCACCGCGAGCTTCGCAACCAGGTCGGCACGCTCGTCGACGTCCACCTGTACGACGCGAAGGCGGTGACGCTCCTTGCGCGCGATGTGCGCGACGAGACTTTCCATCCGCCGCGACGGGCCTGATCGCGCCGACGAGAAGAAGACGAGCAGGGGCCGGGCGTCGTCAGACAAGAGTGCCTCCTGAAGAGGGGTTCAGCACCTATGCCCATCCGCCGGGCCTGTTCAAACAGCGGAGCTACACTGGCCGCCGCGATGGGGGACTGGTACACGATCGGCATTCTCGTCGGCGTCGGCGCTGCACTCGGCCTGGCCGCGACCGGTGCGCTGCGCCGCGTGCTCGTCGCGCTCGTCGTCTCCGTGGCGATCGCTGTCGCGATCGGGCTCGGCTTCGGGCAATGGGACGAAGCCGCAGGAGGAGCGGTCGGTGCGCTCTGTGGATCGCTCGGATCGTCGCCGCTTGTCGCCGGCACACTGCGGCGCGGGGGCACGCGGGGTGGAACCGCGCTGATCCTCGCGCTTGCTGCTCTCGTCGGCGCCGGGCTGGCATTCGTGCCGGTCATCGGTTACCTCGAGGCGCTCGCCGTCCCCGTGCTCGGCGCACGGCTGCGCCGCAGGTCACCAGACAAGCATGCGGGCCTGCGCACGCTCGCGCGCGACTAGCGCATGCGGCACAAGCCTGTCGTGCTCGTCGTGATCGACGGTTTGACGCCGTCGATGTTCGAGGCGGCCGACACGCCTGCCCTCCGCTTCCTCGCTGAACACGGTGAATACCGTCGAGCCACCTCGACGTTTCCGTCACTGACGCCCGTCTGCCTGTCGTCGATCGCAACCGGGTCGCATCCCGACGTGCACGAGATCCCACATCTCGTCTGGTGGAATCGCGTGGAGCGGCGCCTCGTCGAGTACGGCTCGTCGTTCGGGGCGGTCCGCGCCGCAGGCATCGCCCGGTCGCTGCGCGACACGGTGATCGACCTGAACGCGAAGCACCTGGGCCGGGGCGCAGAGACGATCTACGAGGCGCTCGAAGATGCCGGCTTGACGACCGCCGCGATCAACATCACGTGTTACCGGGGTCGCCACCGGCACCTGCCGATCATTCCCGGCGTGCCTGCCGTCTACGGGCCGAAGCGGTTCTTCTTCTATTCGCTGTACGAGAGCGATCGCACCGGCGCCCCGCTCGCGATCCGCAATCGTGCACTCGGCTCGATCGATGCCTACGCCGCGGCAGTGGGGCGCTGGCTTGTGACGCGCGACGGATTCGACCTCCTCGTCTACTACCTGCCGGACTACGACTTCGCATCGCATGCGTCGGGGCCGGACACAGCGCACGAGGCGCTCGCCCGCAGCGACGCCGCAATCGGGGCGCTCATGAAGGCTGCAGGCGGGCCGGACGCGTTCCTCGAGCGGTACGCGGTGATCGTCTGCTCCGATCACGGGCAGTCACACGTCGAGCGCACCGCACGACTGGATGCCGGCGACGACCTCGTGACCGCGTCGAATCGCGCGGCGATGGTCTACACCGACGAGCCGCGCCGCGTCGCCGAGTCGCTGGACGCCGAACCGTCGGCCGGGATCGTCCTCTTTGCCGAGGACGGCCGTCTCGTCGCGCGCCGAGACGGTGACGATGACCTCGCGCTGCTCGACACGGTTCCCGACGGGCATGTGCGCGCCGAGGCGGCGCTCGCGAATCCCAACGCGGGCGAGGTGCTCGTGTCAGCTGCGCCCGGCTGGGAGTTCGACGACCTCGCCGGTCGGCACCACCACGGCGGCGGCAGTCATGGCTCGCTCGAGGCGTCGGATTCCGAGGTGCCGATGCTCGCCGTCGGGCTCGGTGCGCCGCCTTCGTCGATCACCGGGATCAAAGAGCTCATCGCCGGACACTTCGGCGTCACGGTGAAGGGCGGTCGAGTTTCCGCGCCGGCGGCTGCGGGGACACGCGACGCATGAGCCGGCGTGCCGCTGCGGAGGTGCTCGCGCTGCCGGTGCGCCTTCACGGCATCCAGCTCGGCCGGCCCGTCGAGGCGCTGCTCGACCCGACCTCGGACCGCTTGCTCGGCTTCGAGGTTCAGTGTGGCGACGGCGAGCATCGCTTCCTCCCGTTTTCGGTCGCCGAGCTCGGGCCCGACGAGATCACAGTCGGCTCGGCGCTCCGACTGGTCGACGAGCGTGAGCTCGGCTGGTACCGGCGCCATGCCCGCCGGCTCTCCGAGCTCGGCTATGCCAACCCGTGGATCGGCGAGCACGGCGATGTTCACGATGCGCTCGACGCGGCATGAGAGACCTCTTCAGCTAGCCTCGCCACGGTGTCGGAGCCAACTTTCGCCGGCCGCACGGTGCGCGCATTGCGTCGCCCGCACAACTGGATCCAGCTCGCGAAGTTCGGCGCAGTCGGCGCGAGTGGCTATGTCATCAATCTGGTTGTGTTCGCGGCCCTGCTCGACTGGGGCGCGCACGTCGCTGCTGCGATCTCGTTCGTCGTCGCGGCTGCGAGCAACTACTGGTGGAACCGGCACTGGACGTTCGCGAATTCGAAGGGCCACGTCGGGGCACAGGGCATGCGCTTCTTCGTGGTCGCCCTGCTTGCTTTCGGCGTCAATCAGTTGTGGCTCTTCCTGTTCATCGACACGTTGCACTGGCGGAAGGTCGCGTCGCAGGCGATCGCGATCGTGCTCGTGACGCCGCTCAACTTCCTCGGCAACAAGCTCTGGAGCTTCCGCACGTGAGATTTGCGGCCCAGCTTGCCGTCGTCACGGTGCTGGGGCTCGCCGCCGTTCACGGGGCTGTGGCGGGAACGACCTCCGTCGCGAATCCGCTGACGACGACGACGCCGCTCGCGCAGACCAAGTCGCATCTCCCCGAGCGCGAGGTGATCGCACGGTTCCTTGCAGACCGAAAGGTTCACGACTGGCTCAGCCGCTACCCACCGCATCCCACGACTGATGCGACCGTCGCGCAGGGGATCTGGACCGTCCAGGTCTTCTCGGGCAGCGCCGGCGAGATCGCCACGGGCAAGGTGGACGATTCGAGCGGCACGGTGACCGAAGCGTGGACCGGGCCGCAGGTCGCGTGGAAGATGGCGCGCGGCTACACCGGCGCGTTCGGCGGCGAGAAGATCAACAGCTACCCGGTGTGGCTCGGGTTCTGCGCGGTCTTCCTCGTCGGTCTCGTCGACTGGCGGCGGCTTTTCTCGGTGCGCAACCTCGACCTGCTGGTCCTCGTGTCGCTCTCCGCGTCGCTGTGGTTCTTCAACCGCGGCAATGTCTTCGCGGCGATGCCGCTCGCATACCCGCCGCTTCTCTGGCTGCTTGTCCGTTGCGTCTGGATCGCTCGAACGGACAAACCGAGCCGTGGCGCGGCGGTCTGGCCGGTGTGGGTGCTCGCCGCCGCAGCTGTTTTCCTCGCGGGCTTCCGGGTCGGTCTGAATGTGCGGGCGTCGAACGTGATCGACGTCGGCTACTCAGGGGTGATCGGTGCCGACAGAATCGTCAACGGCACCGATCCGTACGGGAACTTTCCGCAGGAGGGGGCGCTGCCGAAATGCGGGCCGGCGGACACCGACGGCGAGGTGCGCGACCGGGTGCAGGGAAACGGCAAGTGCGAGACCGCGAACCCGCTCGGCGATACCTACGGGCCTGTTTCGTACCTGGCCTACATTCCCGGCTACCTGATCTTCGGCTGGAGCCACAAGTGGGACACGCTTCCCGCCGTACACGCCACCTCGATCTTGTTCGACCTGCTCGCGCTCGTCGGGCTCGCGCTCGTCGGTCGCCGTCTCGGCGGCCCGCGACTCGCCGCCACGCTGGCCTTTGCCTGGGCCGCGTGGCCGTTCACCCAGTACGCCTCGAACTCGAACACGAACGACTCGATCATGCCGGTGCTGCTCGTCTTCGGGTTCCTGGCGCTGACGAGCGACCTGGGACGCGGCGCGGCGGTCGCGATCTCCGGCTGGACCAAGTTCGCGTCGTTGCTCCTGCTGCCGCTCTGGTCCGGCTATCCCGAGGCGCGCCGCCCGCGGCACATCGCGCGGACGGTCGTCGGGTTCGCGCTCGCGACGGTCGCCGTCTTCTTCGTGCTGTTCCTCGATCCATCGCCTGCGCATGCCGTTCGCGTCTTCTTCGACCGCACTGTGCGCTTCCAGATCGGCCGCGACTCACCGTTCTCGCTCTGGGACTGGCGGCAATACCACGCTCGCGGCCTGCCTGACCTGCACCTCCTGCAGCGCGCGTTGCAAGCGCTCCTCGTCCTCGCAGCGCTCGCCTTCGGCTGGTGGCCACGGCGGCGTTCGCCGCTTCGCATCGCGGCGCTCACCGGTGTTCTGCTCGTTGGCTTCGAGCTCGTCCTCACACACTGGTCGTACCTCTATCTCCCGTGGTTCTTCCCGTTCGTCGCCATGGCGCTCGTGGGACAGCTTCCCGGCGCGCCGAAGCCTGCGACCCGCGCGGTCGAGGATGTCGAGCAGAGTCAGCCCGTCACCGTCTGAGTCTCGCGCGATTGCGACCGGGGCCGCCGCCGGATTGTTTCTCGTCTGCTGGGGGGTCGTGCACGAATTCTTCTGGGCCCACCGGCAACTGGTCGATTGGCCCGTCTACCTCCACTACGGCTCCGCGATCGTCCACGACGGTCGGATTCCATATCGGGACTTTCCCGTCGAATACCCACCAGGCGCGCTGCCTGTCTTCGCCCTGCCGTCGCTTGGTGGGACGTACGCGTCGAGCTTTGCGTGGCTGATGGCGGCCTGCGGCGTCGCGCTCGTCGTCGTGGTCGCCGGGATCCGTCGCGGCGCAGCGTTCTATGTCGCCCTCGCGCCGGTGCTCGCGGGCTCGCTCATCCTCTCGCGCTTCGACCTGTGGCCCGCGCTGCTCGCCACGGCTGCGTTGGCTGCGCTCCTGCGAGACCGCGACGGCCTCGGGTGGGCGCTCCTCGGCGCTGCAGTCGCAGCAAAGCTCTGGCCGCTCGTCATCGTTCCCGTTGCACTCGTCTGGTCGGTGCGGCGCGGGCACAAGAGAGCGCCGCTCGCAGGGCTCGCGGTCACTGCCGCGATCTTCGTCCCGTTCGCGGTGATCGCGCCGAGTGGTCTCTGGTCCAGCATCACCGGCCAGCTCTCTCGCCCACTGCAGATCGAGAGCCTCGGCGCCGCGGTGGTCACGACATTCGGTCACCCCGGGGTCGTGACGACGCATGGGTCGCAGAACCTCACGGGACACGGCGCCGTCGGAGCGGGCTTCGCGGTGGCGCAGGTCGCAGTGCTCGTGGCGCTGTGGGTCGGCTTCGCGCGCGGCCCGATGACGCGCGAGAGGCTGATCCGCTTCGCGGCTGCGGCCGTGTGTGCCTTCGTCGCGTTCGGCAAGGTTCTCTCGCCGCAGTTCCTGCTCTGGCTCGTTCCGCTCGTTCCGCTCGTCGCCGGCCGGCGGGGGCTGGCCGCCGCCTCGCTCCTGACCGCGGCGCTCGTGTTGACGCAGGTCTGGTTCCCGCAGCGGTACTGGGCCTATGCCACCGGGTTCCACCTCGCCTGGGTCGTGCTCCTCCGCGACCTCGTGCTGGTCGCGCTCGTCGGCGTGCTCGCGTGGCCGAATCACGTGAGAACTTCTTCGGGGGTTGCGCGATCGGCTTGAATGCGTACATTCAGTCAGTCAGGCTGAGATAACAGAACCCGGGGAGGGACTGGAATGGCGCGCACGCCGCTTGCAAACGCGGTCGAAGAGGCCGTGGCAAAGATTGCCGACGAGGAGGCGCGCACGACGCGACGCGGCCTCCTGAAAGGTGCAGGTGGTGCAGTTGCCGGGGCGACGCTTCTCGGCAAGCTCGCCGGTCCCGCCTGGGCGGCCGCCCCTGGTCGCTCGACTCCGGACACGCGCGTTGTCGTCGTCGGTGCCGGTCTCGCCGGGCTCACCGCCGCCTATCGCTTGCAGCAAGCCGGGATCTTCGCCGACGTGTACGAGGCGACCGACCGGATGGGCGGCCGCTGCTGGACCGGCCGCGGCGATTTCGCCGACGGCCAGATCTATGAGCACGGCGGCGAGCTGATCGACTCGAACCACATCGAGATCAAGCAGCTTGCGCAGGAGCTCGGCCTGGCGCTCGACAACCTCTACACGTCAGAGACGAACGGAACGGAGCAGCTCGGCTACTTCTTCGGCCAGTCCTACTCGTTCGCGCAGATGACGGACGACCTGAAGACGATCTGGCAGCAGATCCACTCCGACGTCTCGGCGGCGAGCTACCCGACGCTCTACAACTCGTTCACTGCGCGGGGACAGGTGCTCGACCGGATGACGCTCTTCGACTGGATCGAGAACTACGTTCCCGGCGGTCACTCCTCGTCGCTCGGGCAGATGCTCGATGTCGCCTACAACATCGAGTACGGCGCCGAGACGAAGGTGCAGAGCTCGCTGAACATGCTCTATCTCCTCGGTTACGCCGGGCCGGGCCAGTTCCGGACGTTCGGCAAGTCGAACGAGAAGTACCACGTCCATGGCGGCAACGATCAGATCCCGCAGATCCTCGCGCAGAAGCTCGGCGCGCAGATCACGCCGAGCACCCCTCTGACCGCGATCAAGCGCAACACCGACGGCACGTACACGCTCACCTTGGGCAACGGGTCGGCGTCGTTCACGCGCATCGCCGATCACGTGGTGCTCGCCCTGCCATTCTCGATCCTGCGCGGGCTGAACTTCTCGAGGGCCGGCTTCAACGCCGTCAAGACGACGGCGATCAACGAGCTCGGGATGGGAACGAACGCGAAGGTGCACGTGCAGTTCAACTCGCGCTTCTGGCGCGATCAGGGCTGCACCGGTGAGACCTACTCCGACACCGGGTACCAGAACACCTGGGAGGTCTCACGCGCGCAGCCTGGCGCGAGCGGGATCCTCGTCTGGTACACCGGTGGCAACGCCGGGGTCGCCGTCGGCAGCGGCACGGTCCAGTCGCAGGTGACGACCAACTTCCTTCCGAAGATCGAGCCGGTGCTGCCCGGAGCAACCGCGCAGTGGAACCTCAGAGCGACGCGTGACTACTGGACCGGATACCCATGGACAAAGGGCTCGTACTCCTACTGGAAGGCCGGCCAGTACACGAAGTTCTCCGGCGCCGAGAAGGAGCGCAGCAACAACTGCCATTTCTGCGGCGAGCACACCTCGCAGGACTTCCAGGGCTACCTGCAGGGCGCGGTCGAGACCGGTGAGCGCGCGGCCAACGAGATCCTCGGCGACCTGAAGTAAGCGGCCCGTTACGGAACGTCGACGCGAACGGCCGTGCACGAGGTTGCACGGCCGTTCCCGTCACACTCGACGAGCACCCCTTCGATGCGCACGTCTCCGGTCGCAGGCTCGAGCCGCATCGGCATCCCCGTGACGAATCGCTTGATCGCGTTGTGCTCGTCGCTGCCGATCACGGAATCGTGGGGGCCGGTCATCCCCGCATCGGTGATCGCAGCCGTGCCGCCCGCGAGCACGCGCGCGTCGCTCGTCTGAACGTGCGTATGGGTGCCGAGCACGGCCGTCACTCGGCCATCGAGGTAGCGCGCGAGCGCGACCTTCTCGCTCGTCGCCTCGGCGTGAAAGTCGACGACGATCACCGGCGTCGATCGCCGCGCTTCGGCGACCAGTCTGTCGGCGGCGAGGAACGGGCTTTCGAAGGGCATGAGCGAGAACACTCCCAAGAGGTTGATCACCGCGACGCCGTCGTGCACGCAGAGCCCGGTGCCCGGTGTCTGCGGGGAGAGGTTCGCCGGGCGGATGACGCGGTCGGTTCCCGAGAGGTACGGCGCGAAGCCCTGCTGGCCCCACGTCCAGTTCCCCAGCGTCACGACGTCGGCTCCGCTCGCAAGCAGCTTGTCCGCGAGCTTGGCGGTGATCCCTCGCCCGGCAGCCGCGTTCTCGCCGTTCACAATGCAGAAGTCGGCGGCGAGCTCAGCGCGCAGCGCCGGCAACCTCGTCTCGATCGCACGGCGACCGGGAGCGCCGAACACGTCGGCGACGAAGAGGATGCGCACGCGTTGCTTAATTCAGAAGGGTCGCCGAGGGATGAACCTCGACGACGACGTGGTTCCCGGAGTCGT
>JBAQHS010000314.1:0-17172 GCA_049288455.1 Gaiellaceae bacterium | reverse complement strand
GTCGTCGGGATGGCGCGCGCGTTCGCTGCGGGCGAGCGCCTCGTCGTCTGTCTCGGCGACAACATCTTCGAGCAGTCGCAACTCGAGGCGATCTCGGGCTCCGTTCGCGTTCCGATGCTCGTCGTGCAGGGCGCCCGCGACCCGTTCGGCATTCCGCCGTCTCGGAGAGGGCGCACCGTCGTCACCGTGTCCGCTGACCACGCGCTGCGCACCGATCTCACCGCGGTGGATGCTGCGGTGCGGGCCTGGCTCGCCCGCGTTTTGCGCTGACAGAGGCTCAGACTGCGAGCAAGAGACGGGCCGCGAGCACGAGCAGCGAGGCTGCGAGCAATCGCTGGATGACAGCGCCGCGCAGACGCAGCGAGGCGCGCGCGCCGAGTTGCGCGCCCGCTACGACCCCGACCGAGAGCGACGCCGCGCGTCGCAGTCCGTGACCGTGCGCGAAGCTCCCGAGGGCGATGTGCGTAACGCTGCCCGTCCCCGCCATCACCGCGAGCACGAAGTGCGACGTCGCCGTCGCGATGTGGGTGGGGAAGCCGAGCGCGCGAACGAGCAGAGGGACGTGGATCACACCGCCGCCGATTCCAAGGAAGCTCGAGACGAAGCCGACGGCGAGGCTGTAGAGCGCGCCGCGCCGTAGCGAGACGGCATAGGTGTACGTCTCGCCGGACCTGTCGACGAGCATGCGCTTCTCGAGATGGCGCGTCGGCGTCGGCAGCGGCCAGCGCTCGCCCGCGAGCAGCCACACCGCAAGCGCCGCGAGCATTGCGCCCATGATCCCGTCGAAGATGCTGCGAGACACCGTGCCGACCACGACCGCTCCTGCGACAGCGCCCGGCAGGGTCGCAAGCGCGAACACCCCACCGCTGCGAAAATCGATCCGCCGCTGCCGCGCATACGCCGCCGACCCGCTCGCTGCGTTGAAGAAGACGGCCATGAGGCTGATCGCGGTCAGCGTCTGCGGCGAATCGTGCGGATAGAGCAGCAGCAGAATCGGCGTGAGCACGAAGCCGCCTCCGGCGCCGACGAGAGTGCCGAACGCCCCGACACCGAAGCCGATCAGGACGAGGAGCGCAGCGATCTCGGGCGAGAAGTGCACGCTCGAGACCGTATCCCCCGGCGAGGGCGGCGCCTGCTCGAAGGCACCGCCCACCACATCGATCGGTTAGGTGAAGATGATCTGCCCGCCGGCGGCGCGCGCGTAGAACTCACCGACGCTGATGATCGCGTCGACCTGGGGAACGAAGTCGTTTGGACCGAGCTTGAACATGTCGACACTTGCCTTGCATGCGTAGAGATGGACGCCCGAGTCGGCGACGAGCTCGATGAACTCGGGGATCGGAGGGATGTCGATCCCCTCCATCTGACGTGTCATCATCTTCGTCGCGAGCGCGGAAAAGCCGGGAAGGCCGCCGAGCCACGTCGGCAGGTGCAGACCGGGATTTCCGACCGTCGCGACCTTGATCTTCTCGAACCGGTCCTTGCGGATCGCATCGAGTCCGAAGAATGTGAAGAAGAGGTCGGCTTCGATTCCTTCCATCCGGGCGCCGTTCGCCATGATCAGTGCCGGGTAGATTCCTTCGAGCGAGCCTTTCGAGACGACGATCGCGACCTTCTCGATCGTCGCGGGCTCGTCGTCGAGGATCTGCGGGTGTACGAGTACCTCGGTCATCCTGCGCTCCTTTAGATGCAGCCTTTGGGCTTCGGGATGCCGCCGATCTTGGCGGCGAGCTTGGCCGGGCCCTTCGGAAAGAGCTCGTAGAGCTCCTTCACCGGGACGCCGGATTCCTTGCCGAGCGAGCGAATCGACGGAGCCGTCCCCGTCGCGAGGAATCGCTGGCGCATGAACCGGATGACGAGCCAGTGGCGCTCGGTCAAGTCGGGAATGCCATTCTCGGCGGCGATTGCCCGAGCAATCGGTTCGTTCCACTGCTCGGCGTCGGTCAGGAAACCCTCGGGATCGACGTCGATCGCGGTGTCGACGAGCATGGTCACAGTCATCTCATCCTCCTTGGGTTAGACGGTGGTGGGGAAGCGTTTGCCTGCGGTCGGCATCTCCGGGCCGATGCCCGGGATCGTTCGGCCGGGCAGCAGTGCGTGCCAGTACGCCCACTGGAACATCAGCTTCCCGAGGTGGTTCAGATGGGATTCGCGAAGGAGCGGCAAGCCGAACGCCGTCGGGAAGTGCCCTGGCAACGGCTCTGTGTCGTAGTTGAAGTCGATCAGGAGCGCTTTGTGGAATCCCGTCTCGATGAAGCAGTTGGAGTGGCCGTCGTAACCGGGTTCGAGTTCCGCGCCGGCGAGGTAGCGAACGACGTTCTCGGCGAGCACCTCTGCTTCAAAGTGGGTGACCGAGCCTGCTTTCGACGTTGGCAGGTCGGTTGCATCGCCGAGCGCGAACACGTTCGGCTTCGTCGGCGACTGAAGCGTCTGCTTGTCGACCGGCACGAACCCGAGCGCGTCGCCGAGGCCCGGTGACCGGTCGACGTACTGGGCGCCGCCGTGCAGCGGAACCGTGACGAGGAGGTCGAAGTCGAGCTCCCGACCGTCGTACGCCGTGAGCGTGCCATTGACGCCGTCGACTTCGCCCGCGTTGAACTCGGTCACCAATTGGATCTCCTTTGCGGCGAGCAGGCCCGCGAGGTGCTCCGATGCGACTGGCCTCGTGAAGGCGCCGTCGAGCGGCGTCACGTAGACGATCTCCGTCCGGCTGCGAACACCGCGCTCGTGCAGGAACCAATCTGCGAGAAACGCGAACTCGAGCGGTGCGACCGGGCACTTGATAGGCATGTCGACGAGGTTCACGAGCAGCCTGCCGCCGTCGAACTGCTCGAGTGCGGTCTGGAGCTTCTCGGCGCCCGTCGGCTCGTAGAACGTGAAGACCTTCTCGTTCCAGCCGCCGGCGGTCATGCCCTCGGTCTCCTCGGGTTGCAACCGCGAGCCGCTCGCGACGACGAGAACGTCGTACTGCAATTTCGTCCCGTCGGACAGCGTCACTTCGTCTCTGTCGAGAGAAACAGACTCGACGCCCGACTCGTGGAACGTCACGCCGCGATGGAACTGGCGATGCCGTGACCGGACGATCTCGTCGACGTGCGCGAGCCCGACCGGCACGAACAGCAAGCCGGGTTGGTAGACGTGTCTGTCGTCTCGGTCGACGACATGAATCTCTGCTTCGGCGGTGTCGTAGCGCCGGCGAAGACGGTTTGCGGTCATCGTGCCGCCCGTCCCTCCGCCCAGGATCACGATCGACTTCCGCGCCATATGCGCACCTCCGTGTTGTCGATCCGAGCGTCGCGGCGGCGGAGCCGGCGGGCATCCGCGTGCGCGCTGAAACGCGTGTGGGGAACTACGCGTCCAGTAGTTGTCCACAACACGCCCACCCGCGATGCAGCGTGTTTTCGGCGGGCTGATGGGGGCGATGCAGCAGAACACCGGGATCTTCAGCCAGGTGCCTGCCGGCCTCGCGCACTATCAGCCGCTCGTGACCACGATGTAGGCGAACGTGACGAACTACGAGAAGGTCAACAGCCTGCCCGACTCCGGTTGTTCACGTTCTTCTTCGCGTCGGCGATCGTGCGCTACGTCGAGTTCCACCATCACCCACGCCCCACGCCTGCCTGACAGGCGCGTGCGGTTTCGGTGAGGGCCTGATCGAACCAGGCCCTCACCGATCCGGTCGGGTCTCACCTTCAGCCTTCCGGCATCGGTGCCGACTCGTCGTTCTGCCAGAGGCCGAACTCGTTGCCGTGCGGGTCGGTGCAGGTCGAGAACCAGCCCATGTTCGGCACGGGCATGGGGTCGCCAGCCCGACCGCCGAGCTCGTTCACGCGCGCGACGCCGGCCTTGATGTCGTCGACATCGAAGTACGCGCGCGTGCCTTTCTTCCCGGGCTCCATGTTCGTGATCGCAGCGCCCTGGTTGTCGCTCAGGCGGGTCATGTGGTACTCCGACGGGCCGGGGAAGGCCTGGAACTGCCAGCCGAAGAGTGAGCCCCAGAATTTCTGCGACTGCTCCGTGTCGTCCGCCGGGATCTCGATGTGCACGATCTGGCCGGGCATCTGCCTCTCCTTCGCTCGTTGTGGTCGTCCAGGTAGACGGCGCACGCGTCAGAATCTCATCGCATGGCCTTCCGGGTGATCTCTCCTGTCGATTTCCACTGGCTGACGCGCCCGCACGATCCGGGCGAGCCCGCTCGCCACGTCGCGGAGCTGAGCGAGTCGGCCGGGTTCGCGCATACGCGGGCGAACGTCTGGCGCTACGACCCGGGTGCGAAGGGCCGCCGGCACAAGCATCCATTCCAGGAGGAGACGTTCGTCGTCCTTCGGGGCACGCTGACCATGTATCTCGGTGAGCCGCCTGAGCGTCACGACGTGCCGGCCGGCGGGCTGATTCACGTCGAGCCACAGACGCCGCTCCAGACCGTGAATCACGGCAATGAGGATCTCGTGCTCTACGTCTACGGCACCCCGCCCGAGGACGAGCACGCTGAGCTGCTCGACTCGGCGATCTAGGGCTGCACGTACGGCGGAGGCGCCGCCGGTTTTTTCCCCGGGGTCGCGAACGACGTAGGGTTGGCGCACTCGACCAGAAAGGGGCGCGATGCCTGTCGTGTTCATCCAGGAGTTCGCAATTGACGGCGACGACCGCAGCACCACGAACTACGACGCGGTCAACGAGCGGCTGAATGCCGATACCGACGTACCGGCCGGCCTGATCGTGCACACCGCCGGCTTCGACGAGGATGCAGGTGTGTTCAGGATCCTCGACGTCTGGGAGACGAAGGAAGACAGCGACCGGTTCATGCGTGAGCGGCTCGGCCCGCTGATCGAGGAGCTGCTCGCCGGCCGCCCCGATGCGCCGCCGCCGTCGCGCGAAGGCTCGTACGAGCTTCACCACGTCGTCAAGGGCTGATCGCTGCCAGGGCGGGGAGCGCGCAGCTCCCCGCCCGTGTGGCGGTCGCTAACCGTTTGAGGCGACGCCGACGATGTGACCTTGCGCGTCGGCGAACACGCCGAAGCTGACGCCCGGCACCTGCTGCGTGGGCTGGACGATGTGGCCGCCGAGCTCCTCTGCGCGAGCGAGCGTCGCATCGACGTCGGTGACGCCGATGAAGAAGAGGACGGCGTCGCCGCCGCCCTGCTGCGGCCCGATCGCGGTCGGGATCGCGCCCTCGACGCCCGTGTCGACGAACGTGTAGCCCGGGAATGCACCGTCCGAGTACGTCCAGCCGAAGAGGTCGGAAAAGAACGCGCGGGTCGCGTCGGGGTCGCCCGAACGAATCTCCGCGTGGATGACGGGATGTGCCATGGCCTCTCCTTGCTCGCATGTGGCGGCGGTCGCAGATGCGGCCGCTCATCGATACGACGAATGGGCCGGCGCCGAATCGACAGCTCCCTGGCTCCTTCGTCCGAGGGATCGCGGTGGGCGGTTGCCGTGTTGGGCAACCGGATGGCTCGTGCGAGGGATCGCGGTGTGGCTGCTCGTTGGCGATACCAGTCTTCCGCACCTCAATAACCCGCCGTGCGGGCGCCACGGCGCCCGTTACGCCGCATTCGGAGGAACTCGAGATGAAGAAGATGCTCGTCGCCGCAGCGAGCATGGTCGCCGCAGGAGGAATCCTGTTCACGGCCGGCGCTTCGGCTCAACCGTCGTCAAGCCTGCAACTCGTCGTCATCGGCGGTGCAACGGCCGGATCCGCGCCCGCCGCCCCCGCGTACGGCAGCCAGGTCACGTTCAACGTTCAGACCGGGACCCAGCAGCCGTGGGTGAGCGTTGTGTGCTCCCAGAACGGGGCCGCGGTCTACGGCCAGTACTGGGGATTCTGGAGTGGCTATTCGCCGTCGGCGATCACCTCGACGATGGCTGCGAACGGCGTGTTCACGCTCGGACCGACGGCCCTCTGGTCGTCGGGGCCTGCCGCCTGCGTCGCGACGCTCTACAGCGTCTCGAAGAACTCGAGGCAGACGACGCTGGCCACGCTTCGCTTCACCGCGAACGCCTAAGCAGATCGGAGAACGACGGAGGGCCCGTTTTTGCCGGGCCCTCCGTCACCTATCTGGAGTCTCGCTACGGAGCGAGACTGGTCGTTGCATCCTCGCTGCAGTGCCCCGGCCCGATCAGGCCGGTGTTGTACGAGCCGAGGATCCCTGCGAGCGAGATGAACTGCGCGCGCAGCGGGTCATTGCCCTTCAGCTTGCCGATCGACGTCGGCGTGTTCGCCGGGTTCGAGAGCAGCGCGAGTGCGCTATTCAGCGTCGCCGTCACCGCCGATGGATCCGCGCCGTTCAGCACGTTCAGTACGGCAGCTTCGTACTGGTGTGCCAGCTGGTAGTAGGCGTTCCCGCCGCTCGGCGGAGTCCAGAACACCTGGTACCAGGTCTGGCCCGAGTAGAAGAACACCGTGTTCTCCGCCGACCCCGGGATTGCGCCCGGTGCGTACGGAGCGGTCGGGATGTTGTTCCAGTTGTCGTCGAACGGCGCCGGGCCCTTGATCGAGTGCGTCTTCCAGTAGCCCTGGGTCAGAGTGCAACCGGTCGGGCACGGAATGTGCACCGTGATCTCGACCGACGAGCTGCCGGTCGCGGCCGTGTCGGTCGTCGTGAACGACGCCGTGTTGTCGATCAGGTGGTCACCGCATTCACCCGTTCCGTACGGCCCGATGATCCGGGTGTAGGTGAACGTCTTCGGAGCCTGCGCCGCCGAGATCGAGCCCGAGGGCGGCCCCGTTCCGGCGAGTGCCAGTGTGCAGCCGGTGACCGGTGTGTTCAGGCCGGTGCAGTAGGAGCCGGCCGGAACCGTGTCGGTGACGTTGATCGTCTCGTCCACCTCGCTCGTGGGTGCTCCGAACGTCACGGGCACTGCGGAGCTCGTGAAGTTCGTCGTTCCCGACGGGACGTTATGAACGGTCGCGGTTGCGACGTTGCTGCCGTTCGTCGCCGCCGCGATGCCGAGCGTGTAGGTGCAGTTGAGGGTGCCGCCGCCGCTGAGAGTCGCCGGCAGCCCGCTTCCTGCGGTTGCACCGTTGCAGTCGACGGCTGCGTTCGTCGCGGCGTAGACGTCACTGACGTCGACCTGCCGCGACGGAGCGTTCGCCGGGCTCGTGACGGTGATCGTTCCCGACACGTTGAACGCGCTGTCGAGCTTTGTCGCCGAGTACGTCACGGAGTACGGCTCGAGGAACGTCTGGCCGAGGTCGAGGTTCAGCGTCGTGTCCTGGGAGTTCTTCAGGACATGCCAGGTCCACGTGCGTGTGAACGACGGCGTCGCCGTCTTCGTCACGGTCAGGCTCTGGCAATCGATGTTCGCCGCGGCAGGATCGCTCGTCTGCCGCTGCGAGTCGGTCTCGGTCACCGTCGCCGTATTCGTGATCGTCCGGCTCGAGCCGCAGTTCGCGGTGGTCGTGTACTCGACGGCAACCCCGCTCGAGGCGGCCGCCGGCAGCCCCGCGTCGAAGGTGTCGTCGAGCGACGCCGTTGCGTCCGTGGCCGTCGGGTTGACGCCGGTGAAGTCGATCGACGCCGTGCCCGTGTAGTTGACGCCGAACAACGTCGCTGTGGCCGTGTTGAGCCGCGTCGCGTTGTCGGGGAGCGTCGCCGAGTAGGTGCACGACGCCGTGCTCGAATGCGCGACGTTCACGGTGGCCTGGTTCCCGGCCGTGATCGGGTCGCAGTCGACTGCCGCGGCGCCGACGCCTGCAATCGAGTCGGAAACCGAGACGTTCGACGCATCGAGTGACGTGTCGTTGTGGACGACGATCGTGCCGGTCACCGCGAAGCTGCCGTCGTGCCCGGCATCGCGCGTCGGGATGATCCGCCAATAGATCGTGCTCACGTCACCGAGGAACTGGTGAATGGTGACGCTGTCGTCGACGTAGGTCGTGCCGTCGGTCGACACGTACTTCTTCACCGACCAGTCGAAGTTGCGGCCGAACGACGGATGCGCGTCCTTGGTCGTCGTCAAGCCTTCGCAGGTGATGTTGAGCGTGGCCGGGTCGGTGACCACCGTCTTCGTATCCGTTGTCGTCAGCACCGCGGTGTTGACAACGCTGCGGCTCGAGCCGCACGCCTGGCTCGTGTCGTAGGTGATCGAGTCCGTGCCCGTCACCGTCGTCGGCAGGTTCGGGTCGAAGTTGTCGTCGAGGCCAGCCGTGGCGTCGACGAGCGTCGGAGTCGCCGTCGTCGGATCGAACGGCACCTGATCCGAGTAGGTCTGCCCGCCCGACAGTGTGGCCGTCGCGGTGTTCGTCCCCGTGGCGGAGCTCGGCAGGTTCTTCGTGTACGTGCACACGAACTGCTGCCCCGCGGTGAGCGTGACCGGGAAGGTGACCGGGCAGCTCAGCGTGATCGAGCTGTCGCTCTGGCCGAGTTGGCTGAGCACGTCGCTGACGCTCGAAACCGTTGCGTCGATGGGCGTCGTGATCACCCCGCCGGGGCCGGTCGGGTTCTTCACGGTCACACTGCCGGTCAGCTTCTGGTTCGAGTCGACCGGAGTGCCCTTCGTGTACTCGATCTTCCACTTGACGTTCGCCGAGTCGCCGTTGAAGAGGTTGAGGTCGGCGCTCACGTCCTGATAGGTCTGGCCGCCGTCGACCGAGACGGACTTCTTCACGGTCCAGGGGAACGTGCGGGTGAAGGACGGCACGGCCGTCTTCTGGACGTTGACGACCGGCAAGAGCTCGGTGCGCCACTCCTCGAAGCCGCCCGTCACGTTGTAGTCGCAACCCGACGCGCAGCCGTTGCCGACGTTGATGGTGCCCGCGCCGCCCATGTGCGTGAAGAGCGTCACCCAGGTGGTGCAGGTCGTCGAGCCGTACGAGCAGCTCGCCGGGAAGATGCTGTCAGGCACTTCGACGCTGATGTCGGAGACGCCGCTGCCGGGTGACAGGGTCTGCGAGCGCATCAGCACGATCGTCCCGCTCGGCAGGGTGTAGGCAAGCGAGGCTGCCGTGCCCGTGTCGTTGCTGAACGTGTTCGCGGCGTTGTTGAAGCCGGTCAGGTTGTTCTGGTCGTCGAGGAAGACCTTGAAGTCGTCGATCGACATGTAGTCGTCGGAGCCCGTGTCGTTCGCGTCGAGGCTGAACTCCCGGTACTTGATGCCGCCGATCGTCTTCGGCGGGATCGCAGCGGCCGAGAGTGCGTGCGTCCGCGCGTTGCCGATGCACGCCGTGTCGAGCTCGGCCGGGCAGGTGTTGTGGCCCTGCTCTGTGTCCTGGTTCGTCTGGATCGTCAGGAACGGGTCGAACTGGCCGGTGCCGGCCGGGCCCGTTCCCTCGATGAAGAGCGCACCGTTGACGTTCTGGTTCGCGCCCGCCGTCGTCAGGTCGACGTACGTGGGGCTCGCGGTGGCGACGATCGCCCCGAGCGCGACCCCCGTGACCACGATCGCGCCGATCGTCCCGAGTGTCAGTGCTCGGCGACGTCCGCCGAAAAACTTCGTTCGTGCCATTGAAAACTCCCCTCCGCCATTTGGTCGACACATCCAGGTGTGTGCGAGCACACGCCGGACCGCCCTTTACCCCTCTGAAAGCCTGAACTGGCTGTCATGCTCTTGCCGAACAACCATCGCGAACCTCCGCGTTTCGCTCAAGGGGCGAATGCCCGTAGTTCGGCCTAGGGCGATCGCCTGCCTTCTGCTCCCGCCAGCCGGTCGAACGACCGGGAACAACCGAGCCGTTCGGCGGGCGCCGGTCGCGAGCGCGAGGCGGAGGATCGAAGGCCGGCCCTCAAGGGCCACGGCCGACGATGCTGACCAATCCCCAAATCGATGCGCGGGCATCCGAGCGGTGCGTCGTCGGAGATGCAGACGGCGAGTCGCGCGCGTTGATCACCGACCTCCTCGCCCAGGTCGGCCTCGAGGTGCTCGCGGCGCGCACAGGCCCCGAATCGCTCGAGCATGCACGGCGAGCCCGTCCTGCAGCGGTGCTGCTCGATGTCGCGCTGCCCGAGATCAGTGGCTACCAGGTCTGCCACATCCTGCGTGAGGAGTACGGGCCGGATCTGCCGATCGTCCTCCTCTCCGGCGATCGCACCGAACCGCACGACAAGGTTGCCGGTCTGCTGATCGGCGCCGACGACTACGTCACCAAGCCCTTCGCGCCATCCGAGTTGCTCGCGCGCCTCGAAGCACACCTGCGCGCGTCCGCGCCGCGCCGCGCCGATCCCCGTGGCGACGCGGTCGCAACGTTGACGCCTGCGGAGCTTCGCGTCCTCCGTCTGCTCGCCGGCGGGAAGGACGCCAAGGAGATCGCCTACGAGCTCTCGATCGCGCCGAAGACCGTCGCAATGCACATCCACAACGCGATGAAGAAGCTAGACGTGCACACACGCACGCAGGCGGTCGTGCTCGCGCATCAGCTCGGTCTTGTCGCTGGAGCAGAAGCCCACCCCGACCGTGCGGCGGACGTTCAGGCTCACGGGAACGGCTTCGAGCCGGACGATCGCGCCGACCACGGCTGGTTGGACTCCGAGTTGCGCTGACCGGGAGCCGCCTGCGGCACGGCTCCCGGTCATGTGATCGCTACGGGCTCGGCAGCGACGCGAAGGCCTGCTGCGCAGCCGTCGTCATCGCGGCCTGCTCGTCTGCCGTCAGCGAGCCGCAAGCATCGGTCGACGGCGCAGCCGGCTCCCCGGCCGGCGGCGTCGCCGGGAACAGCGTCGGCTGGAACTCGACCGCGACCGCCTGGCGGTAGAAGTCCCAGCTCGTTCCGTCGTACACCGCAAGCTTCACGTCGTACCAGCTGGGCGACGTGCTCGTGTACGTATGCGAGACGCTCGGCCCGGTCGTCGCCTGCGTCGTACCGTCGCCGAAGTCCCAGAAGTACTTCAACCCGGTGTCCGTCCCGTCGGCCGTCCGGCTGAACGACGCGTCGAAGGTGACGGTGTTCGTCGTGGTCGGCTTCGTCGGGCCTGTCTCGAAGTACGCCACCGGGCCGGTACCTTTCGGCCCGGCGCCCGCGTAGTCGTCCTTCTGAATCAGGTAGTCGGTCCAGGTCGCCGGGAGCTCGAGCGCCCGCTTGAGCTCCTCGGCCGGCTGATCGACACCACCCGGGCCATGCGTCGTTCCCGACGCCCAGTAGTTCAGGTGCTGGATCGTGTCGTCGTTCGTGTCGTAGCCGGCGTACTGGCCGAGCGTCGGCTTGCTCGTGTACGTCGACGGGTACGGGTTCTCGTTGCCGCCGATCGTCTGATTCGTGCTCGAGTCGTACGCGCCGACAATGCCGAAGCCGGGGATTCCTCGGTTGATGAACGACACCTGGTCGGTGCGGCCGAGGTTGTCATCGACGACCGGCGAGAACAGCGCGAGCTGGTCGGGCGTGTAGGCCGGGACCGACTGCGGGTTCGGGTCGTCAGGTGTCGAGCCGACGTTTGACAGCATCAGCGGGTTCTCGAGCGGGACGCTGAACGCGTACTTCTGTCCCAGCACCGAGAACGCCGTCGAGACCGCGTCGGCGGTTGCGTTGCGGAAGGCGATCTCCGCGGCCATGTTGGCCTGGATCCGCGCCCAACCCGCCGACGTCGCCGGGTACTGCCCGTTCGGCGAGAGCGGCACCGCGTTGATGTTCGTGTACCACGGTCCGACGTTGCCGCCGACGATGTTGTTCAGGTAGTGCTGCGTGCCCCAGTGGTAGGCGGGGTACTCGAGCCCGTTCTGGTCCATGTTGGCGACCATCACGTACTGGCCCTGCGGGCCGTCCGGGATCAGGCCGAGTGCCGTGCGGGTCACCTGCGTTCCCGCCGGGTAGGCAAACCCGAGCGGTGCCGTGAGCGTGAGCCCGGTGCCGATGTCCTGCGCAGCAACTCCGGCGGCATGGCTGAGCGTCAGCGGAGCGGTCAGCGTCACACCGGTTCCTCCGGCGCCCGCCGTGCCGACCGTTGCGATCGAGTCGATTTCCTGGTTCGCCCCGGCGTCGATCGAGATCGTCTCGCCGGCACGCATGTTCGTGACGCTCGTCACCTTGATGTTCGTTGCTCCGGCATTGACCGCAGCAGCGAGCGTGGTCGCGTTCCTCGCCGCGATGCCCACCGACGCGACCGTTGCGCTCTCGTGGTGGCCGAACTGGTCGACGACGATTGTCGAGCCAGCCGGAATGCCGTTCTGTGACGCGACGTAGATCGTCGTTGCCCCCGCCGTCGACGGAGCGAGGAACGTCGTCGGGGTATCGGTCTGCGAGTACTCACCCGAGCCGACGAGGCCCGTCTCCTCAGCGTCGAAGAGGCCCGCCTTGATCGTCCGCTTCGGATAGGTCCCGTTCGCCTGATACCAGCGCAGGAGCCCCTGGAACTCGGCCATCCCCATCGTGATGCCGGAATCGGCGTCGTAGGGAGATCCGTTGCCCCAGTTGCCGCTGCGCATGCTGCTCATCGGCGTGGCGCTACCGCTGGCCGCGCCATTCGCAACGCCGGTCGATGTCGGCGTGCTGTCGTTATGGCCGGTGATCAGCACGACCTGTCCGGGGCAGGACGCGCCCGGGATCGTGACGGTCGCGTCGTCGAGTTGCCACGGGAACGTCTGGTTACCGGACCCACTGCAGCACGGCTCGAGGTGGTCCTTGGCGGTGACGAACTTCCCCATCGGCCCCATGTGATCGTCGGCCGGGTTTGTCAGCTCGGTCTTCCACCAGGCATAGAACTCGTTCGCCCCGTTGTAGTTCGCCGGCAAGTTGTTGGCGTCTGCCGGTGTGCTCGGCGGCCCGTCCGCCCCGCCGACGCGGAAGATGAAGTGCGTCGAGGAGAAGTAGAGTTCGCTGTAGAGGAAGTCGTTGTCGATCACCGGATGCTCCTGCACGTCGGTCGACGCGGCCTTGCCGGCAGGAGCCGTGCTCGCGTAGAGGGCGATCGCGGCCGCGGCCGCGACGGCGATCAGCACGAGCAACCGTGCTCCGGCCGGCGCCCGCAACCCGTTTCTCATCCTGAGACCTCCCGATTGGGCGCTCATAGTCCCGGCTCCTTGTTGGCGGCGGCGATCAGTGCTGCCGCTTCAGACGCCGACAACGTGCCGCACGTGTTGGTTGCCGGTGGTCCGCCCGGCGGGCTGTCGACCGCGACCGCCTGTCGATAAGTGCCCCAGTCGTTGCCCTTGCGGATCGCGAGCTTCACGTCGGCGTAGATCGGCGACGCATACGTGTGCGTCACATTCATGCCGACCGCGTGCGTTCCGTCGCCGAAGTCCCAGTAGTACTTCAGGCCTGCCCGCGATCCCTTGTCGTTGCGGGCGAAGCTCGCATCGAAGGTGACCTTCAGCGTCGCGGTCGGGTTCACCGGGTCGGTCTCGAAGTACGCGAGCGGGCCGGTCGGCGCAGCGGCCGAGCCGAGGTAGTTGTCACCCGCCAGAAGCATGCTCGTCCATTGCGCCGGCAGTTCGAGTGCGCGGCGCAGCTCGGCAGTCGGCTGGCCCGGCCCGTCGAGGCCGTGAGGGGCTCCGCCCGCGAAGTAGTTGAGGTGCTCGATCGTGTCGGTCGTGTAGCCGATCGGCTGTCCCTCGTTTACGTTGAAGGGAACGCCGGCTGCGTGCGCGAAGCGAAGCGGCGACGCGAGCGTGACGCCGGTGCCGGCGGCACCCGCGGTTCCGATCGCCTGGATCGAGTCGTACTCGATGTTCGCGCCCGTATCGATGAAGACCGGATTGCCGACCGCGAGGTTCGTGACCGACGTGACCTTCACGTTGCTGTCGCCGGCGGCGGCCGCAGCTGCCGTCGTCGTCATGCCGGCGACGGGCGTGCTGTTGCCGATCTGGAACGTCGTCTGGTTGCCGGCGTAGGAGATGATCGGCGTCGCCTTCGTGGTCGCGCCGACGGAGGCGGCGTAGGGGTTCTCGTCGCTGCTCGAGTTCTTCACTCCGGCGACGGTGAAGCCCGGGATGCCCTCGTCGAAGAACGCCTGCTCGTCCTCGAGGCCGGTCGTGTCGTCGCGGACCGGGGAGTACTGCGCCTGGTCTGCTGCGGAGTACGCGGGCTTCGTGGGTGTCGTGCCGCTGAACGGGTTCGGCGCCTGCCCCGTCTGGTTGTAGCGCAGCGGATTCTCGAGCGGCACGGAGAAGCCGTACTTCTGTCCTTGCTGGTTGAAGCCGGCCGAGACCGCCGACTGCAGGTCGGTGTGGAGTTGCGAGATCGCCGCCGAGTTCGCTGCGATCGCGGCCCCGGGCGAGCCTGCGCCGGTGTCGGGGTACGCGGAGTTCGGAGCCGACGGCGCCGCGTTGATGAACGTGAACCACGGCGGCACGCCGCCTCCCGTGACGTTGTTCCAATAGAACTCGGTGCCGAGGTGGTACGCCGGGTAGTCGAGCCCGAGCGAGTCCATGTTGGCGAAGAGGATGACCTTGCCCTGCGGCCCCGCGGGGATCAGGTTGTTCGCGTAGTACGCCGAGCCCTCGCGGCTGAAGAGCCCGTCTGCGGTCTTGCCGCGCGAGGCGTCGAGCAGCGCGACCTTCAGCGTCCGCTTGGGGTAGGTGCCGTTCGCGGCGTACCACTGCAGGAGCGCCTTGTACTCGCCGAGCGAGACCGCGACGCCGGAGAGGCCGTCGTACGCGCCCTCGTTGCCGAGGTTGCTGTCGGTGATCTCGCGGCGCGCTGCACCGAAGCCGGTGACACCGCTCGTCGAGCCGGTGTTGATCTCGCCGACAATGCTCGTCGGCACCGGCGTCTCGTCGGGGTGTGCGGCGAGCAGCACGCGCTGCGCCGGGCACATCACGCCCGGAATCGTCGCCTCGGCGTCGTTCGAGTCGAACTGGTAGCCGCCGGAGCGGCGGAAGTAGTGATCGGTCACCGTCGCGAAGTCCGCGAGCGGGCCGTTCGCCTCGACGCTCGTGAGCTGGTCCTTCCAGTACGCGTAGAGCTCCTGGGTGCCGTTGACGGTCGGCGGCAGGTTCCACGGCGACGACGGATCAGCGGGCGGCCCGTCGGCCCCCGAGACCCGGTAGCTGAAGCTCGTGGCCATCGTGTAGAGCTGGCCATAGAGATAGTCGGCGTTGACGATCGGCGTCGCCTGGTTCACCGGCGGCTTGCCGGCGAACGCCACGCCACTCGCAGCGACGAACACCGGAACTGCGACGGCGATGCACGCGGCGACGAGCCAACGCGGCCGTCTATGCGTAGGTAGCACCTGCATCTGCGGCTACTCCTCCCCCCAGGAGAATCAAGGAAGTCGCGATCTTAACCCCCTGACCGTTAACGATGCAAATGATTAACGATGCGAACCTTTAATGAAGGCTGCAGGCGCGCTCGATCGTCGTCGAGGCCTGCAGGATCCGCTGCACGACGGGCCGATCGGTCATCGCGGCGGTCGCGGCCCGGAAGTCGCCGGCGGCTGCCGGGGCCTTGGCTCGACCGAAGTCGCGGGCGAAGGCGTGCAGTGCTGCGACGAGCGCTCGATCGGCGGGGACCAACGCCTCAGGGACGGGCCCGCCGGTCATCAGCGCGGCCGAGCGTTGCAGCTGAACCTGCTCGATCGCGATCCGCCGGCTGAGCTGCGTCTTGTTCAGCGAATGTGCGATCAGGTCGGAGCTTGTCTGCAGCGCGATCGTCACGCGTTGCAGTCGCGCGAAGAGCAGGTTGCAAGCGGAGCGCTCGTTGGGCGCGATCGCGACGGCGGCGGTCGTTGTCGTGGCAGTGGTGGTCGTCGCCGCCGAGCTCGCGTGCTTGGTCGAGCCGCAGCCTCCCGCCGCGGTAGCGGCGATGGCGAGCGTAACGGCGGCGGCGGCGCGTGGCGCGGTCACGACGCAGTGACGATCACGCGCGCGACCGTTTCGGCGTTCTGCCCGCCGAGCGGATCGAGCACCCAGAAGAGCCCGTTCACGCCGGTTGGGGCCGATGCTGGGATGCGGAGCCGCATCTCGAACCTGATCGAGCCGCCCGGTGCGACCCGGCGCGCGCCGCCGGCGCAGTTGAGTTGGTGCGCCTCGACGGATCCTCTGGGCGCAAGCTCTTCGGCGATGAGCGGGCAGTTCGCGAAGCGAACCGTCGTGCGCGACTCGTTGCGCAACCGGACTGCGTAGCGGAGTACGCCGCCACGTACCCCGTGGAGCGGGCCGGCGCCGCCCGCGACCGTGAAGATCTTCCCGGCGAAGATCGCTCTCGTCCACGGGTGCTTGTTCGGCAGGCCGGGTGGCTGGAACGGATGGACGCCGATCGTCGACGGCGCTCCCGGCCGGGTGCACGGCGTGACGGCGTTGTAGGGCACATCGAGGGAGCCTGCCCCGCTGGCGAGCGTCACCCGAACGGCGCTCGGGGGAATGAGCTTCCCCTTCACCTGTCGGGCGCCCGGCACGCACCAGTTGCTCCAGTCGAGTGTGAGGACAGCCGTATCGCCGGGCCGCAGGGCGAGCAACACCTCGTCGGGCCGCCGGACCTGCGGGAACTGCGCGGGTTGCCCGGGAAGGGCAACCTCGTGTTGCACGGGTTGTCGCGGTGCGCCGACGAAGCGCGCGTGCGGGCGGCCGGTGAGGCGGCACGGTGCGCTTCCGGCGTTGCGCAGCACGACCGCTCCGACGGCGCCCGACGGTGCGGACTGGAAGACGAAGCCCTGCCCGACCACCTTCAGGGCGGCGGCGCTGCACGGAGCGGTGGCGGCACCTTGCGGAACGCGGAGCGCGGGCGGGATGATGTCCGCCCAGCGGACGAGCGGCGGCGCGGCCGGCGGCGCCTTCGCATGGTGCGATCCGCAGCCTGCGACGACTACGGCGAGCACGAAGAGGAATGTGACCCGCGTCGACACGCGCGCCGATTATTGCCACACGAGCCCGTGTGCGCGCGCACCTCGCCCCACCCGGGCAGTCACACTTCCGCCGAACTTGGTCTGACCAACGGTTTGGCTCTGCGCGGACGATTGCGCCAACACGTCACGATTTGGTCGGAAACGCGTCACGATTTCGCGCGTCGCCTGTTGCACTTATGTGCGTGGCGGTTCGGCTCTCAAGAGAGTCTGATGCGCGGGTCGATGACCGCGTACAGCAGGTCGACGAGAAGGTTGAACGTGATGATCGTGATCGTCGCGAAGACGACGATCCCTTGTACGGTCGGCAGGTCGAAGTTCCCGATCGCGTTGATCGCTGTCTTGCCGAGACCGGGTAGTCCGTAGACGGATTCGGTGAAGATCGCGCCGCCGAGGGCGAGACCGATGTCCATCCCGAGCATCGTCACGATCGGCAGCAAGGCGTTGCGCAGCACGTGGGAGCGCA
>JBAQHS010000313.1:0-5401 GCA_049288455.1 Gaiellaceae bacterium | reverse complement strand
GGGCTTCGACGAGTTCCTCCGTGCCGGGAGGATCGCCGATGCAGCGTTCGGCGCATCCGAGGAGGAGTCTCGAGCCTACGAGTCCATCGCCGAGGAGAGCTTTGCGCGCGAGCGTGCCGGGCACGCGCCGCGAACATACGTCGCGCTGCTCGACGGTGAGCCGGTCGGCGTTGGGCGGGCAATCTTCTCGCCGAACTGTCCGGCCGTGGTGATGCTCGGTGGCGGGGTGCTTCGCGAGGCCCGCGGCCGTGGCGTGTACCGAGCCCTTGTGCGGGCGCGGTGGGACGACGCCGTCGCGGCCGGCACGCCGGCGCTCGTGACGCACGCGGGCGCGATGTCGCGGCCCATTCTCGAGCGCCTCGGCTTCCAGGCGGTCGCCGAGCAGGAGATCCTGTTCGACCCCGCAACGGCGTGAAGATCTCACGCGAGCTCCGCGAGTACGCCGAGAGCCCTGACCGGTACGCGCCCGTGGTCGAGGGCTCGTCGGTGACGCGGTTCGACGACGGCCGCGTGTGTGTGATCCAGGGCCCGACCTGGGCGGGCGTGAGCGCGCCGAACGTCGCCGAGGAGGAGGTCGAGGCGCTCCTCGCCGAGACGCGCTCGCTCATTCCAGCCGAGAAGCACACGACCTGGTGGATCGGCCCGTCCGCACGCCCGCTCGATGTCGTCGCCCGCCTCGAGGCGCTCGGCCTTCAGGAGCCGCATGACGGGGTCTCACATCTCTTCTCCCTGGTGCGCACCGAGGAGCCAGAGGCGATTCCAGCCGGGATCGATGTGCGCCGCGTCGAGACCTACGACGACTTCAGTGCCGCCCGCGAGGTGCAGTGGGATGCCTTCGGCACGCCGGAGGATCGACGCGAGCAGCAGCGGGCCCGCCTGCGTGAGGACTTCGACGAGTCGATGAAGCTCGGCGTGCCAGTCGGATTCGTCGCCTCCCTCGACGACCGTCGCGCGGCGAGTGCGATGTCGATTCCGTCGACACGCGGCGTCTTCCTGATCGCCGGCGCCGTCGCGCCCTGGGCACGCGGCCGCGGCCTCTATCGGGCGCTCGTCCGCGCACGCTGGGACGACGCTGTCGAACGCGGCACGCCCGCGCTCATCACGCAGGCGAACCCCGAGACGTCGTATCCGATCCTCCGCGGGCTCGGGTTCGAAGAGGTCTGCCGGATCCGTCGGCTTGAAGATGTCCGCTGAGCGGAGGATTATCGAGCGATGACCTACAACGACGGCAGCCGCGGCTACCAGGACCGCTTCGACACGCGACGGCTCGCCGACCGGATCGACGAGCGGCTGGTGCGCGACTGGATCGATGACGACGATCGTGCATTCGTCGAGCGGTGCGACATGCTCTTCCTTGCGACGTCGGACGGCGAGGGCCGTCCGCAATGCTCCTACAAGGGCGGCGAGCCCGGCTTCGTCCGCGTCGTCGACGAGCACACGGTCGCGTTCCCGAACTACGACGGCAACGGCATGTTCCTGAGCGCAGGCAACGCGCTCGTGAACCCCAACGTCGGGCTGCTCTTCATCAGCTTCGTCGAGCGAAAGCGCATGCGGCTGAACGGCATCGCCGAGCACGTCGACGACGACCCGCTGCTCGAGGCGTTTCCCGAGGCGCAGTTCCTCTGGCGTGTCCGTGCCCGCGAAGTGTTCCCGAACTGCCCTCGGTACATCCACCGCTACGAGCTGGTCGAGCGCTCGCGCTTCGTCCCGAAGACCGGCTGCGCCACACCGGTGCCGGACTGGAAGCGCCGCGACTGGGCGCGCGACGTTCTCGCCGCCGACGATCCGGCGAACACCGAAGTCTGACGGCGCGTCAGACGGGCAGGACGTTGCCCGACTCGTACAGCCCGATGAAGGCGTCGACGACAGACGGGTCGAACTGCGAGCCCGCAGACGCGCGAAGCTCCGCGACCGCCTCGAGCGTCGCGAGGTGGCGTCGATACGGACGGTCGGTCGTCATAGCGTGGAACGCGTCGCAGACGAAGACGATGCGGGCTTCGATCGGGATCTCGAGCTCACGCTTGCCGTCGGGATAGCCACGCCCGTCCCAGCGCTCGTGGCACGCACGGACGATCGGCCGAACGTCGCCGAGCCGCTCGATCGGAGCGAGGATCTTCTCGCCGAGCTCGGGGTGCTGCTTGACGATCGCGAATTCCTCGTCGGTCAGCGGCCCCGGCTTCTGGAGGATCTCGGACGGGATGCCGATCTTGCCGATGTCGTGGAAGAGCGCTCCGAACTCGAGCCGCTTCATCGCATCACGGTCGAGCCGCAACTCGCGGCCGACAAGCAGTGCCATGTCGGTGATCCAGCGCGCGTGCGACGACGTGTATTCGTCGTTTGCCTCGAGGGCATTCGCGAGTGACGCGACCGTCGAGACGAACGTGCGCTCGAGGTTGTCGTAGTGCTCGGCGCTCTCGATCGCGATCTTTGCCTGATGCGCAAGGCCGGCGAGCAGCTCCAGCTCGCGTCCCTCGATCACGCGATCGCCGATCGTGATCGTCAGCGCACCGACGCGACCGCCCTCGATCTTGAGCGGAGCGACAGCGAAGCGCGCGGCCAGCGTGAATTCAGGAACCTCCGGTGAGTCGGCGAGGTCGTACGGCTCGAGCACGAACGGCTCGTCTCGTTCGAGCCACCTGTGTGCGAGCGCTCCCGGGAACCGCCTGCCCGTTGCGGGGTCTTCCTCGGGTGCGTACCCGAACGAGGCCCTGCCGACCAGGTCGCGCGGCTCATGCTCCTCCTGAATCCAGAGCGCTGCGCGCGGGGTGCCGAGCACACGCGCGGTCACCTCGACGGCGCGCCCGAGCACGTCCTCCGGCGATTCGGCGGTCGCGAGCTCGCGGCTCGCGTCCAGGAGCGCGTTTGCGATCTCGGCCGCCTCCAGCTGCTTCCAGTACAGGCGCGCCTTCTGGAGGGCAACCGATGCCTGATAGGCGAACGATGCCAGGAGCCGCTCGCCGTGCTCATCGAGCTCGTCGAGTGAGAGCACGAGCCGGCCGTGAACGCCCTCGCCCTCGGCAAGCGCGGAGCTCAGGCCGTCTGACAGCGGCTCGCCGACTCGCGCGACGCACTCCTCGCCGAGCCAGAGCGACGCGCGAGGGGTTTCGAACAGTGCCGTCGCGGTCTCGACGGTGCGTTCGCAGATCTCCTCGAAGGACTCCGCGCGCGAGACCTCGTCGGCAAACGCGAGCAGCGCCTTGGCGCTCTCGGCCTCGCGGCGCTGCTGCTGGTAGAGGCGCGCATTCTCGAGCGCAACCGACGCGTGGCCGGCGAGCACTTCGAGCAGGCGCACGTCGTCCTCGTCGAACTGGTTGAGGCCGAGCTTGGAGATGACGATCGCCCCGGTGATCCGCGAGCCGTGCCGCAGCGGCACGACGGCGAGGGATTCCTCGAGCTCTTCCGTCCCCGGGATCCGGTAGGCGAACTCACACTCGAGGGCGTTCGGGATCAGCAACGATTCGCCGGTCTCGGCGACTCGGCCGGTGATGCCCTGGCCCACCTTCGCCGTGTACGCGTCCGTCGCCGTACCTGCACGGGTGTCGTAGTCGCCGATGAACGCGATCGGGCGCAAGTCATCACCGTCGCGCAGGACGACACGGCAGTTGTGGTAATCGATCAGCAGGCGCAACTCGCTCGCGATCGCTCCTGCGATCTCCCGGACGTCGTTCAACCGGTTCAGCTTGCCCGCGAGCGACTGCAGCATCTTCATGTGAGCGATCGAGCGGACGCCGCGGCCGGCGGTCACTGCGGCAGTCGTCGGGCGCTCGGTCGCGTCGTCGTCGTACAGGACGGCCTGGTTCTTGCCGTGCGCCTTGGCGGTCATCATCGCCGCCTCGGCGCAGGCGATCAGCTCGCGCGGGTTCATTGCGTGCTGCGGGCCTTGCGAGATGCCGATCGACACGGTCATCGGCCCGGCGGGCTCGAGCTCCGTCTCGCGCAGCCGCTCGGTGAGCCGCGCTGCAAGACCAAGCGCAGCAGCGGCGTCGCACGACGGCATGATCACGCCGAACTCCTCGCCGCCGATGCGGCAGACGACATCAGAGCCGCGGACGGTCTCGCGCGCGACGCGCGCCACCTGCACGAGCAGCTGGTCGCCGGCTGCGTGCCCGTAGACATCGTTCACGCGCTTGAAGTCGTCGAGGTCGAACATCAGCACCGCGACCGGATCGCGCGAGCGTGACGCGAGTGTCAACTCGGACCGGAGACGCTCGTGGAAGAAGCGGTGGTTGTACAAGCCTGTGAGTGAGTCGGTTTGGGCGAGATGCTCGAGGCGCGCGCGGATCTGCGCGTTGTCGAGGGCAAGTGCGGCCGCGTCGCCGAACCACTTGGCCAACTCGAACTCGTGCTCGTAGAACACCGCGTCCTCGCCGATTCGGTAGATGTTCAGCGCCCCCTTCAGAGCGCCGCGCGCGATCAGCGGCACGCTGATCATCGCTTCGGGCTCGACCGGGGTGCCTGGCACGGTGATCGCCCGTGGGTCGAGGTGCGCCTGATTCGTCCACACCGGCTGGCGATTCTCGACCGCCCAACCCGTGATGCCCTCGCCGAAGCGCGGCCGGTCCTGCATGATCTCCTCGGCGTACGTCGGCGAGCTTGCGAGCAGCGGCACCAGTTCGCGGCGCTCCTCGTCCACCTCGTAGATGTGCAGCGCCTCGTACGGCACGAGCTCGCCGAGCGTCTCGGCGATGCGGTCGAGCAGCGCGTCGAGGCTCTGCTCCGACAGGACGTCGTGGAAGACCTCGGCCAGGCGCCGATACGACTCGACGAGAGTCTCGGGACGGCTGCTGCCGTTCGTGTGCGGACCGCCGGCGAGCGGCGTCCGCGGAGGTGTGGACCGCACCACCATGCGGGTGTTCATCGGCGGCACGGCCCCAGGGCTTGAGCGCGGCGACGTGCCGGACTCGCCGCTTGTAACAGTCTGTTACTTGCCGACCGGGCGTCAGGCAGCGGCGGGGTTCGGCCGCCGAACCCTGTCGACCTGGGACAGGGCCGAAACGAGGTGCTTGTAACAGACTGTTACTTGTTGCAGTTTCGTCTCAGTTCGCTAGAGGAGGCCGCAGGCCCTCGCTGTGTTCGGCCACGGGGCGAAGCCCCTGCCCGAGGCGTAGGCGCGGGCGGCCGCTTGGAACTGCGCCCAGACCGGCCAGGCATCGGCGGTCCCGAACCGGGCCAGGAAGTCGGCGCCGTAGAGCCGCTGGAAGGTGAGATCCATCTGCAGGCCGCCGTAGTAGCCGTTGCCGGTGTTCGACGTCCAGCCGCCCTCGTAGCGATGGATACAGCTGAAATCGTCGAGCAGCCAGCCGGGCAGAGCCGGCCGGCGGGCGGCGTGCAAGACGACGAGCAGGGCAGCCGCCGCGCTGCGCTGCTGCCAGAGGCGCAGCGTGGCGCGGTCGCTCGGGGC
>JBAQHS010000312.1:0-2297 GCA_049288455.1 Gaiellaceae bacterium | reverse complement strand
CCTGCGATCAGGTCCGCCTCGGCCCGCTCGGCGGCGGTCCCGGTCGCGGACTCGCTCGGGGCGTCCTCGAAGAGGTCGGCCTCGCGCGCGGCCTGCGCAACGGCCTCGGCCGCGGCCGTCTCTTCGGCCTCGAGCGCGTCGAGCTCCGCCTGCGGCGGCAGTTCTTCGCCTTCCGGTGCGACCACGAGCTTCAGCTCGGCGGTCACGTCGGAGAAGATCTCGACCGGCACCGTGTAACGGCCGATCCGCTTGATCACGTCCATGCCGAGCTTGCGACGGTCGACGCGGATCTTCTCCTCCTCCCACAGCCTGTCGGCGACGTTCGTCGGTGTCACCGACCCGAAAAGGGTGCCGGTGGGACCGGCATTCACGTCGAAGCGAAGCTCGAGCGCCTCGAGCCGGTTCGCGATCGACTTCGCCTCGTCGCCCGACTTTGCCTCGTGGCGCGCCCGCTGCTGGTCGCGCTTCTCGAGCTCGCGCACGAGCGCCGGTGTAGCGGCTTCGGCGAGCCCGCGCGGCAGGAGGAAGTTCCGTGCGTAGCCGCGCGCGACGTTCACCACGTCGCCGCGGAGCCCGGTCCCGTCAACGTCCTGTTTGAGGATGACTTCCATCGCTCGGTCTACTTGTCCCCGACGTACGGCAGGAGGGCGAGCTCGCGGGCGCGCTTGACCGCGACCGCGACCTGGCGCTGGTGGCGCCGGCAGGCGCCGCTGATGCGGCGATTGCGGATCTTGCCCTTCTCCGACACGTAGCGGCGAAGCTCGTTGACGTTCTTGTAGTCGACCTCGTCGACCTTCGACTTGCAGAAGAAGCAGGACTTGCGGCGCCCCGGCCCGGTGGGCGCGTTGCGCTTGCCGCCCCTGCTCGAGCTGCGGTCGCGATCGGAATTCTTCGGTGCTGCCAAATCAGTCTCCTTAGAACGGAATGTCGTCGTCGGTGCCCTTGAAGTCAGCCTCGGACCCACCGCTTGCGCCTGCGGGTACGAACGTGCCGCCGCTGTCTCCGCCGCTGCTCCCTCCGCCGCCATCGCGGCTGCCGAGGAACTGCACGGTGTCGGCGATCACTTCCACTGCCTGGCGCTTCGCCCCGTCCGGTGCATCCCACTCGCGCCACTCGAGGCGGCCGTCGACTGCGACGGGGCGGCCCTTCGCGAGATATTGCGCGCAGTTCTCGCCCTGGGCGCCCCACACGGTGATGTCGAAGTAGTTCGGCTTCTCCGTCCACTCGCCGGTAGCTCCGTCCTTCCGGCGCGTGTTGACCGCGATGCGCAAGCTGCAGACAGCCATACCCGACGGGGTATGGCGCAGCTCGGGGTCGCGCGTCAGGTTGCCGACGAGAACGACGCGGTTGATATTTGCCATGGTTTTCGCTCCTCTCCTACGGGACGACCCAGGCTACTCGTCAGCCTCGGCGCTGTCATCGGCCGGCGCGGCGATGGCGACCCGGTCGCCGTCGTCGTCGGACGGGGCCGCTACGGGCGGCGCGCCGGCGGGGATCTGCGACGGCGCCTTGGTATGGCCATCCTTGACGCGCCGGAAGGCGCCGTGGCGGGTCACGCCGTCGGTGATCTTCAGGATGCGCGTGATCTCGGCAAGCGTGTCGGGCGGGCACGAGAACAGCAGCAGGTGGTAGACCGCTTCGCCTTTGTGCTTGATCTCGTAGGCGAGGCGCCGGCGGCCCCACGGCTCGTGGCCGTCCCAGCTGCCGCCCGCGGCATCGACCGCGTCGTGGATGCGCTGGATGATCTCGGCGCCGCGCTCTTCAGCAACGTCCGGGTCCAGCAAAAGCATGATTTCGTACTCGTTCATAGGCCCGAATCTCCCTTCTCATGGACTGAATCGGCCGCGCCTCCTGTACGCCGCTTCGGGTGACGGCGCGACGGGCGTGGCGAGAAGCGGCGGCAGTGTAGCATCGCCGCGATGAAGCGCCTGCTCGCGCTCCTTGCCGGTGGTCTCGGGCTCGGCGCGCTCCTGCGCCGCCGCGGCCGGCCTGCTCTCTCGCCGTCACCGGCCGCCGATCTGCGGGCAAAGCTCGAGGCGGCGAAGGGGCTCGACGGCGAACGGGAGGAGTTCGAGTCTGGTGAGACGCCGGTCGACGAGGTGCCCGACGTCGACACCCGCCGTGCGGACGCGCACGCTCGCGCTCGCCAGGCGATCGACGACCTCGGCGAGTCCTAGAGCACCTCGGCGAGCAATTCGACGCGCTCGGCGTCGGTGAGGCCCCGCAGCGGCGCGCGTACGTCCTCGCGCATCGGCACGCCGCGCGCGGCGACCACGGCCTTCGACGCTGCGTGGCGC
>JBAQHS010000311.1:0-3822 GCA_049288455.1 Gaiellaceae bacterium | reverse complement strand
AGGTGGCGGCGCAGGTTCGCGCCGGGACCTTCGAGCCGCCCGAGGCACGCGACCGCCTCGGCGACGTCGCTGCCGCCGTCGTCGCCGCGAAAGAGCGCTGGTCATGACCGCGTCGCTCAAGGTCTCGCTCGCAGGCCGCGACTTCCTGCGGAGCTCGGACCTCGTGCCTGCCGAGGCCGAAGCGATCCTCGACCTCGCCGTTGCGCTCCGCCGCGAGCCGAAGCAGCCGCTCCTGCCGGGCGCCACGCTCGGCCTCTACTTCGCGAAACACTCGACGCGGACCCGCGTCTCGTTCACCGCCGGGATGACGCAGCTCGGTGGTGCCGCCGTGCATCTCGCGCCCGAGGAGCTCCAGCTCTCACGCGGCGAGTCGCTGCCCGACACCGCGCGCGCGCTCTCGGGCTACCTCGACGCACTCGCCGTACGGACGCATGCGCATTCGGAGCTCGAAGAGTGGGCCGCGTGGGCCTCGATCCCGGTGATCAACGCACTCACGGCCGACGAGCATCCGTGCCAGGCACTCGCCGACGCGCTGACGATTCGCGACCGGCTCGGCTCGCTCGAAGGCGTGCGCGTCGCCTGGGTCGGAGACGGCACCAACGTCTGCACGTCGCTCGCGGCGCTCGGGACGCTGCTCGGCTACGAGGTCATCGCGGCGTGCCCCGCCGGCTACGAGCCTGCGGCGGAGGTCACGCTCGTGCGTGACCCGCGCGAGGCGGTCCGCGGTGCCGACGTGGTCGTCACCGACACGTGGCTCAGCATGGGCCAGGAGTCCGAAGCAGTGCAACGGCTGCGCGACCTCGAGCCCTACCGCGTCGACGGGCCGCTTCTCACGCTCGCCGGCCGTGACGCCTTCGTCCTGCACTGCCTGCCCGCCCACCCGGGCGAGGAGATCACCGAGGACGTCCTCTACGGCGCGCGCTCGGCGATCTGGGCGGAGGCAGAGAACCGCTTGCACGTGCAGAAGGCGCTCCTCGCACTCCTGCTCGGCCGCAGCTGACCGTCACGCTCGTTCAACCAGGTTCCGCTCTTTGAACCTGGTTCGATGAGTTTCGGCCCGCGGCGTCCTCCGAGAGAAACTCGGCAACCTGGTTTACGAACGAACCAGGTTGCGGGCGTCGCGGACGGCGAGCGCCGCGAGCGCCGTCAACACGGCGACGACGAGGAACCCCGCCCGGCCACCGCCGGGCAGCGAGAACGTGAGCCCGAGGAGCGGCGTGCCGACGAGAATCACCGTGGCGGCGACCATGTTGACCGCGCCGATCGCGGCCCCGGGCGCGTCGGGCCGCAGCCGTTGCGCACCGGCGAGTGCCGGGGCGAACGGGATGCCGGCTGCGAAGCCGGCGATGGCCGCTGCAACGACCATCAGCGGCACAGGCTTCGCGAGTGCGAGCGCGCCGATTGCAAGCCCGCCGGTGATGAAGCTCGCGGCCAGAACGCCCCTGCGGTCGATGAGCCGTCCGCCGAGCGGCCGCGAGACGACGCCGACGAAGAGCACGAGCCCGCCGATCAGACCGGCGACGTGCTCTGACTCTCCGCCGGTGCGCTCGAGCAGCGTCACGACCCAGTTGCCGAGCACGACCGAAAGGCCGAACGACGCCGCGTGCATAACGGCGAGCGGAAGCAGTCGCCGGTCGACGACGGTCAAGCCGCGCACGCGGGCGGGCAGCCTCGGCTCGCGCGGCGCGATCGCAACGAGCACGAGACCCACCGCCGCGACAACTGCTGCCGCAGCGAACGGCGCACGCCAGCCCGGTAAGAGCGGGACGACGGCGAGCGCGAGCCCGCCGCTCCCCATGCTCACGGCGCCGAAGACCCCGAGTGCAACCGGCGAGCCGATGGTCGCGCGCACGTAGTCGCCACCCCCGACGAACGCGGCGGCAGTGCCGACGCCCGCGAGCAGCCGCATCCCGATCGCAAACCACGTCTCGCGCAGGCCGAGTGCCGCGGTGGACGCCACCGCCACGACGAACAGCCCCGCACCGCCGACGATGCGCGGCCCGAGCCGGTCGCAGAGCCGTCCCATCGGCACCTGCAGCGACGCGTGCGTGACGAAGAGCCCGGTCGTGAACAGGCCGACGACACCGAGCCCGATGCCGTAGGCATCGCCGATGCGACTCGCGACAGCGCCGATGTTCGCGAGGTTGAAACCCGCCGTGAATGCGAGCGCCATGCCTCCGCCTGCTGCCCGCGCGCGCATGTCGCGACCTTAGAAGTTCTCTCGGCTGCTCAGCGACTCGCGCTCTTGCGCCGCCGGTAGGCGCGAGTCTTCGTGCGGTTGCCGCAGAGCTGCATCGAGCACCAGGTCGCGGACCGGTTCGGCGAGTTGTCGTAGAACGACCAGTGGCAGTTGCGGCAGGCCTTGAGCCTGCTCCACGTGCCGTCGAGCATCGCAACGAGCGCCACCGCGCAGACCGCAGCGAGCGCATCGCCGCCGCCGTCGAGGTGCACGCGGGACCCCACATCGACGCGCAGCCTCACGCGCTCGGCCGCGCTATTCACGACCCGCAGGGCATCAGAGTCAGCAGGAAGCGCGAAGCCGTTGTTCGCAAGGACGAGCAGGCGGAGAGCTTCCCGCAGCTCGCGCGCCCGCTTGAGCTCGCCGGTCGCCCCGCGCTCGGCGAGCCAGTCGGGCAGCCAGTCGTCGCCGCTTTCCACGTTCGTCGTGTTCAGTAGGAGCTGCACCTGGCGCAGCGGCTCGGGGGCGGCATTCGGGACGTCGTAGCGAAGGCTCATGGTTTGCCGCACAGTCTAAACACCAGTAGTCTTTGACTACCGGTGTCGTCCTCCCTTCGCCGTCTCGGGTTCCCCCTGCGCCTCGTGGCCGCGCGCCTGCGCGGCGGCGGCGAGCGGCTCGCCCTGATCGCGGTCGGGGTGATCGCGGGAGCCGCGGTGCTCGCCGCGGTGCTGGCAGGCAGGCTCGTGATGCAGGACCGCGCGCTCGCCCAGGCCACGGCCCGCCTGGCGCCGGAGGACCGCATCGTCCAGGTGACGTGGAGCGGCGCGGTCTCGGGCAACTGGAGCGCCCAGAACCGGTTCGTCGCACCACGTCTCCGGGCGGTGAACGGAGAGGCGCCCGCTGCCGCGATGCTCTTCCGCGAGGCCTCGATCCAGGGCCGCCTCGTGAACCTGCGGGCCGCGAACGATCTCGGCCGCTACGTGCAACTCCTCTCGGGCCGCCTGCCGGCCACCTGCGTACCTGCCCACTGCGAGGTGCTACGGCTGCAAGGCACTGGGCCGATCCCCTCCACGAAGGCGCTCCACCTGATCGAGGTCGGGCGCGCGACCCTGAAGCCGGGCACGCCGTTCGCGTCATTCGTGCTGCCTGCGCCGCACACCGAGGAGGTCGCGCGCGCCGTCCGCTACCACACCCCGCAGCCGTCGCCGATCGTGCTCGCGAACGGCGTGAACGGGCTTTCGCAGACGAAGGAGCTCGAGACGTTCTATCGCTCGTACGCATGGTTCGCGCCGATCGCGGGAGGCGCTGTGCATCCGTGGGCCGTGGGCTCGTTTGCGCGCAAGGTGCAACGATTGTCGGCGCAGGTCGACGCGCGCTCGTACGCGTTCCAGGTGACGGCGCCGACCGAGGCCCTTGCGACCGCGTCGGCTGCATCGAAGGTCGCAGCCCGCCGCCTCCTCCTGCTCGGTGGCGAGGGTGGGGCGCTGCTGCTCGCATTCACGATCCTCGCCGCCGGCTCGCTGCGACGTGACGTCGGCGACGCCCGACGCCGCCTGACCTGGTTCGGCGCGCGCCGCTGGCAGGTCGAGCTCTTCACGCTGGCGGAATGCACCGCGCTCGCTGCGGTGGGCACCGTCGTCGGC
>JBAQHS010000310.1:0-13246 GCA_049288455.1 Gaiellaceae bacterium | reverse complement strand
GAGTCAGGCCGAGCAGGTGAGGATCATCGGTGACGTCTTGGGGCGCCGGATCGGGGCCGGCCGCGAGCGCCGCATTCGGCGCAGCGAGGACCGCAACCGCCGTGAGCGGCAGGAGACGCCGCAGGAGCAGACCTGGCGCGAGCTGGTCGATGTTGACCACCATCCCCTGGTACCCCCTTGCAATTCCTGACCGTACTCCCGTTCGTTCGGTCGTGCAACGCCGGTTTGGGGAGGAGCCTCTCGAGCGGCCCCTCCCCTCGCGGCGCGTTGCTCATCCGGTTCAGCTGCCTTGACTCACCCCCTGACCGGTGAGGGCGCGATTGCGTGCGTCGCCGATCGACAGTGCGGCGTTGCCCTGCGCCAGTGATCCGCCGCCGCCCGGGCTCCACACGCGGGTCGGCGACGAGTCGTTCCGTGGATCGATCTGGAAGACGGCGGAGAACGCCGCTGCTGCCTGGCCGGTCCACGCCGACTGGCCGGCCACCTGAATCGGCAGCTCCTGGCAGCCGCACCGCGATGCGCCGATCGTCTGCCGTCCGTCCTGACTGGTCAGTGCCTCGTTCCCGGCGGCGGCCAGCGACGCAGCGTTGTTCTGCTGATTCACCGAGCCGTCGTTGCCAGGACTGAGCACACGGGTCGGCGAGGCGTCGTTGCTCGGATCGACCTGTGCGGTGAGCGACGCGGCAGCAGCGTGCTGGAGCGTTCCAGCCTGCTGGCCGAGCGCCTGGATCTCGAGGCCGCCCCCGGCCTCGGTCTGCGTTCCATCCTGCCGCGTCAACGCAGCGTTGCCCGCCAACGCTCCGGAGATCGCGTTGTTCGACTGCGAGACATTGCCGTCGTTGCCCGGGCTCAGGACCCGAACCGGCGATGCCTCATTGCCGGACGACCCACCGCAACCGCACTCGGAGCGGCCGCCGAACACCTGGGCGGCTGCCGAGAATGCAGCTGAGCTCTGCTCGGTGTCGGCCTGCTGGCCGAGCACCTGGATACCGAGCCCGCCACAACCACACGCCGACCCGGCGTTGGTCTGCGAGCCGTTCTGCGACGTCGCGGCCAGGTTGCCCGCTGCGGCACCCGATGCGACGTTGTTCGACTGCGTGACGTTGCCACCGTTGCCGGGGCTCAAGACGCGAACCGGCGACGCGTCATTCGACGCACCGACCTGGAAGGCGCCGGAGGCTGCGAGAGCAGCCTGTCCCGTCGAGGCATCCTGCTGCCCGATCTGGATGCCGGAACCCGAGCCGTCGGTCTGCGATGCCTGCTGCCCCGTCAGGGCCGCGTTACCGGCGATCGCGGTGGAACCAGCGTTGTTCGACTGCGAGACGTTGCCGTCGTCGCCCGGGCTGAGCACCCGAACGTTCGATGCGACGTTCGACGGATGGATCTGGGTCGCGGCTGACAGTGCCGCTGCTTCCTGACCGGTCTCCGCCGACTGCGACGCCTGCTGGACGTCGGGGGTGCCACTGCAACCACACGATGCACCGGACTGCGTCTGCGAGTCGCGCTGCGTCGTGCCGGCAATGTTGCCCGCCGCTGCCGTCGAGCCAACCGAGTTCGACTGCGTGACGGAGCCGTTGTTGCCGGGGCTCAGCACGCGGATCGAGACGTTGGTGTTCGACGGGTCGATCTGCTTTGCGTCGGATGCCGCGAGCGCCGTCTGATCCGTCGCTGCCGACTGGTCGGCCGTCTGGATCCCGCTGGTTGACCCACTGCATCCGCATCCCTGACCGGCCTGCGTTTGCGTGCCGGTCTGGTTCGTGCCGGCCGCGTTGCCCGCGACGGCCTGCGAGCCGGCCGTGTTCGACTGCGCGACGGAGCCGTCGTTGCCCGGGCTCAGTACGCGGATCGGCACGTTGGTGTTGCTCGCGTTGTACTGCGACGCAGCCGACAGCGCGGCTGCGAGCTGATCGGTTCCTGCGGACTGCTGCGACGTCTGCACGCCGCCGCTACCCGCTGCGTTCTGGGTCGACGACTGCGTCGTCCCAGCCGCGTTCCCGGCGGCCGCCGACGACGCCGCAGTGTTGCTCTGCGTGACGTTGCCGTCGTTGCCGGGGCTCAGAACGCGGATTGCGATGTTGGTGTTGCTCGGATCGACCTGCGTCGCGCTCGACGCCGCCGCAGCTTGTTGCGACGTCGTCGCCGATTGACCGGAGACCTGGATCGGTCCGGGATCGGCCGCTCTCGCGGTCGTCGCAGCAATGCCGGCGACCGTCGCGAGCACGAGCAGGAGAAGTAGCTTGCGCATCGTTCCTCCTGTTGTGTCTTTGGGCCGCGGCGAGAGCCGCGGCCAAGGTCACGGAGAACGCGATGCCTGCGTCATCCCGGCGGATGCGGCTCGGCGACTCCTGCGCGGGCTCGAACGAGTCGACCGAGCGGGGCGAGATAGACGAAGAAGAGCTGGATGACCACGGCCAGGCCGCCGATCGCGAGCGGGACGAGCGCCGAGCTCGCCGGGTGTTGCAGCCCGACGGGCGACAGCGCGACGACGGCCGGCAGCGGGAACTCGTGGGAGGGCCTGGGCGGTGACGGTGGGCGCGGGGTGGCTGTTGCCGTCGCCGAGGAGGCGGCTGCTTCGGCCGCGTGCCGCTGCGAGTCGGCGCGCGACGCCGCTCGGAGGCTCGAGACGACGAGCGGTTCGCGCCTCGAGTTCCGCCAACGCGTCGTCGAGGCGCCGATCACCTTGCCCGTGAACGATTGGCTTGTCACGTCGCCACGCGACGTTGCGAGCAAGGCTTGCCCACCGTGTCTGGGGGTCTCGTCGCCGACCAGCGATGACTCGATCGGGCCGGTCGGAGCAAAGTCGATCTGCATCTGGAGCACGGGTGCGGCGGGGTCGGATGATGCTGCGGCCAAAGCGGGCGGCGCAGCGGCCGCAGCAGCTGGAGGCACAGGCGTCTCCGCCGCCTGCGCGTGCTCCTGAACCTCGGCGGACACCTGTGCCACCGTCGCGGCGGCCTGGGTTGCGATCGTTTGCGCGATCGAGCCGCTGTCGCCGGGGCTTGCGATCCTCAGAGAGACCGCGATGTTGCACGACGTGCAGATCGTCACTCCGGCCGCGATGAGGGGCTGGGGTGTGACGTCGCTACAGGCCCAGTGCCAGTTCCAGACGATCGTCGTCGTCCCGGGCGGGAGGACCGGCACGGTCGGCGTGGAGTCAGGATCGCAGTTCCACGTCCAATTCCAGACAAAGGTCTGAGAGGGTGAGATCTGAGTATTCGATACTGGAGTTGCAGTAATACTATTTGAATTATCAGGCGTAGTATTACCGGTATCAGGAACCGGCGCGGTGGGGGCCGCGGGCGCCGGCGGGGTAGGCACGCGCGGTGGTGTGGGTGGTGCGGGATCCGGTGTCGTGGCCGGATCCGGTTCGGGCGGTGGTGCACTTGTCGTCGGCGGTGGGGCGGGGGGCGCCGAGGCTTCGACGGTTGGTATCGCCGGCGGTATCGGGGGCAAAACCGCCGGTACTACGACCGTTTCGGTCGAATCAGCCGCAGCGGGCGTGGTGGCCGAGGGGACCTGAACCGTTGCGGCCGTCGCGTCGAGTGCTGCCGACACCGTGGCGGCGATCGTCGTCGCAGTCGGGGCCGGCGGGAGCCCGTCGTCGGCGCGTGCTGGCTGACAGTTCGCCCACAGTGCGATCGTGGCGACGATGCCGCAGAGGGAGAGACCCAGACGTGAAGAGCAAGTCGTCACAGCGATCCAGAGAGAGACATACCCATCGGATACGACTTCCATACAAAAATATCAATCGCAATCCCTTCCGTTTTTCAGAAGCACGTCGTAGCATCGCATTGGGATGGCAATCAACGTCTCGCCTACGGCCGAGCGAGCGCGCTTGATCGAGCAGTACCTGCCGCTCGTCGAGTCCGTCGCGCGGCGCTTCGGCGGTCACGGCGAGCAGCAGGAGGATCTCGAGCAGGTTGGTGCGTTGGCACTCGTACGCGCGGTCGACCGTCGAGATCCCACGCGCATGGAAGCGCTGCCGGCCTACCTCGGCCGCTGCGTGGAAGGTGAAGTTCTGAGGCACCTCCGCGACCGGACGGCCGTCGTGCGCGTCCCGCGCGCACTGCAGAACGCCGCGGCGCGCGAGACGCTCGGCGACGCGGCGCTTGCCACGCTCGCGACCGCTCGCCGTCCCGCAGAGCTCGGTGCCGCCGCAGAGGTCGCAGAGCCGACGCGGCTCGACGAGCTCACGGTGACCCGGGAGCTCGTCGCCGACGCGATCAAGATCCTGGACGCGCGCGAGCGGCAGATCGTACTGATGCGCTTCTTCCTCGACTGCACACAGGCGGAGGTGGCCGAGTCACTCGGGATCTCACAGGCGCATGTGTCGCGGTTGCTCGAAGATGCGTTCGCCAAGATGCGCCGTCGGCTCGAGCGGCCGCCGAGGTTGTCCGGTCCGGAAGGACGCGCTAGGGTCAAGCAAGGGGATGGCACCGGATCCGCAGCCGCTCCATGCTCGTGAGCCGTCTCACAGCGGACGGCTGCTGCTGCGCATGCCGCAGCCGCTCCATACGGAGCTGGCGGCGCGCTCGGAGGCGGAAGGCATCAGCCTCAACCAGTTCATCATCTCGGCGCTCACCGGTGCGACGTCAGAACCGACGCGTCGCTCGGGTCAGGACGAGACCGACGGCCGCATGTCTCGGGCACTGCGGCTCTCGTTGATCGTGAACGCTGTCGTCGTGGCGCTCGCCGCGGCCACGTCGATTCTGCTGCTGATCTTCGGCTGGCGCTGAAGGGCTTCCGCGCGCGACGCTCAGGTCGGCATCGCTGGCGGCTGCGTGGAGTCAGCTGACTCCGTCGCTGCAGCCACCGGCACGTCACCGTCGCCTCGAGACGTCACGTTGATCGCTCGAATCTTCGCTGCGACCGCCTCGAGCCGCGGATGGCTGATCTCTCCGCTCTCGATCAGCTCGTGGGCGGTCTTCCCGAGCTCGTTGTAGGCCTGGCTGAGCTCGCGCTTTGCCTGGACGTCGTCGACGCCCTCCTTCGCTTTCGCAGCTGCCTGCTCGGCCGCTGCTTTCGCCTTGTCGAGGAATCCCATGGGTCATCTCCTATTCGCCGAGGATGTTGCCGAGAATACCGCCGCCGCCTCGCTCATCTCCGCCGCCTCCGGCAGCCGCAAGGACGCGCCGGGCGGTGCGGGAGAACGGGAGCGTCTGCAGGGTGACGTGTCCCGGGCCGGTCATATGAACGAGAAACAGCCCCTCGCCTCCGAAGAGGCTCTTCGCCACTCCGCCTTGCATCTTGACCTCGTAGGCGACCGTGGGTTCGAGCATGACCATGCAGCCCGTGTCGATGATCAGGCGTTGGCCGGCAACGAGGTCGAAATCCACGAAGTCACCACCGCCGTGAAGCCACACGGTGCCCTTTCCCTTCAGCCTCTGGAGGAAAAAGCCCTCGCCGCCACCGCGAATGCCCATCCCGAGTCGCTGGGCGAACGCGCTCTCGATCTCCACGTCGCCGAAGTGGCCGAGGTAGGCGTGCTTCTCGCAGATGATCTCCCCGTCGAGCTCGTGCTGCCGGATCGAACCGGGGAAAGGGCCGGTGATGCCGACCGCGCCGGGCCCGTTCGCGACGTACCGGGTGAGAAAGAGGCTCTCGCCGGCCAGGATCTTGCGCTTGAGGCCGCCCATGAGGCCGCCCGGCATCTCCACCTCCATCGAGATGTCGCCGGAGATGAACATCATCGCGCCGGCCTCCGACGTCAACCGCTCGCCGGGTTGCAGCGCGACGACTACGGCGGGCGCCTGACCCACCCGAACGTTCGCATCCATCACCGTGATGCTAAACGGCGGATACCCTCGGTGCGTGACGCTCGCGCGGTCAGCGTGGCACCGCGTGGCGGATGCGCTTCTCTGGCTCGAGGAAAAGCCACTCCTCGTCGTCTTCGTCGCCGCGGGCGCAACCATTGCGAGCGCGGTCGTTCTCGCCTCGTATGCCGGCTGGCCGCGCGTCCTTCACCTGACGACGGAGCGGCACTCCTGGGGCTGGCTCGCGGTCTGCCTGTTCGGTGAGCTCGTTGCGTACTTCGGCTATGCGCTGACGATCCGTGACATGGCGCGCGTCGACGACGGGCCGGAGATGGAGCTCGGCGTCTCGGCCAAGACCGTCGTCGCCGGCTTCGGCGTCTTTGCGGCGACGCGCTCTTCCGGGGGGTTCGCCGTGGACTACTGGGCGTTCCGGCGTGCGGGTGCGGGGAAGCGCGACGCACTGCAGCGAGTGCTCGCCCTCGGCTTCCTCGAGTACGCAGTGCTCAGCACCGCGGCACTCGTCGCCTCCGCTCTCCTCTTCTTCGATCTCGACGGCCACGCGAGCGACGGCGTCACACTGCCGTCGCTGACGGTCATCCCGGCCTTCGTGATCGCGTTCTGGCTCACCTCTCCTGCGCGTGTCCGGCGGCTGAGCAGGCACAAGCACGATGCGGGCGCCGTCAAGCGCGGATTCGCGAACGCGGTCGGGGGGGCGGGCAATGTACGGAGCTTGCTCCTGAGTCCGCGCGAGCACGGCCTCGGCGTCCTCGGCAACGTCCTCTACTGGGCGGGCGACATTCTCTGCCTCTGGGCCGCGCTGCAGGTCGTCGGCGGCCGGCACCTGACCCTCTCAGCGCTCGTGCTCGCGTACTCGGGCGGCTACGTGCTCACCCGCCGGTCGCTGCCCGCCGGCGGCGCCGGGGTCGTCGAGGTCGCCCTGACGCTCGCACTCGTCGGCATGGGTGTGCGCTTCACCCCGGCGCTCGTCGGCGTGCTCGTCTACCGGCTCTTCAACTTCTGGCTGCCGATCGTCCCGGCGCTCGTCCTGCTCCCGAGCATCCGACAGCTGAGGGCGCGGTTCCACACGGCCGAGCAAGCCGGCTGAAGAGGTCTGCGTCCGTTCGCAAAGCCCGAGTACGCTGGCGCGCGTGAGCGTGACCGTCCGGAACAACGTCGTCCTTTCGGGGCCGACGCAGGGGCAGCCGATGCTCTTCGCGCACGGGTTCGGGTGCGACCAGAACATGTGGCGCTTCGTCGCGCCGGCGTTCGAAGATCGATACCGCGTCATCCTCTTCGACCATGTCGGCGCTGGTGGCTCAGACTTGCAGGCGTATGACCGCGCCAAGTATTCATCGCTTGCGGGATACGCCGAGGACATCCTCGAGATCTGTCGCGAGCTCGAGCTTCACGACGTTGTCTTCGTCGGGCATTCGGTGAGCGCGATGATGGGCGTCCTCGCAGCGGTCGAGGAGCCTGATCGGTTCGACCGGCTCGTGCTCGTTGGCCCGTCCCCTCGTTACCTCGACGACGCGGCATACGTGGGCGGCTTCAGCCGTGAGGACATCGACGGGCTGCTCGAGTCACTCGAGAGCAACTATCTCGGCTGGTCGGCGGCGATGGCGCCCGCGATTATGGGCAACGCAGACCGGCCCGAGCTCGGAGCGGAGCTGACGGACTCGTTCTGTCGCACCGACCCGCAGATCGCAAAGCTGTTCGCACGGACGACATTTCTCTCGGACAACCGCGACGACCTCCGCCGAGCGAAGGTCCCCGCACTCGTCTTGCAGTGCCAGGAGGACGTGATCGCACCGCTTGCCGTCGGCGAGTTCGTGCAGCGTGAGCTGCCGGACGCTCAACTGGTCGTCCTCGAGGCGACCGGCCATTGCCCGAATCTGAGCGCGCCAGAGGAGACGATTGCGGCGATCGAGTCCTTCCTCGCGAGCGCGGAGAAATGAGCGTGAGCGGGGCGCGCGGCAGTCCGCCCGAGGAGGCGCCGCTCCTCGATGACGACGCCGAGGAGTTGTACGAGGACGCGCCCTGCGGATACCTCTCGACTGCTCTCGACGGCACGATCCGGCGCGCGAACCGGACGTTTCTCGCCTGGAGCGGCTACCACTCGGACGACCTCGTCGGGCGCCGTCGCCTCTACGACCTGCTCCCACCAGGCGCGAAGATCTACTACGAGACGCATTACGCGCCGCTGCTGCAGATGCAGGGCAGCGTTCGCGAGATCGCGCTCGAGATCGTGTGCGCAGACGGCAGGCGCCTGCCGGTGCTCGTGAACGCTGTCGTGAAACACGACCCGGGTGGCAGGCCGCACGTCGTGCGTGTGACGGTGTTCGACGCAACCGAGCGGCGTGAGTACGAGCGTGCGTTGCTGGAGGCACGAAGCGAGGCCGAGACACGGGCTGCCGCCGCGACCGCGCTTCAGCACGTCGCCGAGGGCGTCGTCCTCGTCGACGAAGACGGCCGGATCAGGCTGCTCAACCCGGCGGCTGAGGCGATCTTCGGCGTCGTCGAAGCTGAGGTGCGGGGCCTCCCGCTCGCGACCGTCTCGGTCGACTGGCCGACTATCGCTGGCCGCGTTCGGGTGGTGGGTGGCGCCGATCCACCCGCGCCCGCGGTCGTCCTGCCGCTCTCGCTTGCCGGAAGCACGCACTGGCTCGCGATCGCGGGCAAGCTCGCGCCTGACGGGGTCGTGTACACACTTCGCGACGTGAGCGAGCAACGCCAGCTCGACGAGTTTCGTGACGACATCATCACCGTCGTCTCACACGAGCTGCGCACGCCGCTCGCCGGCGTCTACGGCGCAGCACAGACGCTGATCTCGCTTGGTGACCGGATCGGCGACGACGAGAGGCAGCAGCTGATCGGCCTGATCGGCGAGCAGAGCGGACGACTCGTCCGGATTGTCGAGGAGATCCTGCTCACTCAACGGCTCGATGCGAACGATGTGACGGTGGCGCGACGTGCGTTCGATGTCGGAGCGGCTGTCGAGCGCGTCGTTGCGTCCACTCAGATCTGGCGCGCCGCGCGGAACGTCGTCGTTGTCGTCACCGACACTGACGTCGAGGCCGAGGGTGATCCGCTCTTGTTCGAGCAGGTGCTCAGCAACTTGATCGACAACGCCGTCAAGTACAGCCCGGTCGCGGCCGACGTGCGGGTCGCGGTAGCGCGCCTCGGGGCGCATGTTCGCGTGTCCGTCTCGGACAGCGGGCCGGGCATCGCGCCGGGTGACCGCGAGCGGGTCTTCGAGAAGTTCTTTCGCGTCGACCCGGAGCAGACGACGGGTACCTCCGGCACAGGTCTTGGGCTCTACATCGCGCGCGAGCTCGCGCAGCGGATGCACGGCACGGTGGGACTGCTCCCGTCGAAGGCGGGAGCCACGTTCTACGTCGACGTGCCCGCTGTCTCGGCTCCTGCACACGGTTAGCTCCTCCGGGTCGCTTGCGATTTCTTCACATCCGCCCGGCACTCTTCGCCGGGTGAGAGGAAGAGGGGTCTTCCTGGCGGCACTTGCCGCCGCGCTACTCGTCGCTTCGTCGTCGGGCTCGGCTGCGACGTCGCAGGCCCACGCCGGCGTCTTCACCGGGTACGGCTTCGACGCGTGCACGGCGCCCTCGACCGCCTCGCTCGCGGCGTGGACCGCATCGCCCTACCGGGCGCTCGGCATCTATCTCGGCGGCATCAACCGGGCCTGCGCCGACGGGAACCTGTCGGCGCCTTGGGTCTCGACGACGCTCGCGTCGGGCTGGGCGCTCCTGCCGCTCTACGTCGGGTTGCAGGCCCCCTGCATCAGCAACACGAGCTTGCGCCGTATCTCGAGCACGCCGGCGACCGCCACCAACCAGGGAGCGGCGGCCGCAGACGACGCGGCGGGCAAGGCGACCGCCTTCGGCCTGCCCGCAGGGAGCCCGATCTACTTCGACATGGAGGGCTACAAGGTCGGGGTCGCGACGTGCACGCTGGCCGTGCAGTCGTTCGTCACGGGCTGGGTCAACGAGTTGCGCGCCGACGGCTTCGTGCCCGGCGTCTACGGCAGCGCCGCATCGACCGTGAAGGATGTCTCGACGCTCGGGAGCGCGATGCCCGACGCGATCTGGATCGCGAACTGGAACGGCGTCGAGAGCGTCTTCGGCGATCCATATGTCAGCGACAGCCTCTGGGCAAACCATCAGCGCGTGCATCAGTACCGAGGCGGTCACAAGGAGACGTGGGGTGGAGTTGCCATCAACATCGACAACAACTACGTGGACGGTGCGGTCGTCACGGGGACGCCCGCGCAGCCGCCGCCTCCGCCTCCGCCGGTCCCGCCCGCAGGATCCGTGGGCTCGGGTGACGGCAAGGCAACCGCGACGTGGACGAGCGACTCGTTCCCGTCGACCTCGGTCGTCACGCTCACCCCGACGTCGCAGGCTCCCTCGCCGAATGGCTACGCGGTGCAGTTGGCCGTCAACGATTCGCAGACCTCGACACCCGTCTTGCGCTTCGGCGCGCCCGTCAGCCTGCACCTGGCCATTCCGGCGAACGGCCTCGCACCGTCGTTCTCGACCGACGGGACGACGTGGAAGGCGCTGCCGAAATACACGGCCGGGATCGATGCGGGCTACACGCTTCTTGGCGACGGGACCGTTGAGATCGAGACGCTCGTCCCGGGCTACTTCGGCCTGCTGAACGACACCGTGCCGCCCAGCCGTCCGGACAGCGTCCGCGGCACCTTCGTGAAGGGCGCGCTGCGCCTCGCGTGGGCCGGCTCGACCGACAACGCAGGGACGGTGGCCTCGTACGACATCTTGCTCGACGGCGTCCCGTCCGCGCACGTTGCCGGAAGTGTGCGGCGCGTCACCGTGCGCGCGTTCCACGCGACGACGCAGACGGTGTATCGCGTTCGCGCGGTCGACCTGGCCGGGAACGCAAGCGTGTCGTCGCGCGCGATCGTCGTCGTGCCGACGAAGCGGCCGCTCGGTCTTCCGAAGATCCTGCCGCGGTGGGCATGGTCGCTCTACACCTGGCAGCACGCCGGCGGCACGCGGCCGGCGCTCGCGCCGAAGAAGCTGCCTGCGTGGTACTGGCGCTGGGCTGCGTGGCGGTCGGCGCCGTTCAAGCTGAAGTAGACGCCGCGCGAAGCAGCACGGCTCGCCCGGCAAGTCCGGCCGCCAACACGGCGAGCCCTGCGACGACGGCTGCGAGTGGGAGTGAGGCGACGAGGACGAGGCACGCGACGAAGCCTGCGACGTTGAGCCAGCGGGGCCAGCGACGGTGCTCACGCTCCTGCGTGAACGCCGACGCGTTCGCAACGGCGTAGTAGATCAGCACGCCGAATGACGAGAAGCCGATCGCTCCCCGCAGATCGGTCGTGAGCACGAGCACCGCGACAACCGCAGCGACCGCGAGCTCGGCGTGGTCTGGCACCTCGTAGCGAGGATGCACCGACGCAAGCCAACGCGGCAGGTCGCCGTTCCGCGCCATCGCAAGACTGGTGCGCCCGAGGCCCGCTATCAGCGCGAGCAGTGAGCCGAGACTCGCCAGCACGGCGCCGATCCGCACGACCGGCGCCGCCCACGCAGCTCCGACGGCGTGCACGGCGGTCGTGATCGGCGTGCGCGACGCCGCGAGCGCCGCCGGCCCCGCGGCGGTGAGCGAGGCGAGCGCGACGACGAGGTACAGGCACACCGTCAAGCCGAGCGCGATCTGAATCGCACGGGGAATCGTCCGCTCCGGGTCGCGCACCTCTTCGCCGAGTGTCGCGACACGTGCGTAGCCCGCGAACGCGAAGAACAGCAGCCCGGCCGCCTGGAGCACGCCGTGCACGCCGCCCGAGCGGAGTGACGAGGCGCCGCCGAGGGCGTCGAGATGTGCGCGGCCGCTCGCCGCGATCGCGACGACGACGACCGTCAGCGCGAGGATCGATGCGCCGACCAGCACGCGCGCGAGCCCTGCGGTCCGGGTGACACCTCGGTAGTTCACAGCTGCGAGTGCTGCGACGGCGGCCAGCGCGAGCCCGCGCTGCAGCCAGAGGGGGCCGGTGACCGCATACGACGCGAACGTCAAGGCCATTGCCGCACAGGATGCGGTCTTGCCGATCACGAAGCCCCAGCCGGCGAGGAAGCCCCACCAGTCGCCGAGTCGCTCACGCCCGTAGACGTACGTGCCGCCCGAGGTCGGGTACTGCGCCGCGAGCTGCGCCGACGCGACCGCGTTGCAATAGGCGACGGCTGCGGCGAGCGCGAGCCCGATCAGGAGCCCGCTTCCCGCCGCGGCCGCCGCCGGTCCGAAGGCCGAGAAGATCCCGGCCCCGATCATCGAGCCGAGCCCGATGACGACGGCGTCCTTCGTCCCGAGCTTGCGCGCGAGGGCCCGGCTCGTCGTCACATCGCGTCGGCGACGCGCTTCGCCGCCGCGGTCAACTCGGCGTCGTCGACGTTCGGTAGCGCGTCCTCCCAGACCGGCAGCATCATCCCGGCCGCCTCGACCATCCCGAGTGGTCGCGGGATCAGCCAGACGTGGAAGTGGGCGCCGCCGTCACCCCAGCGGTACAGGTGCACCCGGCCGATGTCCCCGAGCGCCAGGATCGCCCGCTCCGCGCGCGCGACGACGCCGGCAAATGACGCTGCGACCTCCTCCGGCATGTCGGCGAACGAATCGAAGTGCTCCTTGCTCGCGATCCAAACCGCACCGGGGAGGCTGCCGCCCACCGGCGGGTGCAGTGTCCAGTGCTCGTCCGACCACAGGGCGGTCGTCGCGAGTCCGGTGCAGATGCCGCACGGCGGCCCGCCCGGCTCGCCGCGACGTGGCGGCTCCGGGATCTGACGCGCTGCGGGCTCGCGAACGGTCAGTGGTTCGGCGTAGGGAAGGCTCATGCTCGCTCCTTTCGTGAGCGCGGCGAACGTGGCGATTGCGCCGCGACGCCGTTGAGGACGAGGCCGACGACCCGATCGCGTGCCCGGGCCGCAGGCCACTTGTGACGGCCGCGTAGGTGCACGTACGGCCACGCGACCGCGTTGAAGAGAACATCCGCCGTCTCGACCACGTGTGGGGTCGCGGCGAGCGACCCGTCGGCGATCCCGTCACGGATGAATGTGATGAAGGGATGGAGGTAGTCGGGCGGCTGGCCGGGATGCGGCTCCTGGTGGAATGCCTCGTCGGTCGCGAGCAGGAGCGGCAGGTGGCGGTCGAGCAACGCACACAATGCGACGAGACCGCGTTCGAGTCGTTCGAGGCCTGTGCCCTGTGAGGTGAGAATCGGATACATCGCCTCGCGGAAGTCCGAATCGAGCCGACTCGTGAGCGCGCCCATCAGCACCTCTCGTGTCAGCCCCTGGCGCCAGAGCGTCGAGCGGGCGCGCCCGGCGACCTCAGCGACGCGCTCGAGCGTCAGCCCGCTCCAGCCGCGCTCGGCGAGCACCGCAATCGTCGCCGCGCGGAGCTCCTCGTCGACGACCGGCAGCTGAATCGGTTTCGGTGCGGCCATGCAACATGAGTGTTGCAGATCC
>JBAQHS010000309.1:0-4033 GCA_049288455.1 Gaiellaceae bacterium | reverse complement strand
CGGTCGACGCTGCGATCCGCGCCGCGCAAGGCGCCCGGGCGTCCGTCTACACGATCGGCATCGGCGGACCGTCATTCACACCGACTCTCCTGCGCCGCATCGCCTCCGAGACCGGAGGCACCTATCGCCAGGCGGCGAGTGCGAGCGAGCTCGCCTCGGTCTACGCATCGCTCGAAAATGAGCTCACGCGGACCTGGCAGCTGACGTACGACACCGCTTCCCGTCCCGGAGACACCCTCAACCTCCGCGCAACGGTGCCCGGCGTCGGCAGCGGCACGAAAGCAGCCACGATTCCCGGCTCGAGCGACACGGCCGCCGACACGCCGTCGAGCCTCATCCCAAGTGCTGGGTACAGCGCCACAGGGACGCTCGTGATCGCCATTCTCGCCGGCTTCCTCGTGCTCCTCGCGTGCCGCTTCTGGTTCGCGTCCCGCCAGGGCTCCTGGGTGAAGGCGCGCCTCGAGCCGCATCTCGGAGTCGTCCGCGAGGCGGGCAAGAACCGCCGCCGTGAGAACCGGCAGGCGACCCGCACGCAGTTCATCGACAGGATCGAGCGCACCTTCGCGAACCTCAAGCAGTTCCGCGCAGTGCAGTCGATGATCCAGCGAGCCGACCTGCCCCTGCGGGCCGGCGAACTGATCGCGATCTGCGCAGGAGCGGCGTTCCTCATCGGCACGATCGTCGCGGTCGCATCCGCGTCACCGCTCGGCGCACTGATCGGAATGGCGGTCGGCTTCTCGCTGCCGATCCTGTTCGTCCGGCTGAAGGCAACCGCCCGCTTGCGGCGATTCGAGAACCAGCTGCCCGATCTCCTGATCACCGTCGCCGCTTCACTGAAGGCCGGCCACTCGTTCCGCCAGGGGATCCAGTCCGCGGTCGAAGAGGGCGCAGAGCCGGCTGCGAAGGAGTTCAAGCGTGTCCTCACCGAGACGCAGCTCGGCAAGTCGATGGACGACGCGCTCGGCGACATGGCGGGCCGCGTGGGCTCGAAGAACTTCTCGTTCGTGATCACCGCCGTGACAATCCAGCGCCAAATCGGCGGCTCGCTGGCCGGTCTCTTCGACATGGTCGCCGAGACGGTTCGGCAGCGCCAGCAATTCGCGCGCAAGATCCGCGGCCTCACGGCAATGGGACGCATGGCTGCCTACACGCTAATCGGCCTACCGTTCTTCATCGCGCTCGCGGTTACCGCAATCAACCCCACGTTTATGGCGCCGCTCTACCACACCGGCACCGGTCACACACTCATCATGGGAGGCCTCGTGATGATGACGATTGGCTCGCTCATGCTCAAAAAGATCGTCTCCTTCAAGGGGTAAATCATGCTGTATCTCCTCCTCTCTCTCGCAATGCTCGGCGGCGCTGCCTTCCTTGTCGGCGAGGTCGCCACGTATCCGGCACGCCAGAAGGAGCGCTCGCTGAAGCGCGCCGCCGACTACGGTCACACGAAGATCCGCGCCACCGATCTCGAGCGCCTCCGGTTCCGGGAGCGCGTCCTCGCTCCCATGGCCGCGCGCTTCGCTTCGATTCCGTTGAAGCTCAGCCCGCGCACATCGGTCGAATCAGTGCAGACGAAGCTGATGGCCGCGGGCCTGTCCCAGAAGCTCACACCGCAGGCGTTCCTCGCAATCAAGGGCGGCGCGCTGGTCGGTGGGCTGACGCTCGGGTTCCTCCTCCCCGCGCTCTTCGGCACGATCACGGGCGCGATCTTCATGGTCCCGGCGTTCGGGATGATGGGGTTCCTCGGTTGCGATTCCTTCCTCACGATGCGGATTCGCGCCCGCCGCGAAGCGGTCCGGGCCGAGTTGCCCGATGCGCTCGACCTGCTTGCCGTCAGCGTCGAGGCCGGTCTGGGCTTCGACGGTGCAATCGCCAAGCTGACCGACCATATGGACGGAGCGCTGGTCGACGAGTTCGCGATCACGATGGGCGAGATCCGCATCGGCGAATCTCGCCAGGTCGCCCTGAAGAAGATGGCCGAGCGCGTGCCGGCGCCCGAGCTTGCCGCCTTCGTCCGGGCGGTCGTCCAGGCTGAGCAGCTCGGCATCTCGCTCGGCCGCATCCTGCGAGTACAGGCGGCCGACTCAAGGCTTCGGCGTCAGGCAGCGGCGGAGGAGAAAGCGATGAAGGCACCGATCAAGATGCTGTTCCCGACCGTGCTCTTCATCTTCCCGGCGATGTTCCTGGTCATCCTCGGGCCGGCGCTGATCAACATCCTGAATGTGCTGAAGTGACCCTCGAGACCGAAACCGGCTTCGGCACCGGGCTGCGCTCGTCGATCGAGCGCAAGCAGGCGGTCACCGATGCGCCCGAGACGGCGCCGCTCGCCCGCGAAGTCGCGGCGGTCGCCGCCTCGATCGAGGACGCCTGGGCTGCGGACGCCGCAGCCTTCGAGTCTGTCGAAGTCGTCACGTCGAACACAAGCGGTACCGAGCTCGAGGCGTTGAAGGCCGAGCTGCACGCCGCGCTCAGCGAGGTCGAAGCACTTCGTGAGCGTGAACGCGACCTGCGCGCCGAGACTGCCGAGCTGACACGAACGCAGTCGCAGCTCCAAGCCGACCTCGAACAACGCGCGGCAGCGCTCGCAGAGCGTGAGGAGACGCTCGTCGAGCGGGTCAGGGAGCTCGAGCGCGAGAAGTCCGAGGTCGTCGAGCGGCACACGGAGATCGTCGCCGAGTACGCACGCGTCACCGAGCTCGGCACACACGTCGACGGACGCGTGGAAGAGCTCGAGCAGGCCGAAGCAGAACGCGCCCGTGCAGCCGGAGAGATCGCAAAGCAGCTCGCGACTGTCGGCGAGCGCGAGCGCGAGCTGAAGCGCGAGCGTGTGGCACTCGAAGCCACCCAGCAGGCGGCTGAGGCGCGCGTCGCTGCGCGTGAGCATGCTGTTCGGGAGCGCGATGAAGCGCTCGCGCAGCGTGAGCGTGCCGTGCACGAGCTCGAGGCGCACACCGCCGGCGAGCGTGCGCGGATCGAGGCGCGCGACGAGTCGCTCGAGGCGGCGGAGGCGCGTCTCGCCGACCGGGCGATGGTTCTGGATGCGGTCGAGACGGAGCTCGAGAACAAGACGACGGAGCTCGCACGCGCAACGACCACCGCCGAGGAGTCGCTGGCAGCGTGGGAAGAACGCCTTCGGGTCCAGGAACAGCGGCTCGAGCGGGAGCGGCAGGGACACGGCCAGGCGTCGCAGGACGCATTCGCCCTGCTCGCCGAGCTCGAGGCGCGGGAAGCCGGCGTCGTGCGGCGCGAGTCGGAGCTGCTCGACGCTCAGTCACGCCTGCAGGCGGACGCTGCCGGCGCGGATGCAGTCGCCGGCCGCGCCCGCGAGCTCGATGTGCGAGAGATCGCGCTGAAGGCGCTCGAGGATGACCTCGAGGCGCGAGCCGCGAGCATCGCCACGAGCGGCCTCCAGGGTGCGGAGATCGACGAGCTGCGCGCGGAGCTGGCGCGGCGCGAGCGGGAGGTCGACTCTCACGAGCAGTTGCAGTCCGAGCGCCGTGAGCGCCTGGAGAAGCGCGAAGAGCGCCTGGCGAAGCTCGAACAGGATCTCACCGACCGGGCCACCGAAGCAGAGCGGGTCGAGGAGGAGCTCCGGCTCCGCGAGGCACGGGCGCAGGCCGACGTCGAGATTCGCGAGGACAAGCTCGAGGCGCTCGCCCAGGAGATCTCAGCCCGCGAGCAAAAGGTCGCGCGCCGCGAGCACGACCTCGCCGGCTACGTCGGAGAGCTGCAGGAGAAGTTCCAGGAGCGCGACACCGAGTGGTGGACGAAGCAGCTCGGCCGCGCGCCCTCGCCGCTCTCCTGACCGACGCAATTCGCCCGCAGCCCCGCCGCTACAATGCGCGCGCCTCGCGGATGTGGCGGAATTGGTAGACGCGCACGGTTCAGGTCCGTGTGCCCGTAAGGGCGTGGAGGTTCAAGTCCTCTCATCCGCACTCACTGTCAAGCGGCCGCAATCGAGGGTTGCGATGCTCCGTCTTACCAGGGACAATCTGACGTGAGGCCGGGCGGGCCTATCTTCCTTTTTGGTGGG
>JBAQHS010000308.1:0-5533 GCA_049288455.1 Gaiellaceae bacterium | reverse complement strand
GCGCCGCGCGACTCGAACTCGTCGCGGTAGCGGATCGCGCCGTCGCCGACGAGCGTCAGGCCCTCGACGTCGAGATCGGCGGGCGCGAGCACGCGCGGGCCGGTGGTGAAGACCTCGCCGCGCCGGGCGTCGAGCACGGGGACGCCACCGCCGTAGGCGTCGAGCGTCGATGCACCGGCGACCGGGATGCCGAGCGTCAGCGAGAGCGAGCGGGCGATCGCGAGACCGATGCGGATGCTCGTGAAGCTGCCAGGCCCGCGGCCGGCGACGATCGCGTCGAGGTCGCGCGGGTCGGCGACCAGCAGGTCGACTGCGGCGAGCAGGTCACCGGCGCGCGCGGCTCTCCCCCGCTTGCCGGGCGTGACGGCGCAGACGGCCCCGAAGGTCGTCGCGGTGTCAAAGGCCAAGATCGTCTGCACTGTCGATCCTCACGCGTCGCTTCGACTCATCGACGTGGTCGAGGGTAACGGCCGCGCGGACAGGCGGGAGCCAGTCACCGCCGTGCTCGGGCCATTCGACGAAGGCGACCGTGCCCTCGAAGTACGGCTCGAGGTCGCCCCACTCCTCGGGGTCGAGCCCCGCGACCCGGTAGAGGTCGAGGTGCGCGACGGGCGTCGGCGCCTCGTAGCGGTGACCGATCGTGTAGGTGGGGCTCGAGACGGGCTCGGTCACTCCGAGCGCCCGCGCGGCGCCGCGAACGAAGGTGGTCTTGCCGGCGCCGAGCTCCCCGGAGACAGCGACGACGTCCCCGGCCTCGAGCCGCAGTGCAAGCCGCGCCGCGAGCGCCTCGGTCTCCTCCGGGGAGGTGGTGACAACGTCCATCCGCGTGACCTTAGAGGCCACGCCCGCGGATGCCACGGCCTCCCGGGCGGGCTGTGGGCAGTTCGTAACATTTGGTCTGACCAAATTCGAGGCTCGACCCGCGGTGAGGAACGCCGCTGGCGGCATGAATGCACGGTTTGGCAAAAGGGACACCGCTCGCGGGGGCCTGACCCCAGGTCGAGGCTTAGAAGAGCCCGAGTTGCTGCTCTGAGGCGGCCGGGGCGGCGTCATGGGACACGGCCGCCGGAGCCACTGCCGGCTCGGGTGCAAGGGGTGCCGCCGCGGCCCGGCCGAGCAGCTCCGGGATCCGGCGGAAGTCGGTCTCGAGCACCTCGAGCATGCGCGGCGTGTAGAGCGCGGCTGCCGGATGGAAGATCGGGTAGAGCGTCACGTCCTGGCCGCCGAGGGTCACGTGCTGCTCGCGGCCGTGCACCTGCGTGATCCCCGCGGGCTTCCCCGAGAGCAGCTTCGTCGCGAAGTTGCCGAGGGTTGCCACGAGCTTCGGCTGGATCAGCTCGATCTGGCGGAAGAGATGCCCCTCACAAGCCTCGATCTCCTCCGGCAGCGGGTTGCGATTCCCCGGAGGACGGCACTTGATGACATTTGCGATGTAGACCTCTTCGCGCTCGATGCCGATGCCCGCGAGCAGCTTCGAGAGCAACTTGCCCGCAGCTCCGACGAACGGGACGCCTTGCTTATCCTCGTGGAAGCCCGGTGCCTCGCCGACGAACATCAGCTCCGCGCTCGGCGATCCTGAGCCGAAGACGACCTGCGTCCGCCCGGCCGCGAGCGCGCACTTCGTGCAGCCGGCAACGACGTCGCCGTAGGCGAGGAGCGAAAGATCAGCCGCAGCTGCCACAACTACCGCCACAACAGCCGCCACCACCGAAGGAGGGCTGTGCGGCCATGCCGTGCGCTGCGAACGACGTGCTGAACTGCTTCGCGACTTTGGACTTGCCGCAGTCGGGGCAGGCCGGATCGGGATCCGACATGCCGACGAGCTCCTCGAAATGGGACTCGCAGCTCATGCAGACGTATTCGTAGATCGGCATAGCGTCGACTTTACCAAGGGGCCAGTTTCGCGCCGAGGCCGGACGGATCGCGTACCCTTGTGGTTGCCCGGTATCCGCGAGGAACTGGAGCCCCATGTTCGACTCGATCACCGTCATCGGGACGGGCCGCGCCGGCTCGGCCATCGCAGCGCGACTCCGCGAGCGCGGAGTGCCCCTGCGCGCAGATGGAGAACTGCGCCTCCTCTGCGTCCCTGACCGGGCGATCGGTGAAGTCGCCCGCTCGATCGAGCCCGGCCCGTGGGTTGCCCACGTCTCCGGCGGGACGCCGCTTGCGGCGCTCGAGCCGCACACGGCGCGCTTCTCCGTGCACCCGCTGCAGACCCTGACGCTCGCGCGCGGCCCCGAGCAGCTCGACGGTGCCTGGGGCGCGATCACCGCGGAGGACGACGACGCGCGCGCGCGCGCCCTCTGGCTTGCAGAGACGCTCGGGCTACGGCCGTTCACGCTCGCCGATGAGCGTCGCGCCGCCTACCACGCAGGCGCATCGATCGCGTCCAACTTCCTCGTCACGCTCTACCGCGCCGCCGCGGCACTCGTCACCGAGGCCGGCGCTCCGGCCGAGGCGCTCGTGCCGCTGATGACGCGCACGATCGAGAACGACTTCGAGCTCACCGGCCCGATCTCGCGCGGCGACTGGGAGACCGTCGAGCGACATCGCGCGGCGCTGCACGGCTCGGGCTTCGAGAACGCCTACGAGGCGCTCGTGGCGGTGACGCGGGCGTGATCGTCGCGACGACGATCGGCGAGCTCGACCTGCCGCGTCACGGCATCGTCGGCCTGGTGCCGACGATGGGCGCGTTGCACGCGGGCCACGCTGCGCTGTTCGCCGCCGCTCGCGCGGAGTGCGATGTGCTCGTCGCGAGCATCTTCGTCAACCCCGCGCAGTTCGACGACCCCGGCGACCTCGACGCCTACCCGCACGACTTCGAGCGCGACACGCAGACGGCGGCGGCCGAAGGCGTCGACGTGGTCTTCGCACCGAGCGCCGCCGAGATGTACCCGGCCGGCTTCGCCACCTGGGTCACCCCCGAAGGAGCTGCCACGGGGCTCGAGGAGTCGTACCGCCCCGGGCATTTCCGCGGCGTCGCCACGGTCTGCCTGAAGCTCTTCAACATCGTCCGGCCGCAGGTCGCGTGGTTCGGGCGGAAGGACGCGCAACAGGTGGCTGTGCTGAAGCAACTCGTGCGCGACCTCAACGTGCCGGTCGAGATTCGCGTCGTCGACACGGTGCGCGATCGCGACGGCCTCGCCCTCTCTTCGCGGAACGCACGCCTGACGCCCGAGGAGCGAGCACGCGCGCTCGCAATCCCGCGCGCACTCGCGACGCGCGATCTCGATCAAGCCCGCGCCGTGCTCACGGCCGCCGGCCTCGACCCCGACTACGTCGCCGTCGCCGACCTCGACGGCCCCACCCTCGCGATCGCGGCGCACGTCGGCCCGGCGCGCCTAATCGACAACATCACGCTCGACGAAGGAGGCACCCGATGACCACCCGCCCGCGCAAGCCCGCCCCCGGCACACCGGCGCCCGGCAAGCTCGCACTCCCCGAGCTCGGCGAGATGAAGCGCCGCCACGACCGGATCGTGATGATCACCGCCTACGACGCACCGTCGGCGCGCATCGCCGACGCGGCCGGTGTCGACCTGATCCTCGTGGGTGACTCCGCCGCGATGGTCGTACTCGGTCACGACTCGACGGTGCCGGCGACGATGGACGAGATGTTGATGCTGACTGCAGCGGCGAACCGCGGCGCGCGGCGGCCGCTTGTGATCGCCGACCTGCCGTTCGGCTCGTACCACGTGTCGGACGAGCAGGCGCTCGAAAACGCGATTCGCTTCCTCAAAGAGGCAAGCGCCGACGCCGTCAAGCTCGAGGGCGCAGGGCCGATGCTCTCGCGTGTCCACGCGCTCACCGGAGCGGGCATTCCCGTGATGGGCCATCTCGGCCTGACCCCGCAGACGGCAACGATGCTCGGCGGCTTCAAGGCGCAGGGCCGCACCGCCGAGAAAGCGGTCAGGCTGTACGAGGACGCGCTCGCGCTGCAGACCGCGGGTTGCTTCGCGCTCGTCCTCGAGGCCGTGCCGGCAGCAGTCGCCGCGCGGATCACGGAGGCGCTCGAGATCCCGACGATCGGCATCGGCGCAGGTGGCGCCTGCGACGGCCAGGTGCTCGTCTGGCACGACCTGCTGGGGCTGTACGAGGGGCACGCACCGCGGTTCGTCAAGCAATACGCGGAGCTTGCGCCCACGATCACCGGCGCGATCGAGCGGTATGCCACCGAGGTTCGCGACGGCACGTTCCCGGAGGAGCGGCACACCTACTCGATCACCGACGAGGAGCTCGCAATCTTCGAGGACGCGCTCGCAGAGTCGCGCGCCCGTTAGAGGCTGCTGAGGACGAGCGCGACGGCGATCGGCCCCGCGACGGCCAGTGCGCACGCGGCAGCTGCGCGCGCCCAGGTCCAGCCGTGCACGGAGCGCACGCCGACGATGAGCAGCGCGACGGCCCACAGCAGGAACGCGATCTGCAGCCCGTTGAAGACGCGGGCGCCGGCCCCGTGGTCGCTGCCGCCGGTGCGGAAGAGAGCCTCGCCGTAGACGACGAGCCTTATCGGCAAGAGAACGAGCGACAGGGCGAGCGGAACGGCCGCAAATGCGAGCAGGTGACGGGCTCGACGGTAGGTGCCTTGCGAGCCGAGCGCCTTTGCGCCGCCGTATAACAGCGCACCGACGGCGAAGTACCCGAACATCCCGTACAGGCTCCCCGCGATGAACGCCCAGACGGCGACCAGCAAGCCGTCGTAGGAGGAGTCGTCCATGAGGCTTCCCGCAGCCGAGGTCGACAGCACACCTGCGATGCCTGCAAGCAGCACGATCGCGAGCACCGGCTCCGCACGGTCGGCGAGCGACTCCTTCGAGTCGTCGCGCAGCGCGACAAACACGGGGCGAGGCCGCTGCAGGACGAGCAGGGCACGCAGCCACCAGTCGCGCATCAGTTGTTCAGTGTGACGACCTGGCCGTTGTGGCAGCGAACTGCCACCTGCCCGAGCAGCGCCCCGCGCTGCTCCACCGGCGACTTGCCGTCGGAGCAGATCGCGTGATGACGGTTCACCCAGGCAGCCCCCATCCCCGCGATGAAAACGGCGAGGCAGGCCACGCCGATCGCGATCAGCACGTTGCGCTTGGTGGGCTGGAGCTTCACGCGGCGACGGCGCGACGCTTGGCGGCTCGCGGCTCGAGGAGCGGCCGCAAGAACGCTCCCGTGTACGAGCCGGGAACCTGGGCGACGTCTTCCGGGGTTCCGACGGCGACGATCTCGCCGCCCTCCTCGCCGCCTTCGGGGCCCAGGTCGACGAGCCAGTCGGCCTGCTTGATCACATCGAGATTGTGCTCGATCACGAGCATCGTGTTGCCGCCGTCGACGAGGCGCTGGAGGGTCTCGAGCAGCTTCTCGATGTCGGCGAAATGCAATCCCGTGGTGGGCTCGTCGAGGATGTAGAGCGTCCGTCCCGTCGAGACCTTGCAGAGCTCGGAAGCGAGCTTCACGCGTTGCGCCTCGCCGCCGGACAGCGTCGTCGCGGGCTGGCCCAGAGTCATGTAGTCGAGACCGACGTCGTGCAGCGTCTGCAGCCGTCTGCG
>JBAQHS010000307.1:0-2066 GCA_049288455.1 Gaiellaceae bacterium | reverse complement strand
GTCACGCCCCAAACGAGGCAAGCCGACCGGCAGCGACAGGACAGCGTGCGCGTACCGACTGGAACGCCTCGCTCAGGCTCCGACCTAGGCGGCGCCGAGCTCGACGTTGGTGGCTCGAGCAGCGAGGAGCTGCTGCGGTCGAAGGACTTCGCAGCGATGACGCCCGACGAATTCGCGCGAGCACGGCGACTGATCCAGCGCATCGCAGTCGACCGCCCGCGACGTCGCTCGCGACGCCTTCGGCGCGATAAGCGCGGCACAGTGCTCGATGTCCGCGCTCTCGCGCGCCGGTCGCTTGGGACAGGCGGCGACCCGGTGGCGCGAGCCTTCCGCAGTCGCTCGGTCACCTCCCGCAAGCTGATCCTGATCCTCGACATCTCGGGGTCGATGGAGTCGTACGCGCGGGCCTTTCTACTCTTCCTTCACGCGGTGCGAGGCTCCGGCCGTCGCGTCGAGACGTTCGCCTTCGGGACGCGTCTGACCCGGCTCACGCGTGAACTCGGGGCGCGCAACCCCGAAGCCGCACTGACGGCTGCGTCGAAGCGAGTGGTCGACTGGTCGGGCGGCACTCGGATCGGTCCCTCACTGAAGGCGTTCAACGACGAATGGGGCAGACGCGCGCTCACCCGCGGCGCGGTAGTCGTGATCCTCTCCGACGGCTGCGAGCGGGGCGACCCGAAGCTCGTCGACAGCGAGATGCTGCGGCTGGCTCGGCAGGCGTTCGCCGTGGTCTGGGTGAACCCTCTCAAGGGCGACATCGAGTACGAGCCACTGGCCGGCGGCATGCGCGCCGCGTTGCCGCACGTCGACCGCCTGCTCGCGGGCCACAATGTCGCAAGCCTCGAGCGCCTCGGGCGAGTCCTCGGCCGCATCGAGCGAAGACACAGGGCGTGAGGTAGCTGGAGGTGGTACCGCGCCCACCGGCGTTGACGCTCGGCCTGCTCGCGTTCGTGCTTCCAGTCGTCTCTCTTCGGCCTCGGCTGCTTCGAGCTCGAGCTTCACGTAGGAGATGAGAGAGGCGACCTTCGACTCTCCATCGCGAGCGGTCCGCCCCAGGTTGTCTGCCGGCCCGAGATCATTCCGTAACTCAAAGGCAGCCCGCTGCGCACCTTCGGACCGCTAGACGATTGATTCCTTAGTGGTCGTAGGCGGTCAGGTGTCGGCCGGGTGTGCCGAGCTGCCAGTTGTGGATGATCGCTGCGGTGAGGGCGAGCAGTCGTCGGGCGATGCGGCTGACCAGGCCGGTGAGGGTGCGGCTGCCGTGGCGCTCGAGCGAGAGCTGGTCTTTGAGCGTGTCGAAGGTCGACTCGATCCATTGCCGGATGCCGCCGAGTGAGCCGAAGCGCGGCGGTTCGTCTTTGCGGTCGGGGCGCAAGAGTTGACCGCCGAGGGCTGCGACCCGTTGCTCGAACTCGGCGCCGGCGAAGCCCTTGTCGCCGATCACCAGTTGGCCCGGTTCGAGGACGCGCTCGAGCAGCTCTGCCGCCACGATCCGTTCGGGTGCGTTGGCGGGCGCGAGCTCGAAGCCGACCGGGAGCCCGTCCGGGCTGCAGAGCAGATAGAGGCGAAAGCCCCAAAACCAGCGGCTGTGCGAGCGGCAGTAGCCGTAGCCGCCGTAGCCGGCGAGCGCCGAGCGGCGGACCGTTTCACGGGAAGCGGCACACGGGACCGGTGTCGAGTCGAGCAGCCGCAGCCGGTCACAGAAGCTCGGCGAGAGCTGGGAAAGCAGCGTCACTGCCTCAACCAGCTGCGGCGCCAGCGCCCGCAGCCGCTTATTGAAGCCGGACTGGCCCGGGATGTAGGGAAACAGATGCCCCAGCCGCTGCCGGGCCAGCCGCAAGAAGCGGCTCTCGTTCGGACAGTCGAGCAGCACCTGCGCGACCGCAAGACAGATCAGCTCGCTGTCAGAGATCCGCGGCGGACGACCGAACCGCCGTCTGGCCGGCAGGAGATCATCAACCAGCACGTAAAGGCTGATCAGCAGAGCGTCGAGGTCGGCGGACACGGTCGCCTCCATGGTCGACGGTGATGGACACCGCCGACTTCGGCGCTCACATCCCGGTCCC
>JBAQHS010000306.1:0-3121 GCA_049288455.1 Gaiellaceae bacterium | reverse complement strand
ATCCTCTTCTTCGAGGCGAACGTGGGCGACCGTGAACTTCAGGGCGTCGACATCCTCGAGGAGAACGAGGCCGGGGAGATCGAGAAATTCACCGTCATGATCCGCCCGCTGTCGGGCCTGCAAGCCGTCGCCCAGGCGATGCAAGCCCGGTTCGGCGCCGGCTGACCCCGGCTATAATGGCGGCACGCGGATGTAGCTCAGTTGGCTAGAGCGTCTGCTTGCCATGCAGAAGGTCGAGAGTTCGAGTCTCTTCATCCGCTCTCCAGAAGCCCCCGCAAAACGGGGGCTTTTGTGTCCTCGCAGAATGACTCGAATCTGCCCGTTCTCCCCGTTTCTCTCCTGAACCCGACGACGACGAGTCGAACGTCAAGCCCGGGAGTTGACCAGGGCATCGACGGAGGCAACGGGCATTCATTCGTGCGAGGCTTCGTTCAACACCATCGAGGAAGAGAAGCCGCTTCTCGAGCCTCACGAACATGAGTCGAACTGAGTGCGGACTATGAGGAGGGAGTGATTGCGATGAGTGAGGCAGTCGAGAAGGCAATCCTGGCCGGTGGGTGCTTCTGGGGGATGCAGGATCTGATCCGGAGACGGCCAGGTGTGGTGTCCACGAGGGTCGGCTACACCGGGGGTGACGTGGCAAACGCGACCTACCGTAAGCACGGAACGCACGCCGAGGCGATCGAGATCCTGTTCGACCCGACGCAGACCTCGTACCGTGAACTGCTCGAGTTGTTCTTCCAGATCCACGATCCGACGACGCTGAACCGTCAGGGAAACGACCGCGGCGTGAGTTACCGCTCGGCGATCTTCTATCTGGACGACGATCAGCGGCGCATCGCGGAGGACACGATCGCCGACGTCGACGCATCGGGTCTGTGGCCCGGCAAGGTGGTCACCGAGGTGACGCCCGCCGGCCCGTTCTGGGAAGCCGAGCCGGAGCACCAGGACTACCTCGAGCGGTACCCGGACGGCTACACCTGCCACTTCCCACGCCCAGGCTGGGTGCTGCCGGTGCGCGCGGAGACCGCCACGCGCTAGATGTAGAGCCTTGAGTCGTTCGCGCTCGAGTTGCACGAGAAGGTCGGCTGGACGAAATGCGCCACGAGCCCCTCACTGATCAGTTAGCGTCTCCATCGGTGCCCGATTCCCACTCGATGACTTTCGACCAGGCGACCGCGCGGCTGCTGTTCCTGGCCGAGCAAAACGGCGGCAGGGTGACGGCTGCACAGGTCGAGGCTGACGAGCGGCTTTCGGTTGACCATAACTTGACCTCGGCTGCGGCTCGTGCGCTTGCCGGCGGTACGAACATCTTTTCGTTCGACGAGCCAAACGACGGCCGTGCGTGGTTTCCGTTCTCCGGGCTCGTCATCGGCCAGCTTCACGCCGACGACATCTAATCCGCTCGGGTCTCTGAACAAACCGAGTTGATGGGTCGCCGCTGCGGTTCTAGTCAGGGTCGGGAACGCCGCGCACGTAGTTCGTGTGCAGCACGTGCAGCGCCTCGGCGAGATCCGGTGAGGTGAGGGCGCCCTTGTGCAGGAAGCCGACGGCTCCCGCCGCGTCAGCGCGCGCGACGTCGTCGTACTCGTCCGAGCCCGTGTAGATCACGACATGCTGGCCGGCGTCGCGCTCGTGGATCGACTGAGTTGCTTCGATCCCGTCGCGGCCCGGCATGCCGATATCCATCAGCACGATGTCCGGCTGGTGGTCCTCACACATGCGAACCGCTTCGTCGCCGTCTGACGCGCGTGCAGCGACGATGAACCGGCCGTCGCTGTCGAGGATGTCCTTGACAAGAGCGGCGAGCTGATCGTCGTCTTCGCAGACGACAATGGTGAGGGGCGTCTCGGCCACGAAGGGGGGAGCCTGCCACACACGCCCCATAGGATGCGCCGGTGATCGTCGACGGCCACAACGACCTGCTCCTCCATCGCTGGCGGGGCGAACCGACGTTGCACCTCGATCTCGACAGCGCCCGCGCTGCCGGGTTCTCGGGCGGCTTCTTCGCGATGTACGTCCCGTCGCCTCGCGGACTCGACCCGACCGAGACGCCGTACGCGCTGCCGCTTCCCGATCCGATCCCCTTCGAGGAGGCATCGCGGATCGCCGATGAGCTCTTCGAGGAGCTCTGCAAGCTGCCGGTCGCCCGCGCGAGCACCGTCGAGGATTTTCGCGACGGTGAGATCACCGCGATCGTCCATATGGAAGGAGCCGAGCCGATCGCGCCGGACCTTTCGAACCTCGAAGCCTGGTACGAGCGAGGGTTGCGGTCGATCGGGCTCGTCTGGTCGCGTCCGAACGACTTCGCGGAAGGTGTGCCGTTCCGGTTCCCGTCCTCGCCCGACACCGGTGGTGGTCTCACCGACGCCGGGCGCGAGCTCGTACGCGCGTGCAATCGCCTCGGCATTCTCATCGACCTCTCGCATCTCAACGAGGCCGGCTTCTGGGACGTCGCCGGGCTTTCGAACGCGCCGCTCGTCGCGACGCATTCGAACGCGCATGCCCTCTGCGCCGCATCACGCAATCTCACCGATGCGCAACTCGATGCGATCCGCGATTCGGGCGGAGTGGCCGGGGTGAACTTCGCGATCACGTTCCTGCGCGAGGACGGGTTACTCGTCCCGGATACCCCGATCACCGAGATCGTGCGCCACATCGACTACTTCGCGGAGCGCATGGGCATCGACCACGTTGCGTTCGGCTCCGACTTCGACGGGGCGGAGGTGCCCCAGGAGCTCGGCGGTGCGGCAGGATTGCCGAAGCTCGTCACCGCGCTGCGCGACGCGGGCTATGGCGACGACGCCGTCGCGAAGATCACGCACGGGAACTGGCTGCGAGTCCTGCGCGACACCTGGCACTAGAAACTCAGCAACCTGGTTGAAACCCGAACCAGGAACTCGTCTCAAAACGAGCGTTGTGCCGCTCGGCTGCGCTCGGCGGCGCGCTGCGGCGACCTCGGTCGACCCGATAGAACACCGCTATCGACGCTCCCTGGTCCTTGCCTCGGGACACCCACCGCACCCCGAGAACGAACGGCGTTCCGCCAACCCCTCCTAGATGCGCGAGGTCTTGTCGGAGGCGCGCTTGTCGGCGCGCTTTTCCTTGAGCGTCTTCTGCG
>JBAQHS010000305.1:0-19206 GCA_049288455.1 Gaiellaceae bacterium | reverse complement strand
GATCGAGTGGCGGTCGCCTGCGGTGCATTCCTCATCTTTCTCCTCTTCGCCGTCGGTCCCGGCGCGCCGCTCTACGGGAAGCTCGTCGGCCACGGGCCGAACGACTTCTTTCCGTACGCAGTCAGCGTAGGTCTGCGGCCGGCAGGACCGTTCACGGTCACCTACGCGGTGCCCGAGGTCGCCGGCGACGATCCATTTGCGCTGAAGCATGCGGCGCCGCCGAAGGGAACGCCGAAGACGCTGCTCCTGCTCGGTGCCGACAGCCAACTCGGCCGCGACGAGTTCCTGCGGATCCTCTACGGCGGCCGGGTGTCGCTCGAGGTCGCGGTGGGCGCCGCGCTCGTCGCGATCCTGATCGGGATCATGCTCGGCACACTTGCCGGCTACTTCGGCGGCCTCGTCGATGCCGTCATCTCGCGGTTCACCGATCTCGTGATGGCGTTCCCACTGCTGCTCTTCCTCGTCATGATCGGCAGCTTGTTCAGCTACGGCCTGACGCGCTGGACCTTTCACGGCCTCCTCAATCAGGGCGTCTTCCAGCTGATTCTCGTGATCGGCGCGTTCACGTGGTTCTATCCGGCGAGGATCGTGCGCGGCCAGATTCAGTCGCTGCGCCAGCGCGAGTTCGTCGAGGCGGCGCAGATGGTCGGCGCGCGCGACTCGCGCATCATGCGCACGCACCTGTTGCCCCATCTGCTGCCGCCGCTCCTTGCGTACGGGACGCTGCTCGTTGCGACGAACATCATGATCGAGGTCGGCGTGACGTTCCTCGGCGCGGGCATCAAGCTGCCGACCGCGTCGTGGGGCAGCCTGCTCGCCCAGACCTGGGGCTCGATCCTCTCCCCGAACGCCTACAACCCCGCGACGACCCAGCCGTGGCTGACACTCTGCCCGTCGATCGCGATCTTCCTCACGGTGTTCGCGCTCAACCAGTTCGGCGAAGGCCTGCGTGAGGCGACCGACCCGAGGAGCGTGCGGTGATCGGCTTCATCCTTCGCCGTGTCGCGATCGCCGCCGTCCTGCTGTGGCTGCTCTCGATCATCACGTTCGCGATCTATCTGAAGGTGCCCGCCGACCCCGCCGGCTTCCTCGTCGACGTGCAGCACTCGTCGCCGGCGCAGATCGAGCACGCACACCAGATCCTCGGCACCGACAAGCCGGCGATCGTGCAGTACGGCAAGTACATGGACAGGCTCTTCCACGGCGACTTCGGGCTCTCGTGGCCGACCGTCGTGTTCTTCAACGGTCACGTCGAGGGCGCGGCAGTCGGCCAGATCGTCTGGAAGGCGGCGCTCGTCACCGGTTCGCTCGTCTTCGGTGGCTTCGTGCTGCTCCTGCTCGTCGCCGTCCCGCTCGGCACGTTCGTGGCCACGCGGCCGCGGTCCTTCGTCGACCGGCTTTCGCTGGGGCTTTCGGTCGCGGCGATCTCGACGCACCCGCTCGTCGTCGGGCTGCTACTCCAGCTGTTCGTCGGCAACCGGTGGAAGCTGCTGCCCGCGTCGGGCTACTGCAACGTCTCGCATCCATCGGCCGCGTCGATCACGGCGTGGCGCCGGTTCGCGCCGACGGGCGTGCCCGAGCCCTGCGGTGGCGTCGGCCAGTGGGCCTGGCACCTGATCCTGCCGTGGATCACCTTCGCGCTCTTCTTCGTCGCGCTGTACATGCGCATCGTGCGCACGCGCATGCTCGAGGTGCTCGAGGAGCCGTGGGTGCGGACCGCGCGCGCGAAGGGCGCGTCCGAGTTTCGCGTCATCCGGGCGCACGCCCTTCGCAACGCGATAGCGCCGGTCGTGACCATGGTCGCGATGGACGCCGGCATGGCGATCGGGATCGCGATGTACATCGAGACGGTCTTCGGGCTGCCGGGGCTCGGGCGCACGCTGATCCGGGCACTCGCCGGCTTCCAGGGGTACGACCTGCCGGTGATCCTCGCGGTCACGCTCGTCGCCGCGACGACGATCATCGTCTTGAACCTCGTCGCCGACATCGTGTTGCTTGCGGTCGACCCGACGGTCGCGCGCCGGCAAGGGCGGGGAATGCTGCGCCTCGTCGGCCGTTCGACGTAGCGTCTTAGACGTTATGCGCATCCTGCTCGTCTCCCAGATGTATCCGGGGCCTACGGATCCTGACCTCGGCGTCTTCGTCGCCCAGCTGGAGCACGCCCTGCGTGCGCGCGGGCACGAGATCGACCTGGCGGTCCTGAATCGCCGCGGCGGCGGCAAGCTGCGGTTCGTCGAGCTCGCGCGTCGCGTGCGCGCGGCCGAGCGCCCCGATGTCGTCTGGGCGCACTTTCTCGTGCCGTCCGGCTTCCTCGCCTCGCAGGTGAACGCCCCACTCGTCGTGACGGCGCACGGCCGCGACGTGCGCAACATCGGCTCGATCCCCGGCATCGCACGCGTGACTCGACGCGTCGTCGAGCGCGCGTCGACGGTCATCGCCGTCTCGGAGTACCTGCGCCGCGAGCTCGAGTCGCGGCTGCCGGCGGCGCGGGGAAAGACCGAGGTGGTCGATTCGGGCGTCGACCTCGAACGCTTTGCCGCAGTGGCACCGGCGGCGGAGCTCGAGTCGCCGGCATTCATCCATGTCGGCTCGCTCACCGAGCGCAAGAACGTCGTGCGCCTCGCCGACGCGTTCGCGACGCTTGGCCGTGGCTCGCTGACCTACGTCGGTGACGGGCCGCTGCGCTCGCTCCTCGAGGGACGCGAGCGAGTCCGCGTCATCGGGCGCGTCTCACACGACGACGTTCCCGGCTGGCTCAGCGCGGCCGACGTCGTATGTGGTCCGGCGCTCGTCGAGCCGTTCGGGCAAGCCCTCCTCGAAGGGCTCGCCTGCGGCAAGCCGGTCGTTGCGACTCGGATCGGCGGGCCGCCCGAGTTCGTCCCTGACGGGGGCGGTGTTCTCGTCGACCCGCTGGACACGCCGGCGCTCGCACGGGCGCTCGAGATCGCCGCCGCGCTCCCCGTGCCGAACGACGCTGCGCGCGCCTCAGCAGCCGAGCACGACGTCAGGAGTCAGGCGGAACGGGTGGAGAAGATCCTCGAGCGAGCCGTTCGAGATCAGCGAGCCTGATCTCGATCAGCGGGCGAACCCCCTCCTCGAGACCGTGCTCGCGTGCGACCGCGAGCGCCTGCTCGTAGCTCTGCCGGATCTTCTCGGCCGAGACTCCCTGCTTCAGGCGGTTGTCGCCGGTCAGCAGCAGATCGTGGATCTTCTGGCGCGCCTCTGCTTCGTCCACATCGCTCAGGTTAAACGGCCCGAGGCTGAGCGGAGGCGGTGCGCAGCGCTCGCTACACTCCCGCGGCGATGCTGCCTGTGTTCGCTGTCATCCACGTTCTCCTCGCGGCCGGCCTCGTCGGTCTGATTCTCATGCACTCAGGTCGTGATACCGGCCTCGGAGGCATGGGTTTCACGCCGCAGTCGCAGGGCGGCACCCACATCGTCGAGCGGAACCTGACGCGCGTGACGATCGTCGTCGCAGTGCTCTTCTTCGCGAACACGGTCCTGCTCTTCCGCTTGCTCAAGTAGAGCCGTCGTACAATCGGTCGATGCAGCTAACGGGCCTGCACCACGTCACGTGTGTTTGCGCCGACGCGCAACGGACGCTCGACTTCTACCGCGACCGGCTCGGGTTCTCACTGGTCAAGAAGACCGTCAACTTCGACGACCCGCACAGCTACCACCTGTACTTCGGCGATGAGGTCGGCAGCCCGGGCACGCTGATCACGTTCTTCGAGTGGCCGCGGGCCGACGTCGGGCGCCTCGGTCGCGGCACGCTCGAATCGATCGGCCTCGAGACGCCGAGTGTCACGGAGGAGAGCGAAGGCGAGGACCCGGACGGCCTGCGGCTGCGGCTCTATCCCGCAGAGAAGCCTCGTGTCCGCGACGTGGTCGCGATCGGCAACCCGGATCTCTACGCAGGCCTGTTCGCCGACGACGCGCCGCTGCATTTCGCCGAGCCGACCGAGGAGGCCGCGCTGATCGGGGCGGGCACAACCCACCACATCGCGTGGCGGGCGCGAGACGACGCCGAGGAGAACGCGTGGTTCGAGCGCCTGTCGGAAGTCGGCCTGCGTCCGACGGAGATGCAAGACCGGAAGTACTTCCGGTCGATCTACTTCCGCATGCCCGACGGCATCCTGATCGAGATCGCGACCGACGCTCCGGGGTTCCTCGTCGACGAGCCCGCCGAGTCGCTCGGACAGGCGCTGTCGCTGCCGCCGTGGCTCGAGGAAGAGCGCGAGACACTGGAGCGCGAGCTCACACCCATCCACTGACCTGCGGCTACAATCCCCGCGCTCTCGGGCGCTGGTGGCGGAATTGGTAGACGCGCTAGCTTGAGGGGCTAGTGGCCGCAAGGCCGTGGAGGTTCAAGTCCTCTCCAGCGCATGCGGAGAAGCCGCCCCTTGGGCGGTTTTTTCGTTTCACGGGGCCGATTGCGGCCACGTCTGAACGAGCCGTTGACGGCGTCCGCAGGAATCTCTAGTCTTTGGGCGAACACACGTTCGACCCAATCCGCAACCTCGGAGGCTCGCGTGCTGACCGCCCGTCAACAGGAAATCTGGAACTACCTCGTCGAGTACGTCGACGCGCACGGGTACCCGCCGACGGTGCGCGAGATCGGTGAGCATGTCGGCCTGGCCTCGCCGTCGACGGTGCACGCCCACCTCGCGAACCTGGAGCGCGCGGGCTTGCTGCGGCGCGACCCGACGAAGCCACGCGCGCTCGAGCTCGTCGGGCGCGAGCGCGAGGCTGAGCCTGCGAACGCCGCAGCGCTGCGTGACGTCAGCCGGCTGCCCCTGCTCGGCGAGATCGCCGCGGGCAGCCCGATGCTCGCGGAGGAGAACATCGAGGACTACGTCCCGATGCCGAGCTCGACCAAGGGTGATTTCCTCCTGCGCGTGAAGGGTGAGTCGATGATCGACGCCGGGATCCTCGACGGCGACCTCGTGATCGTGAAGACCGCGCAGGATGCCCGCAACGGTGAGATCGTCGTCGCGCTCGCCGGCGACGATGAAGCCGCTGACGAGGCAACCGTGAAGACGTTCTACCGCGAGAACGGCCGGGTCCGGCTGCAGCCCGAGAACGCATCGCTCGAGCCGATCTACGCGAAACACGTCCAGATCCTCGGCCGCGTCGTCGGAGTCTTCCGGGAGCTCTAGGGTGACGAACCTCGCCGCCTTCGCGCGCACGCTCGATCAGGAGCTGGCCGCGCTCCTGCGTGGAGCATCGCTCGAATGCCTCGCGTGCGGCGAGTTCGTGATGCACGCGCGCGGCGGCAGCGTGTTCTGCCCCGAGTGCTGCAGCCAGCTCGCCGACGAGGGAGCGCTCGCAAGCGCGCTGCCGATCGGGGCAAAAACGGGCTGAGTTTCCACCTCAGGGCTACAATTCGGGTGCAGGCCGGGTGACCGCGGTCGGCTGCGCGAGCAGCCGGTCGAGGAAAGTCCGGACACCACAGGGCAGGACGCTGGCGCAAGGCCAGGCGGCGAAAGCCGACGGAAAGTGGAACAGAAAGGAAACCGCCTCCGGCAGATCTCCGGAGCTGCCGGCGGTAAGGGTGAAACGGTGGGGTAAGAGCCCACCAGCGTCGCGGCGACGCGGCGGCTTGCCAAACCCCGTCCGGTGCAAGGCGAACAGGGCCCGCTGAGGTAGCCCACCGAGGGCCCGGGTAGCTGCCAAGAGGGATGGTCATCCAAGACAGAATCCGGCTTACAGGCCTGCTACGGAAAAGGCCCCGGCAACGGGGCCTTTTCTATTGACCGGAGCCGGAACGACCGCTCCAAGCGCGAGCCCGCGACGAGCAGAGAGTGGCTAACGTTCGCCCGACGCTCGGGAGGTGTCGTGTGAGGCTCGCTGCAATTGTCACCGCGATCGGTCTGCTGGCCGTCGGAGCGAGTGCTGCGACTGCCCGGGTGCTCGGTTCGTCGGATGCCGTGCGCTGGTCGGTGCTGCGGCGACCGCTTCAGCTCCCGGTCGTCGCACCAGGCTCACCCTGCCCGGTCAGCAGGGTCGATCGCCGCGTAGCCTGGTCGCGAGTTCGGATCTTCGGGGGCCTGGGCATCGGGCCGGGGCCTGTCTACCCGGGACTTGGGGCGACATCGGGAACTCTCACCGCCGTGAAGGACACCCAGTTCGGCGGACCCTGGCAGGGCCAGAAGGTGTTCTGGTACATCGCCCCGAGCTATCGCGGTCGCGTGCTCATCCGCGGCAAGCGGCTTGACGGCCCTGGGTGGCTCGGCTTCAACGGCACGCGGGTCCCGAAGGACGAGCTGCGGATCGAGCCGTACACCACCGTTTCGTGGTCGGGGCAACCTCGCTATTCGCGAGGAATCCCGACCGCCGTTCGCGCGCTGAGCGCGGGCTGCTACGCGGCGCAGATCGACGGCAAGACCTTCTCGGAGGTCGTTGTCTTCACGATCGATCTCGCGCCGTGATTCGACGTTGAGAGCTTCTAAGTGCGGAGTAGCACTTCGAGCGCGGTCCCGGCGCCCGGGGCAGAGCGTAGGGTGAGCGCTCCGCCGATCGACGCGGCGCGCTCGCGCATGTTGCGCAGCCCCTGACCGCCGCCTTCCTCTCCCGTGTCGAACCCCGAACCGTCGTCGCGCATGGCGACGTAGCGCCCGTCGGGCCGCTCACCGATCTCCACCCACGCGTGCCGGGCGTGCGAATGCTTGCGCGAGTTCGCGAGGCCCTCCTGCACGATGCGGAACAGCTCGATCTGCTCGTCGGGGCCGAGCCGGATCGCGGGGTCGATCTCGAGCTCGACGTCGAGCAGGCCGTCGGCGGTCAGGAAGTCGACGTAACGGCGCAGGGCCGCGTCGAACGGCGCCCGGCCGGACGCCGATGACAGTGCAAGCACCGCGTAACGCGCCTCTTGCTGCGCTGCGAGCGCGGCTGCTTTGAGAGCCGGCAGTGTGGTGGCGAGGTCGGCGCCGTTCTCGAGCATTGAGGCGTGCGTCGAAAGAGCGAACAGGTACTGCGCGAGGCCGTCATGGATCTCCCGCGCGACCCGTGCTCGCTCTTCGGCCACGGCCCGTCCGAATTCGGAGTCGCGGATCGCGCGCCACACTCCGACCAGCAGGACGGCGTAGGCGAACAGGCGCAGCCAGTCGCCGAGCGAGACATCGCCGGGGTGGAGGAGCGGCATGAAGAGGAAATGCAGCGACGAGAAGAGCATCAGGGTCGCGCCAAGTGCGAGCCACCGTGCGAGGTCCTCGCCCGTCGCTCGAAACTGCTCCGCGAATCCGATGACCGCGAGGAAGTTGAGCAGGCTCTGTACCGCGAGCACGCCGATGAGCGAAGCGGGCACATGATCGGTTCCGACGGTCGGTGCAGTCACCCCGAGGGAATGCGTGACGCCCCACAGGACCACGAGGATCCCGGCCGAGGCGACGATCGCATTGCCGAGGACGAACTTCCGATGCTCGATTCGCCCGCTGGCGAAGGGTGCGAGGGCGATCAGCGCCCAGCCGATCGTGCGGCCGACGATCGCCGCCCAGAGCTCGCGCCGCGACGTGCCATGCGAGATGTTCGGGATGATCGTGAATGCGAGCCACGAGACCGAGGTGACGAAGAAGCCCGTGCAGAGAAAGAGGTCGAGCCGGCGGCCTTCGACCGCGAAGCGGGTCGCGCTCAGCAGCGCAACGAGCCCACCCGCGAGCATGAAAACCGTTGCGAGGACGAGCTTCAGCTCGGGCAGCGAGTAGGCATGGCGGAGGCTCGGGAACGCCACGAGCAGGGCGAGCGTCGACCCCAGCAGGCCGAAGAGCACGACCTGCCCCCAGAGGAAGGCCTCAAAGCGGTTGGTGTGCATCTCCGCCAGTATCGGCACAATCTCATGAGCGCATGACGGAACGCATCCTGATCATCGACGACCATCCTCTGACCAGAGACGCGTTGGCCGGTCTCCTGAAGCAAAACGGGTTCGAGGTCGTAGGCGAGGCGGAGAGCGGGGAAGAGGCGATCAGCAAGGCCCGCGAACTGCGGCCCGACCTGATGCTGCTCGACCTTTCGATGCCGGGCATGGACGGTCTGACCGCGCTTCCGAAGCTGCACGACGCCGCCCCGCAGGCCGAAATCGTGGTTCTGACCGCCTCGGAAGAGGAATCGAACCTGCTCGCCGCGATCCGTGCCGGAGCTGCCGGCTATCTCCTGAAGAGCGAGCCGCCGGAGCGGATCGTCGAGTTCTTGCGCGGAGTCGCTCAGGGTGAAGCTGCTCTGTCCGGCGCCGTCGCGCGGCAGCTCCTCGACCAGGTCCGCGAGGGCGCTCCACGCAGCGCGGTGCCCGACTCGGTTGCAAAGACGCTCTCGGCACGAGAGCTCGAGGTGCTGCTGCTCCTCGACCGCCACCTGAGCACCGACGAGATCGCCGCGCGGCTCTTCATCTCCGAGCACACCGTTCGCTCGCATGTGAAGAGCCTCCTCGCGAAGCTCGGCGTGTCGTCGCGCCGCGAAGCGCTCGCAAAGCTCGCCAGCCAGTGACGCTCGCCGGCCAGTAGCGACCGCTCTTCCCGGAGTCAGGTGCGTACGGCGTCGAAGCCGTCGAGCGCCGCGCCCACGAGGTCCGGCAACGTGCGCAGGTTGTAGCCGCCTTCGAGAACCGCCGCGAGCCGCGGTGCGAGCGCGGCGGTTCTCCGCGCGAGCTCACGAAAGCCGTCGACGGTCAACTCCATGTCCGCAAGCGGGTCATCGGCGTGCGCGTCGAAACCGGCCGAGACGAGCAGCAGGTCCGGCGCGAACCGCTCGACCGCCCGTTCGACCGTGACCCAGGCATCGAGATACTCGCGGTCGCCCGACCCGGCCGTCAGCGGGACGTTGAGGAGCGTCTCGGCTTGCTCGTAGGGGCCGCCCGAACCGGGATACAGCGGCCACTGGTGCACCGACACGAAGAGAATCGACGGGTCGCCGCGCACGATGTCCTGCGTTCCGTTGCCGTGATGAACGTCCCAGTCGACGATTGCTATTCGTTCGAGACCGAGCTCGGTCTGTGCCCAGCGTGCGGCGATCGCGACCGAATCGAAGAGGCAGAAGCCCATCGCGCGATCCCTCTCGGCGTGATGGCCGGGCGGCCGCGACAGCGCGAAGCCGCCGCACTTCACCGCTTCGATGGCCGCGCCGGCGGCGAGCAGCGCCGCCTCGAATGTCGTCTCGGTGCACAACGTGTCCTCGTCGATCGGCCCGCGCGTCGTCCGAACCTGCTCGAGCAACCGCGCGGTGTGGCATCTCAGGATGTCGTCTTCGCCCGCGGCGCTGCACTCGATAAACGAGAAGCGGTCGTGCAGCACTTCGATGCGTCGTTGCGACTCCGGGTGTGATCCGGTCGGGTGCAGCGTTGCGAACGCCGGATGGCTTACGACGTCGATGAGCGGATTGCCTCGAGCAGCTCGTCGAGCGGCCGCTCGCCCTGCGCGCGGCCGATCAGGTAGCAGAGCAGTGGTGCGTTCGTTCGGTCGCCGCTGCAGTGGGCGGCGACGCGCGCGATGTCGAGCAGCTCGCGGACATCGTTCTCCGACAGGTCGCCGCCGCCGATCGCGTCCGTCGCTGTGCGCAGCCAGGCGTCCATCGGGGTGAGCATAGACAGCACATCGCATAGAGGCCGCGTACGGTTTGCGCATGCCGCGCGCGCTCTGGGTAAAGGCACCGTTCGTGCTCGGCCGGCACCGTTCTGTGCTTCTTGCAGTCGTCTGCGCGTCGTTCCTCGTGGCGCTCGCGGCCGCGTCGGCCCCGCTCCTCCGTGCTGGGGCGGAGAGTGAGGCGCTGAAGGGCAAGCTGCAACAGCTGAGCCCCCTCGCGGCCGGGCTGACGATCGAGACGCGAGGCGCGCGAGACCGGAACATCGCGGCCGGCGACCAGGCGCGTCGTGCCGCCGTCGTACGCCTCGCGCGGTCGCTGCCGTTCGTCGAAGAACCCCTCCTGACGACGATCACAAGCGCGGAGGTCAGCGCCTCGACGCGGAACGGCGGCCTGCCCGCGGAGGTCGTGCCGATGGCGCGCACCGGCGCGATGGCACACGTTCACCGTCTCTCGGGCAACGGGCAAGGAGCGTGGGTCGCGGCGACCGTCGCACGGCTTGCGGGCCTTCGCCCCGGCGGGCAGATCGGCCTGGTCGAGTTCGCGGCGACCGGCGTACGGATTCATCGCGTGCCGGTCGGCGCTGTGTACCTGCCACTCGACCAGGATCTCGACAACCCAAACTGGGTCGACTTCCTCACGCGCATTCGGGCGCGGAACCCCGACGCCCGGCCGCTCCCGACCTTTCTCCTGATGAACCAAGCCGAGCTGTATCGCACCGCGCGGCTGGCGGGCGGCGGCTTCGTCGCGAACGTGTTCGAGCTCCCGATTGCGGCGGGCTCGGTGACCCCTGCGAGGGCGAAGGAGATTGCGAAGCGCTTCGCGGCGGTCCGGCACGGCTTGTCGCGGCCGACGCCGCTCGCCCGCGAGCTCGGCTGCCCGTGCCGGTCGTCGTCGTCGATCGAGGCTGCCGTCACGCTCGCCGGGCGGAGCGTCGCCGCTCTCACGCCCGTCGTCTCGCTGCTCGCCGGGTTCGCCGCGGTCATGGCGATCGGCGCGGCATTCGTCGCGGGAGTGTTCAACACCCGGCGCCGCAGCGCCGAAGCGCGGCTGTCGGTCGTCGGCGGTGAGCCGCGCGCGGTCTTCGGACTCCGTCTCGTCCTCGAGGCATTCCTGCCCTCGCTTGCCGGCGCTGCCGCCGGCGTCCTCGTGGCAGTAGGGCTGACACGCGAGCTCACACCGAAGGGCACGATCGACAACTCGGTACTTCACTCGGCGGTTGCGGCTTCGGGTGGTGCCGTTGCAGTCGCGATCGCTGCGATTGCCCTCGGCGGCGTCGCCGCGCGGGGGCCGGCGATCGAAAGAATGCGCGGGCGCTCGGTCCTCCTCCGCGTGCCGTGGGAGTTGCCCGTGCTGATCGCCGCAGCGATCTCCTACGTGTTCGTCGAGCACGGTGGCGGGCTCGTCAAGGACGCGACGATCGGCGCCCATCCCCGCTTGATCGTGCTCCTCTTTCCACTCCTCCTGGCCGCAGGAATCGCTGGCGTCGCAGCTCGTGCAGCGCGGTGGGCGGTGCGACGTCGCGCGATCGCGTCGGACATCATCTTCCTGGCGCTGCGCCGTCTCGCCGCGGCACGAGCGCTGCTCGTCCTGCTCACCGTGACGGCCGCGGTTGCAGCTGCGGCCGTGACGTTCGCCGAAGTGCTTCGCAGCTCGCTCGACTCCAACAGCTCCGAAAAGGCGTATGTCGCGAACGGCGCCGACGTGCAAGGACTGATCGACCCGGTCAAGGTCGTCCAGCCGAGCTTCCCGTTTCCTGCGACGAAGGTCGAGGAAAGCTTCGACAACGCCACGCTCTCCGACGGCACCCACGTCGAGTTGCTCGTCATCGATCCCCTCGCACTTCGAGACGTGATGCGCTGGCCCTGGGCAGGCGATCCGCGCGGCGCGCTCGAACGACTCGAGACCTCGAGGGACTCTTTGCCTGCGATCGCGGTTGCCGCGTCGGGCCGGCCCGATGCGATCTGGCTCGCCGGCAAGCGCATCGCGGTGCACGTCGTCGCGACGTCGGCCGCATTCCCCGGGATGACGGCCGGTGAGCCAATGATCGTCGTCGCTGCGGACCGGCTTGCCCGCGCGGCTGCCGCGGCCGGCGTCGAGAGCCCGACGGCAGGCGCCTACGCGTACGTGTGGGCGCGCGGAGACCCTCGGTCGATCGAGACGGCCCTTGCGAGCTCGTCCCTCGCCCCGTCGTTCTTCACTACCGTCGATCACTTCCTGCTGAACGCCGATCTCACGACCGCGTCGCGCACCTACGCGTTCTTGCGCGTGATCGCCCTCGGCGCCGCGCTGATCGCGTTCACCGCGCTCATCCTCTACCTGTATGCGCGCGGACGGTCGCAGCTCGTGACGTCGGCATTCCTCGTTCGCATGGGTCTCGGACGTTCGCGACAGGCTGCGTCGGTGGCGCTCGAAGCAGCCGCGCTGGTCGCGTTCGCCGTCACGGTCGGCGCCGGGTCGGCATTGCTTGCAGCGTCACCGGTCGTCTCGCGCGTCGATCCGCTGCCGCTCTACCCACCGCCGTCGACCCTGGTTGTGCCGTGGCTCGAGCTCGGGTGGTCGCTGTGCCTGCTCGTGATCGTGGCGGCAGTGGCTGGTGCAGCCGCGAGCGCGCTCACGGCGCAGTCCGAGCTCGGCGAGGCCTTGCGCGTTGCCTGAGGTGCTCGCAGCCGTCGAGTCCGTCGCGAAGACCTACGACACCGAGTCCGGCCACGTCGTCGCGCTTGACACTGTTGACGCGGTCATTCCTGCGGGCGGGACGACCGCACTCGTCGGTGTCTCCGGCAGCGGCAAGTCGACGCTGCTGCGCCTCCTCGCAGGGCTCGAGCTCGCGTCGGCGGGCCGCATCATCGTCGACGGGGCCGACCCGGCGGGCCTCAGCCGCCGGGACCTGCTGCGCTTCCGGCGAGACCGGGTCGCGTACGTGTCGCAGCGCGCGGCCGACAATCTCTTCCCGCATCTGACGATCGCCGAGCATGCACCACGCGCTCCACGCCAGCTGTTCGAGGAGCTCGGCGTGGCCCATCGCCTGCACGGACGGGCGTCCGAGCTTTCCGGGGGCGAGCTCGCGCGTGCCGCGTTCGCGGTGGCGCTTGCTCGCGACGCGCCGGTCGTCATCGTCGACGAGCCGACCGCAGAGCTCGACCGCGACAGCGCGGAGACGCTCCTGGGCGCAATTCGCGCGGCGACGGCGCGCGGCACGACGTTCGTGGTCGCGACGCACGATCCGAGTGTCCTCGCGATCGCCGACCACGTCGTCGAGCTCGAGCGGGGCAGAAACGCGGGCGCGCCGCCGGTGGTCGTCGGCCCGCTGCCGCACGACGGCGGGCGGATCGTGCTCCGGCGGGAGAGCCTGAACGTCAACTACGGCTCAACACGCGCGCTCGCCGACGCCGCGATCGAGCTTCGCGAAGGCGAGCTCGGCGTGGTGGTCGGCCGCTCGGGCTCAGGTAAGTCGACGCTCCTGATGCTGCTCGGGGGCTGGCTCGAAGGTGCCGGCCCCGCGCCGGCGTGGAGCGAGCTCGCCTATGTCCCGCAGCGCTTCGGACTCGTTCCCGAGCTGACGGTGCACGAGAACGTCCACTTACCGGCGCGTCTGGGCGGATCGGCCGCCGACACCGGCGCCCTGCTCGAGCGCCTGGCACTCGAGGAGCTCGCGAACCGCTATCCGTCGGAGATCTCCGTCGGCCAGCAGCAGCGAGTCGCGGTCGCGCGGGCGGTCAACGTGCGACCCGCCATCTTGCTCGTCGACGAACCGACGTCACACCAGGACGCGCGCTCAGCCGAGCTCGTCTGGTCGGCACTTACCTGGGCGGCCGGGCAAGGGACGTCGTGCCTCGTCGCGACGCACGAGCCGGACGCGCGCCGCCGCGCTCATGCGTCGTGGACGATCGAGAACGGGAAGCTGAATCGCGACCCGGAGATCTAGGCGCGCGCTGCGAGCTTGTCCGCAAGGGTGTTCAGCCCGAGATCGCGTGCGTGCTCGGCCGCGTTCGCCCAGGTCGGCGGCGTCGGTGCGAGCTTCGGCAGTGGCGCCTCCGGGTCCATCGTCGCGATGCTCTGGTAAAGCAGCAGGTCGTCGGCGATCGTCGGGAACCGCCCGTCGGCGAGTGCTTGTGCGAGCGAGCCGTGCTGCTTCAGCACCTCCGCGGCCTTCTTCGGGCCGACGCCCGGCGCCCCAGGGATCTTGTCGGACGGATCGCCGCGGAGCGCGATGAAATCGGGAACCTGGGCAGGCTCGACGCCGTAGCGCTCGCGTACACCGGCTTCGTCAATCCGCGCGAGCTCGGACACGCCTTTGACCGGCTGCAAGATCGACACGCGGTCGTTGACGAGCTGGTAGGCGTCCCGGTCGGAGGTCGCGACGAGAACCTCGCCGGGCCAGGCTGCCGCGCCTGCTGCGAGGAAGTCGTCGGCCTCATAGCCGCCTGCCTTGCCGATCTGGAATCCAAAGGCCTCGCAGAGCGGCGGCAGCAGGGCGAGTTGCGCGACGATCGAGTCCTCGAACTCGCGGCCGGACTGATAGGCGGGCAGCGCCTCGTGGCGGTACGTCGGCGTCTCGAGCGAGTCCCAGCCGACGAGCACAGCCTCGGGCTGCTCGCTGTCCCACAGACGCAGCAGGAAGTTCGAGAACCCGACGACGGCGTTCAGGCGCACGCTCTTCGGGATGCCGTGGTAGGCGCGGTGCGCGAGCGAGTCGCCGTCGATCGCGAGCAGGAGCCCGCCACTCACAGCGACTCCTCGAGCTCGTGGATCGCGAGCATCAGCCGTTCGGTCGCGACGCGCGCGGCCTCTGCCGGTTCGAGCGACGCGAGGTCGTCGAGTTCGAGCGGCGCGCCGTAGCGCACACTGATCGGGCCGAGCCCGCGGAGGTTGTTCGTGCCCTTGATCCCCGCCGGGACGAGCGGCACGCCGGCCTCGAGCGCGATCCGGGCGGCTCCGGTGTGCGCCTGTGCCTCCCACTTCTTCCGCAGGCCCTTTCGGCGGCGCGTCCCTTCCGGGAACATCGCGATCACGTGGCCGCCGCGCGCGAGCGTGACGGCGGTCTCGATCGCGCCGTAATCGGCTTGGCCGCGGTGCACCTTGAACGCGCCGACTCCGCCCAGGATCGGCCCGAGCGGGAACCAGAAGAGCTCCGACTTGCCCATGAACCGCAGGAACCGCCGTGGCCAGAGCGCCATCCCGATCGCCCACGGGTCGAAGTTCGAGACGTGCCCGGCGGCCAGGACGTAGCCCGAATCCGCGGGTAAATGCTCGGTTCCGCGGGCCTCGTAGCGGTAGGCGAAGTGCAAAACCGGCCACGAGAGCAACGCGATCGCCGAGTAGAGGAGTGTGGGCCTGGGGGGACGGGTCACCGGCGGCGAGTATCGCGTATCCGGGCCACAGCGCTATGGTGGCGCCCGAAATGGCCGCAAACAAGCGCACGCTCGTGATCGTCGAGTCGCCCGCGAAGGCGAAGACGATCGCGGGTTACCTGGGCTCCGACTACATGGTCGAATCGTCGATCGGCCATATCCGCGACCTCCCGAACAATGCATCGGAGATTCCCGCGAAGTACAAGGAGGAGCCATGGGCGCGCCTCGGTGTCGACACCGAGCACGACTTCGCACCGCTGTACGTCGTCGACGCGCGCAAGAAGAAGGTCGTCTCTGACCTGAAGGCCAAGCTGAAGAACGCCGACCAGTTGCTGCTCGCGACGGATGAAGACCGCGAAGGCGAGGCGATCGCCTGGCATCTCACGCAGGTGCTCGACCCGAAGGTGCCCGTGCGGCGGATGGTCTTCCACGAGATCACGAAGCAGGCGATCGAGCACGCGCTCACCGAGACGCGGGACATCGACAAGTCGCTTGTCGATGCGCAGGAGACGCGCCGCATTCTCGACCGTCTCTACGGCTACGAGGTCTCGCCGGTGCTCTGGCGGAAGATCATGCAGGGCCTGTCCGCCGGTCGAGTGCAATCGGTCGCCACGCGCCTCGTCGTCGAGCGCGAGCGCGAGCGGATGCTCTTCATCGCCGCCGACTACTGGGACATCGTCGCGACATTCGCGCCCGGCGAGTTCAGCGCCCGGCTCGCCGCGGTCGACGGCCGGCGCGTCGCCCAGGGCCGAGATTTCGGCCGCGATGGCGAGCTGAAGACCGCGGAGACGGTGCAGCTCACCGAGGACGACGCTCGTGGCCTTGCCGCCGCGCTCGACGGTGTTCCCTTCGAGGTCGCATCCGTCGAGGAGAAGCCGTACACACGCCGCCCCGCAGCGCCGTTCATGACCTCCACGCTCCAGCAGGAAGCCAGCCGCAAGCTGCGGCTCTCGTCGCAACAGACGATGCGCACGGCGCAGCGCTTGTACGAGAACGGCTACATCACCTACATGCGCACCGACTCGACGACACTGTCGGAGTCGGCGCTCACCGCGGCCCGCGCGCAGGCCCGCGAGTTGTACGGGGCCGATTCGGTGCCGGAGGCGCCACGGCGCTACGAGCGACGCGTGAAGAACGCACAGGAAGCGCACGAGGCGATCCGGCCGGCCGGCGACCGCTTCCGCACCCCGGACGACGTGAAGCGTGAGCTCGCGGGCGACGAGTTCAAGCTCTACGACCTGATCTGGAAGCGCACGGTCGCATCGCAAATGGCCGATGCGCGCGGGCAGACCGTTTCCGTGCGCATCGCCGGCACCTCGAGCGATGGGCGCCAGGCCGAGTTCGCGACCGCCGGCACCGTGATCACGTTCCGCGGCTTCTTGCTCGCCTACGAGGAGGGCCGCGACGAGCCGGCCTCGGCCGACGCCGAGGAGAAGGTGCTGCCCGAGCTGCACGAGGGTGATTCGCTCGCGACGACCGCGCTCGAGCCGGAAGGCCATTCGACCTCGCCGCCCGCCCGCTTCACCGAGGCGAGCCTCGTCAAGGCGCTCGAGGAGCGCGGCATCGGGCGCCCGTCCACGTACGCGGCGATCATGGGCACGATTCTCGACCGCGGCTATGTGCGCAGGCAGGGCCAGGCGCTCGTGCCCGAGTTCCTCGCCTTCGCTGTTGTCAACCTGCTCGAGCGCCACTTCGAGCAGCTCGTCGACTACGAGTTCACCGCTCGCATGGAGGACGACCTCGACGGGATCGCATCCGGCGACGAAGCGCGCACCGCCTGGCTGCAGCGCTTCTACTTCGGCTCGAACGGCGACAACGGCCTGAAGGACCTCGTCGAGAAGCAACTGGGCGACATCGACGCGCGCGAGATCAACACCGTCCCGCTGCCGCGCACTGACATCGTCGTGCGCGTCGGGAAGTACGGGCCGTACCTCGAGCGCGGCGAAGACCGCCAGACGCTGCCGGACGGAATCGCACCCGACGAGCTGACGCCCGAGCGCGCCGAGGAGATCCTCGCGCAGGCCGGCCAGGAGCACATCCTCGGTGCTCATCCCGAGACCGGACATCCGATCGCGGTGCGCAGCGGTCGCTACGGGCCGTACGTGACTGAGCTGCTCGAGGGGGACGAGAAGCCGCGTACGGCGTCACTGCTGAAGACGATGTCGCCGGAGTCGGTGACGCTCGAGGATGCGGTGCGGCTGTTGACGCTGCCGCTCACCCTCGGTGAGTCCGAGGGCGAAGAGGTGATCGCGGCGAACGGCCGGTACGGGCCGTACGTGAAGAAGGGCAAGGAGTCGCGCTCGCTCGAGACCGAGGAGCAGCTCTTCACCGTCACGCTCGAGGATGCCCTCACCCTCCTCGCCCAGCCGAAGGCGCGCGGCCGCCGTGCCGCCGCCCCGCCGCTGAAGGAGCTCGGCGACGACCCGGTCTCGGGGAAGCCGGTCGTCCTCAAGGAGGGCCGCTTCGGCCCTTACGTGACCGACGGCGAGACGAACGCGAGCCTCCGGGCCGCGGATTCGGTCGAGGACATCACCCCGGCCCGGGCCGCAGAGCTGCTGCAGAACCGCCGCGAGGCCGGACCGCCCAAGAAGCGTGTGAAAAAGAAGCGCTCATAACGGTCTCGCAACACTCAATTCAACATTTCGGTCGGCAAACCGTCCATAATCAGGAGGGCCGTGGCCGGAATGGTGCTGCCGCTGTGCGCGTTGGAATGGACGCTACTCTGAACCGGCAGGTTTGCGGAAGCGTCCGGAGAATCGAAAGGACATCGAGAGCGACTTGACCCAGACTCAGTTGACCGAACTGCTCGAGACCGAGAGCGCCCGCACCCTCATCGAGGCGGGCGAGGAGCGCGGCTGGATCGAACCGGCCGAGCTCGAGGCGTTCGCGGTCGAAAACGACCTGCCGGAAGGCGAGATCACCGACGTGGTCAAGGAGCTCGAGCGCATCGGCCTCGAAGTCCGCGAGCCCGTCACCGAGGAAAAGAACACGAAGCACAAGCCGGAGCCCGTGATCTACGAGGCCTCTGCTCCGTCGGGCGCGGGCGACAGCCTGCAGCTCTTCCTCGCCGATGTCGGCAAGCACAAGCTGCTCACCGCCCACGAGGAAGTTGTCCTCGCGAAGGCGATCGAGCGCGGCGACGGACGCGCGAAGCGGCGCATGATCGAGTCGAACCTGCGGCTCGTCGTGTCGATCGCCAAGGGCTACCGCGGCCTCGGCGTTCCGTTCCTCGACCTGATCCAGGAAGGCACGCTCGGCCTGAACCGCGCAGTCGAGAAGTTCGACTGGCGCCGTGGCTACAAGTTCTCGACGTACGCCACCTGGTGGATTCGCCAGTCGGTGCAGCGCGCGGTCGCAAACCACGCGCGGACGATCCGCGTCCCGGTGCACGTCGTCGAGCGTCAGCAGAAGCTGTCGCGCGCGGCGCGCCGGCTCGAGGTCGAGCTCGGTCGCGAGGCGACGAAGGAAGAGCTCGCCGAGGCGACGGGCCTGCCCCTGCAGCACGTGGAGGAGGCGCTCTCGGCCGCATCCGCGTCGGTCTCGCTGAACCAGACGGTCGGCGCTGACGACGAGGGCGAGCTCGGTGACCTCTTCGCCGACCGCGAGGCGGCCGATCCGTTCGAAGAGGCGGAGGAGTCGCTCCGCCGCCAGAACATCCGTAAGGCGCTCGACGCTCTGCCTGAGCGTGAGCGGCGCATCCTCGAGCTGCGGTTCGGCTTCGAGGGCGAGCCGTGGACGCTCGAGGCGATCGGACACGAGCTCGACCTGACGCGCGAGCGTGTGCGGCAGCTCGAGGGCCAGGCGCTGTCGCGCCTTGCCGCTCTGCGTGAGCTCGCCGGCCTCGCTGCGTAAAGCCACATTCGGCTCGTGCCTGACACCACACGTGAGGTGTCAGGCACTAGTCTCCGTGCCATGACGGAGACGGAGGAGCTCGGCCGAGGCGGCCGGTTGCGGGGCGGTGCGGCGGGCGAGCTCGTCGCGGCCGCCTACGCCGCCGAGAGCGCTCATGGCCCGCGGCTCGCGTATGGGCTGTCGCTCGCGGATCTTGCCCACGCAGTCGCCCTGATCGAGGGCGGCGACCTGGCCGGCGACGATGCGCGCGCACTCCTGCGCGGGCTGCTCGAGCTGCACGCGATCCCCGGCGATGAGTTCCCGTGGGACCCATCCCTCGGCGATGCCTTCAATGCGCGCGAGGCCGAGCTCGAGCGGCGCGTCGGCAGTTCGGCAGCTGGGTGGCTGAGCGCGGGGCGTCCACGCCGCGAAGCCTTTCGCGTCGCGCTCCGAC
>JBAQHS010000304.1:0-1518 GCA_049288455.1 Gaiellaceae bacterium | reverse complement strand
TACCGCGCGCTCGCGGAAGAGGTCGCTTCCGACACGATCCTCGACGCCGTGCTCGCCGCGGTCCCCGTCCCGAACATCGACCTCGGACGCACGCACGCCGCGGCGTGAGCTCGACCGCCGCCGATCCGCTCGCACCGTCTCGGACGCCCGCGGCGCCCGGCCCGGGGCCGCTCTCGTCGGCGTCTCTCCGTGCGCTCGAGCTGACCGTCGGTCGCCGCGTCGACGGGCTTCTCGCCGGCGACTACCGCTCGGCGTTCGCAGGGGTCGGCAGCGAGCTCTGGCAGGTCCGACCGTACGAGCCGGGCGATGACGTACGCCGCATCGAGTGGAACGTCACAGCCCGCACCGGCGAGACGCATGTGCGCGTCGAGCTGGCCGAGCGCGTGCTCGTGACGTGGCTCGTGCTCGACGCGTCCGCTTCGATGGCGTTCGGCACCGGCGACCGGCGCAAGGCTGACGTTGCGGAGGGTGTCGCAGTCGCGGTCGGATACGCCGCAACACGGCGCGGCAACCGTCTCGGCACGATCGCGTTCGGCACCGAGCAGACCGTCGAGCGGCCGCGCCAGGGTCGCCGCGCCCTGCTCGACACCCTGCATCTGTTGCGCGAGCTCCCCCCGGGCGGCACAGGCAAGCTGAGCGACGCGCTGGAGCTCACGGATCGGGTGGCGCGTCAACGAGCGCTCATCGTCGTCGTCTCCGACTTTCGCGGCACGCCCGAATGGCGCCAACCGCTGCTTCGCCTGGCGGGGCGACACGCGGTGCTCGCGGTCGAGGTGCGCGACCCGCGTGAGCAGGAGCTTGCGAACGTAGGCGAATTGCGCCTCGTCGACCCGGAGTCCGGTCGGCAGTTGCGCGTCGACACCGGCGACAGGCGCCTGCGCGAGCGTTTCGCTGCGGCAGCGACTGAAGAACGGCGCTCATTGGTCGCGTCGCTCAACTCGGTCGGTGTCCGGCACGTGGCTCTCTCGACGGAGGGCGACTGGCTGCATCCGCTGACCGCGTTTCTGCGGCGGGGGCACCGCACCAGATGAGTTTCGAGGCGCCGGTCCTTCTGCTCTGCCTGCTCGCAGTGCCGGCGGCCGTCGCGGGCTACCTCTGGTTCGACCGGCGGCGCGACGCGAGGGCCGCCGCGTGGGCTGCGCCCGCCCTGCTGCCGAACATGATCGAGCGGCCGCCCGCCTGGCGCCGGCATCTGCCCACGGCGCTTTTGCTCGCGGGTGTCGCGCTCTTGCTCGTCGGCTTTGCACGGCCGAGCGCGACGTTCAACGTCAAGCGCAACGAAGCGACGATCGTGCTCGTGCTCGATGTTTCCGGTTCGATGGCTGCGAACGACACGCGGCCGACGCGCCTCGGCGCCGCCAGAGCCGCTGCGGAGCGATTCGTCGACAAGCTTCCCGCCGGCTACCAGATGTCGATCATCACCTTTTCCGATCACGCGTCCGTCGTCTCGCCGCCGACCCGCGACACGACGCGCCTGCGGTACGTGATCGAGCATGCGAAGTCCGGGCCACAGGGCAC
>JBAQHS010000303.1:0-2318 GCA_049288455.1 Gaiellaceae bacterium | reverse complement strand
ACGGCGGTCAGCTCGTCGCTGACGAGCTCGACCCGCTCGACGCCCGGGTTCGGGAACGTCTCGAGGCCGGCGTAGGCGCTACTGCCGGCGTGGCCGAGTGCGACGAACTCCTGTTCCACGGCCCTATCGTAGTCGCATGCCCCGTGTCTACCTGGCCGGCCCACCGTTCGCCGAGGAGTACCGCCGCCGCGCGACCGCGCTTACCGAGTCGGCGGGCTGGGAACCGGTCGACCCGATGCGTCGCGACTTTCGCGGCGCGACCGCAGGTCATGAAGCGGAGATCGTCGACGGTGACCTCGCCGACATCGACTCCTGCGACGTCGTGCTCGCCGCATTCACCGCACCCGACGAAGGCACGTCGATGGAGGCGTGGTACGCGCATGCGCGGAGCATCCCCGTCGTCGTCTACACCGGAGGTACACGTGCGCATCCGTGGACGGTCTACGTCGCGGCGTCGCTGCACGCGGATCTCGAAGACGCGGTCGACGCGCTACGAATCGCAACAAAACACTCGTCGGAGTGATCACGCACACGACCTCCCCGTGACGATGGTGAGCGCATGGGGGACGGCAAGACTTTCGAGCAAGCGGTGCGGGCGCTCGACAAGCTGATTGCCGCACAGTTGCGAGCCGACGATGCGGAACGGGCCGAGCCCGATCCCGTGCGTCGCGCCTACGAGCGTATCGTCGCCGGCACGGTTGCGGCCGAACGCTGAGCCGGTGAGCCGCGCGGCTACACTCCCCGCGTTCGGGGTGTGGCTTAGTCTGGTCTAGAGCGCCCGGCTGGGGGCCGGGAGATCGAGAGTTCGAATCTCTCCACCCCGATTTACGTACGTCGACCAAGAGTCGAGAGCTTCGCCCGGACGTGAGACTCTCCGCCAGTGTCTGGGCGCATCGACTCGCCCCCGGCTATGACGGCCGGATCCGGCGCCAGTGTTTCCCAGCGTCGCTCGTCGCGTACAGCTCACGATCGTTTGTCCCGGCTAGGAACGTGAACCAGGCTGTTCGAGTATCGATCGCCTGCAATTCGGAGCGCGGACAGTTCGGAGACGGTTTGGCATGTGCGATGAGATTCGGCTCCCAACTTCTGCCGGCGTTCGTCGTGCGATAGGCGAACCAACCACCCGCGCGGAGCCCGCCAACCCACCAAGTGCGCGCGCTCTCGAGCGAGATCGGGAGAGGTGCTGGAAAGACGGCGCAGTTCCCTCCGGGTGCGGTTGCTCCGGTGACCTTGAGCAGGCTGGCGAGCCTCCAGCTTCGACCGTCGTCGCCGCTCCGGTAAACCGCCTGGTGAGCAGCTCCGGGATGGAGGAACGTAACCGGAGCAAGGATCGTGTGACCGAAGAAGACGGGCGGGCCGTACATCGCCTTCGCGGATCGTTCGCTCGCGGGCACGGGAAGTTGCGCTCGTGTCCAGATATTGCCGCCGTCGACGCTGTGAAAGAGGAAGCGGCTGAAGAAACCGCCTGCTTGCCACGCGTCGTCTGCGCTTGCGAACACGACGGGTGCGATTTCCGGCAGGCGATCGTTGACGAGCCGCCAATTCGCACCACCGTCGGAACTGCTGTAGAGCCTGGCGCGCGGGGCCGTCGGCTCCTGGCTGACCAACCAGCCCCGCCTGGGGTTGAGGAACTGAACGGTGGCGACGGCGCCTGCGTTCTGCGTGTGCGTGGTGACCGCCCTGCCCTGCCAGGTGCGCCCCCCGTCACGTGTCCGGTACACGGTCACGCCCACGTTGGTGAGGTTCCACGCGACGAGCCAACCGTGGTCTCGGTCGAGGAAGGAGACATCATCGATCAGGGTGAACGGCGGCAGTCGCGGGCCGATCTCGTTGAAGTGACCACCGGAGCTCGAGGTCGCGAGCAACCGTGGGCGAGAGATCGTGCCGGGAGAGGAGACCGGGCTCGCCTCCACCACACCGAACCCGGCGGACACAAGCCGCACGACGCCGATCACGGACGCCGAAGAAGCCGTCTCGCCACTCGCAGTCACCTTCGAACCCGCCACAGCACTCGCGCCACCGATAACGGTCGCTGTCGTCAACATCAGCAGACCCGAAAGGAGCGATGCGATTCCACGTCGACGTTGCATCAAGATCAAACGATACGGCGGCTTACGAGACCGAGGCAGGCTCTGTGGTCATGCCGGGGCTCACTGGATGCGGTGAGCCGCAGTTGCTGAAATCGATGTTGGTCGTCGGCGTGATCGCGCCCGTGGTCGATGTGATCGAGACGCAGATGCTTCGCCCGCTCGTCGCGTCGGTGAGCCGCACAAGCCAGTTCGCGTGCCCGGTCTGCGTTGCTCGCTTGAACAAGATGC
>JBAQHS010000302.1:0-4255 GCA_049288455.1 Gaiellaceae bacterium | reverse complement strand
TCGGATTCCTGCGAGGCGAGGTGCATGAAGCTGACACCGTCGTCGAGCTGGAACGTGGCGTACCGGAAGGCGGCGGGCCGGGTGCGCGCGAGCTCCTCGTACACCGCGCGCACGAGTTCGGCATTGGCTGCCGCCTGGTCGGGCTTCACCTTGTAGCGGACGAGCACACGTCTCATTGCAACCTCCTCGGTTGGATGGGGTGACGTCGTGACGGTTCACGCACCGGCGGGTGCCGCCAGTGCCGGCTCGCTTGCCGCGGCGAGCGCGCGGTCGAGCTCATCGCGCCGCACGAGCAGGAACGTGATCGGGAGTGCGAGTAGCGCCGTCGCCCCACAGACCCAGAATGCCCACTGGAACCCGCTGCTGAGCGCGGTCGACGCCGTGTCGCCGTGCTGTAGCAGCGTCTTTGTGTGTGCCGCGGCGACCGTCGACGCAACCGCCACGCCGATCGCGCCGCCGAGTTGCTGAGTCGTATTCAGGAGCCCAGACGCGAGGCCGGCCTCATGCTCGGCAACACCCGCGAGCGCGGCAATCGAGACGGGGATGAACGCGAACGCTGTTCCCACGCCGGCGACGAAGAAGGGCCCGAGAAGGCCGATCCAGTAGTGCTGGTGCCCAGCCTGGGTACTCCAGAGCAGGCCGACGCCGATCAGCGCCATGCCCGATGCGAGCACGAGCTTCGCCGAGCCTCGGGTGACTAGCGCTTGCGAGAGGCCCGCGAACGCAACCGACGTCACCGACGTCGCGAGCCACGCGAGCCCGGTCTGCAACGCCGAGTAGCCGAGGACCTGTTGCATGTAGAGCGTGCCGACGAAGATGAACGCGAAGAAGCTAGCGCCGAGCAGGAAGCTGACGGCGTTGGCTCCCGACAGTGTTCTCAACCGGAAGATACGCAGTGGCATCAGCGGCGCTTCGACGATCGTCTCGATCGCGAGGAACGCGATCAGGAGCCCGGCCGACGCGGCCAGCAGCGAGATCGTGCGCACCGTTCCCCAACCGGCGTCGGGCGCGGTCGAGATGGCGTACACGAGCAGGAGCAACCCGCTCGTCACTGCGACCGCGCCGAGCGGGTCGTAGCGGCGGCGCGTCGATTCGAGCCTGCTCTCCGGAATCACCCGGCGCGCGAGCAGCAGTGCGACGAGCCCGATCGGGACGTTCAGATAGAAGATGTACTCCCAGCCGGCGTAGCGAGTGAGCAGTCCGCCGGCGAGGACGCCGACAGTGGCGCCGCTCGCGCCGACGGCGCCCCACAGGCCGAGCGCCTTGTTGCGCTCTGCGCCCTCGCTGAACATGTTCATGACGATCGAGAGCGCGGCCGGGAGGATGATCGCCGCGCCGAGGCCTTGTACGCCGCGCAGCACGATCAGGAACGAGTCGGTCGTCGCGAGCGCACACCCGAGTGATGCGGCGGTGAAAATCGCAAGCCCGATCATGAAGATCCGGCGGCGTCCGAGCAGATCCGCGGCGCGACCGCCGAGGAGCAGGAACCCGCCGAAGGTGAGTCCGTAGGCCGTGACGACCCACTGGAGGTTCGACTCGGAGAAGTGGAGTGCGCTACCGATAGTCGGCAACGCCACGTTCACGATCGCGAGGTCGGCGATGGTCATGAAAAACGCGACGGCGAGTAGCGAAAATGCGCGCCAGCGGTGTTTGGCAGTCATGTCGAAGCCTTTCCTTGTCGGCTGTCAGAAAACCGATCGGTGTCCAAGAGGGAGTGACTATACACATCTCAGCGCAGTCTGGAAACCGATCGGTACCATGCTGCTGTGACGCCGACTGATCAACGCATCGCGGGCATGGCCGCCCAGCTCTTCCATGAGCACGGAATTACCGCGACGGGAGTGGAGGCGCTGAGCAAGGCGGCCGGGATCTCGAAGCGAACGCTCTACGAGCGCTTTGGCAGCAAGGAAGGGCTGATCGTGGCCGCCTACGACGCGCTCGACGAGCCGGCGTTCGAGATGATCACCGGCCCGGCAGAGCGAGCATCCGACACTCCTCGAGGCCAGCTCGAGCAGCTCTTCGTGCAGCTCGAGGTGATGGTCAGCGCGCCTGACTTCCGCGGCTGCCCGTTCGCGAATGCCGCATCGGAGCTCGCCGATTTCGAGCACCCGGCGCACAAGATCGTTCGGCGGCACAAAGATCGGCTGCGGCGGTGGATCCTGGCTCGCGCCCGCGCTGCCGGGGCTGCCGACCCGGCCAAGTTGTCCCGCCAGCTGATGCTGCTCGTCGGCGGCGTGCAGGCGCAGTCGCTCGTCCAGCGCAGCACCGGTCCTGCCCGCGACGCCCGCGAGCTCGCGAGCGCGCTCATCGCCCAGGCGATTGACGGCCGCTAGGAGCTACAGCTAGGCACCGCGCCCAACGGACACGTCCCCGGCGGCCCATACGTGGTCAGACCAAATGTGTCGAGACCGCAACATTCCTTCCACGGGATCTGTCTCCGCCAGGGTTTGGGCGCTTCTCGGTGGTCAGACCAAGTGTGGCGAGACAGTGACGTTTGCCCCACAGGTTGCCGACCGGGGTTGTCGACGACGGCACGTGGTGCGCGAGGGGTTCCCGATGGGTGATGCTGCCCGCGTGCGTTCCGTGCTCTGCTTCGGCGACTCCAATACGTGGGGGCTCGATCCGGTCACCGAGGGGCGCTTTCCGCGCACCGTTCGCTGGCCCGGACTCCTCCAGTCGGCGCTCGGCAGCGAGTGGCATGTAGTGGAGGAGGGGTTGAACGGCCGCACGACGACCCTCGACAGTCCGATCGCGCCGGGAAAGAACGGTCTCGACTACCTCGTCCCGTGCCTCGACTCGCACGCACCGCTCGACGCCGTCGTCATCTACCTCGGCACGAATGACCTCGCCGATCGCTACAGCTTGACCGCGACCGACATCGCGCGCGCCTCAGCGCGGCTCGCAACAGTCGTCGCCGCCTCGACTGCGGGCATCGACGGAGCCGCGCCGCTGCCGATTCTCGCGAGCCCGCCGCCGGTCGGCGATACGACGTGGGGCGAAGACTGGGCCGGAGCGCCGGCGAAGTCGGCGGTCCTCGCGGCGCGGTTCGCCGAGGTCGCTGCTGCATCCGGGTTCGAGCACCTCGACCTCGGACGGGCGACCCGGTACTCGCCGCTCGACGGCATCCACCTCGACGAGGCGGGCCACGCCGCCGTCGCCGGCCTCGTAGAGCAGACACTGCGCCGCCTGTTCCCGGACGCCTGACGACCCGCCCCGCGCCCGCGCGCGCGTGGCACTGCCCCCGGGCTACTCGGGGAAGTTCTCGGGGTGAAACGCGTACGCCCACATCGAGCTCGGCTCGACGCGCATGAACACCACGCCGTCGCCCCACTCGAACGGGCTCGACCCGTAGATCTCCCGCCAGACCGGCTCGATCTCCTCGACCCCCGCGTCGTCGCGCCCGATGGTCGTTGCGCGCCCGTGGATGACGATGCCGACCGTGTCGCCGTCGAGATGTGCCGCGCTGCACGCCGGGTTGGCGCGCAGGTGTCTCAGCCGCGCCGCCTGGCCGCCGGTCGACACGGTGAGGTGCCCGCGGATGAAGACTCCGTCGAGTGGCGCCACGCGCGGCTCGCCGCGCTCGTTCACCGTCGCGAACGCGACGTGCTTCGTCCCCTGCAGGTAGCGAACCACCTGGCGCGCGTTCAGCCGGCGCTCACCTTTGACGATCTGCGCGAGATGCGGATTGGCATGCGCAAACGTCCGGTCGATCAGCGCCTGCAACTGCACCAGGTCGTCGTCGGATTCGAGCATCTCAGCCTCCTCGAGTCGATTCGGTCGCCGCTCCGGCAACGCGCGGGCCGACGATCGGGAGCTTGCGTGCGAGCCAGTCGAATGCGTCGTGGTACGCCGCCCGGTTGAGCGCGTGCGGCGCGGGGTACCAGCGCACCGTCGTCCCCTTCGGCGCGGCATGGATGACGTTCAGGAGCGCTGCATGCGGAACGATCTCGTCGCGCGTCCCGTCCTCAAGCAGAACGCTGCCCGGTCGCGCCGAAGCGATGTAGCGGATCGGATCGACGCTGCCGAGATCCCTTCGCACGACGGCACGAAGCGCCGGTGGCGCGTGCGCGACGAACGCGGACACAGGGTCGGCGCCGGCCGACAGCAGGACGAGCGCCTTCACGTGAGGCTCCGACGCAGCGACGAACGCGCCGGTCTTCGCCCCGGCGCTCCAGCCGAGGTAGCCGATCCTTCGTGGGTCGACCACCCGAAGCGACCGCAACGCATCGACGGCCCGCCGAATCGCGATGACGTC
>JBAQHS010000301.1:0-10861 GCA_049288455.1 Gaiellaceae bacterium | reverse complement strand
CGCTGCGGCAGTGCAGTTGCGGCGGCAGGCTCGGTCACCGGTCGGCGAGCGCACCGAGCCAGGGCGGAGCGCAGGCAGTGAGCGCAGCACCCACGGTGAGCGCAGCACGAGCAGTCAGCGCGACACGTACCGATCGGCTCATTCGTCCCTGCGATGGGCGAACGCCGTGCCGCTCGTCCTCCTCACCGGTGCTCTCCTCCTCGGCGGCGCCGCCGCTGCCCGGTGGCCGGGTGGCCAAGGTCGCGTTCGTATGATGGCTCGCAATGTCAACGCCTCGGAAGATCCTGGTAGCGCCCGCGTGGCCGTATGCAGCGGGCCATCGGCACCTGGGGCATGTGGCCGGGTTTGGCGTCCCGTCGGACGCTTTCGCGCGCTATCACCGGTTGAAGGGCAACGACGTTCTCATGGTCAGCGGGACGGACGAGCACGGCACGCCGGTGATGGTCGCCGCCGATCGAGAGGGGAAGTCCTACGCTGAGGTCGCCGACTACTACAACGCCGCGTTTCGGGACGACTTCCGGCGACTCGGACTGTCCTACGACTGCTTTTCGCGCACGACGACGCGCAACCACGCTGCCGTCACGCAGGACATCTTCAAGACGCTGTACGAGCACGGCGCGATCGTCGAGCGCGAAATGCTCGTCTCGTTCTCGCCCACCACCGGGCACACGCTGCCTGACCGTTACATCGAGGGCACATGCCCGATCTGCGGGTACCCCGAGGCGCGAGGTGACCAGTGCGACAACTGTGGCAACCAACTCGATCCGACCGAGCTGATCAACCCGCGTTCGAAGATCGACGGCGCGACGCCGGAGTTTCGCGAGACCAAGCACCTGTTCCTCGACCTGCCGAGGTTCGCGGACGCGTTGCGCGCCTGGATCAACCGCCACGACGACTGGCGACCGAACGTCCGCAAGTTCTCGCTCGGGCTGATCGACGAGATCCGGCCGCGGCCGATCACGCGCGACCTCGACTGGGGCGTCACGATCCCGGTCCCGGGTTACGCCGAGGACGCGAACAAGCGCATCTACGTTTGGTTCGACGCCGTCATCGGCTACCTCTCCGCGAGCATCGAATGGGCGGCGGCGAGCGGTGACCCGGATGCGTGGCGCGACTGGTGGCAGAACCCCGAGGCGCGGCATGCCTACTTCCAGGGCAAGGACAACATCGTCTTTCACACGGTGATCTGGCCCGCCATGCTCCTCGGCTACGCGAAGGGCGGCGAGTACGGCGCCGGCCAGGCTCCGCTCGAGTTGCCGGACAACGTGTTCGCGACCGAGTACCTGACCATGGAGGGCAAGCAGTTCTCGTCGAGCCGCCAGCACGTCATCTACCTGCGCGACTTTCTCGACCGCTACGACCCGGATCCGCTGCGGTACTACCTCGTCGCCGCCGGGCCGGAGACGCAGGACGCCGACTTCACCTGGGCCGAGTTCGTGCGCCGCAACAACGACGAGCTACTCGCGAACTGGGGCAACCTCGTCAACCGCACCCTCACGAACGCCCATCGCAACTTCGGCGCGGTGCCCGAGCCAGGCCCACTCACCGCCGAGGACCAGGCCGTCCTCGACGGCGTCGACGGCGGCTTCCAGACGGTGGGCGCCTCGATCGAGGAGGGTCGCTTTCGTGCGGCGCTCGGCGAGGTAATGCGGCTCGCTTCGACGGTCAACCAGTACATCAGCGACCAGGCTCCCTGGGCACTCGTGAAGACGGACCGCGAACGCGCAGCGACCGTCCTCTATGTCTCACTCCGCGCCGTCGACAGCCTGAAGACGATGTTCACGCCCTTCCTGCCGCACACCTCGCAAGTGGTGCACGAGCTGCTCGGCCACGACGGCGTCATCGCCGGCTCGCTCGAGTTCCGCGACGTCGAGGAGGAAGGCGCGTCCCATCAGATCCTCACCGGCGACTACGCATCGTGGATCGGAACCTGGGCGCCGAGCGATCTTCGCCCGGGTCAGGCCCTCCAGGAGCCGCGGCAGCTCTTCAAGAAGCTCGACGAGTCAGTGGTCGACGAAGAGCTGCGGCGAATGGTCGACGACGACGCGTGATCGACACCCACGCGCATCTCGGCGACGACGCTCGCGAGGTGATCGAGCGTGCCCGGGCTGCCGGAGTGACGCGCATCGTCACCGTCGCAACCACCCTTGACGGAGCTCGGCAGGCACTCGAGCTCGCTGACGCTCATGAGGGCGTCTACGCGTCGCTCGGGATCCACCCCCACGAGGCAGGCGGTGACGAGGCAGAGCACGTCCGCGAGATCTGTGCGCTGCTTGGACATCCCAAGGCAGTTGCCGTAGGGGAGACGGGTCTCGACTACTTCCGCGATTACGCACCCCATGATTCGCAGCAGCGGCTCTTCGACCGGCAGCTTGCGGTCGCACGCGACACCGGCAAGCCGGTCGTCATCCACACGCGCGCGGCGGATGACGACACACGCGCCCGGCTCGAGGCGCACGACGGGCCGGTCATCCTCCATTGCTTCTCGTCCGAGCCGCTCCTCGAGCCGGCACTCGCACACGGCTGGTACGTGTCGTTCGCCGGCAACGTCACCTACAAGAACGCCTACGACCTGCGTGCCGCCGCGCGCCGTGTTCCTGCCGACCGCCTGCTCGTCGAGACGGACAGTCCCTACCTCGCCCCGCAGGCTGTTCGCGGACGTCGCAACGAGCCCGCCTACATCGCGCACACCTATGCGGCTCTCGCGGAAGTTCGCGGCTCGAGCGTCGCCGAGCTGGTCGCACAGGTCGACGCCAACGCCGATGCTGTCTTCGGCCTGTGAGCATCGCTCCGCGCAAGAGCCTCGGCCAGCACTTCCTCGTCGACGACAACATCCTCGCGGTCATCGGCCGGCTCGCCGCACTCGCGCCCGACGACGTCGTGCTCGAAGTCGGGCCAGGACTCGGGATCCTCACGCGGTTTCTCGCCGAGCGTGTCGCGTACGTCCACGCCGTTGAGTTCGACCACAGGCTCGCACCCGAGCTCGAAGGCATCCCGAAGACTTCGATCCACTGGGGCGATGCGCTGCGGCTCGACCTCGCAGCCCTGACGCCGGCCCCGACGAAGCTCGTCGCGAACCTGCCGTACAACATCGCGACGCCGCTCGTGGCCGAGAGCCTCGGTGACGCTCAGTTACAGGCGTGGTGCGTGATGGTGCAGCGCGAGGTCGCCGACCGTTTCTTCGCCGTGCCGTCGACGAAGGCGTACGGGGCGGTGTCCGTCCTCATTCAACTCGCGGCCGAGCGCACCGGGCTCCATCCCGTCTCACGCGAGGTGTTCCGGCCGAAGCCGAACGTCGAATCGGCGCTCGTCGCGTTTCGGCGCACAGGGCCCGCCGCGGCGCCGGAGGTCAAGCGTGTCGTCGAAGCTGCATTTGCGCACAGGCGGAAGACGCTCGCCAACTCGCTCGCGCTTGCCGGGCTCGCATCACGTGATCGCGCAGCGGAGGCACTTGCGGCGATCGGCCGCGCCGCAAACGCTCGCGCCGAGGAGCTCTCACCCGCTGAGTTCCCGGCGCTCACCGAGGCTCTCGGGTGATCGCACCGGCTCCGGCGAAGATCAATCTCGCCCTCGTCGCCGGCCCGAAGCGGCGCGACGGGAAGCACGACGTGGCGACCGTGCTGCAGCGGATCGATCTCGGTGACCGCCTCACAGTCGAGCGTGCTGCGACAACCACGACCACGACCACGATCTCCGGCTTCGCGGAGGACACGATCGTGCGCGACGCACTCGCCGCGCTCGAGGCCCCGCACGGCTGGAACGTCCACATTGCGAAGAGCATCCCGGTCGCAGCCGGGTTGGGCGGTGGCAGCTCCGATGCCGCGACCGCGTTGCGGCTCGCGAACGCGCAACTCACGCGCCCGCTTCCGCCCGACGAGCTGCACGCCGTCGCAGCCCGGCTCGGGGCCGATGTGCCGTTCTTCCTCCACGACGGCCCTCAACTCGGTACCGGCGACGGCTCCGAGCTGCGGCCGCTCGACCTGCCGCAGGACTTCGTCGTCCTCGTGCTGCTGCCGCACGACGCGGTGAAGCTCTCGACTGCCGACGTCTACGCGGAGTTCGACGCAACCCGCTTTGACACTCTCGGTGGCGAGGCCGGCTGGAGGGAGCGATCCTCGGCGCTGCTCGCGGCACTCGACGCCATTCGTCGGCCACGCGACCTTGCGGCTCTGCCGCCGAACGATCTCGCGCGATCGCCGCTCTGCGCCGAACTAACCGCGAACGGCGCCTTCCGCGCCGATGTGAGCGGGGCAGGTCCCGCGGTCTACGGCTTGTTCTCGAGGCGCGAGGACGCAACGCGCGCGGCGCGCACACTGAGGCGCCGGGGGCGGACCTGGGTCACCTTGCCCGTGTGGTACGGCTAGCGACGCGAGGCGCGGGTCACGGCATCGCCGATTCGTCGACACCGAGGCGGTCGAAGATCTTCGCAGCAGATTCGGCGGCGAACGCCGCGTCCGCGGCGTTGCCGCGAAGGCTGTCGAGTGCTGCGAGCGCCCGCCACGCGAGCCCCGCCTCGTACTCGACGGAGTTCTCCTCCGCGATCTCGAGCGCGCGGCGCAGCGCACTCCGCGCCCGCTCGGTGTCCTCGCCCTGCGCGAATCCGGTGCCACGGACCCGCTCGAGCAGCGCGAGCACAGCGGGCGGCATCGCTCCGCTGCCCGCATGCGCCAGCGTCTCGTCCGCGAGCTTGATCGCCTCGAGTGGGGCGTCCGCGCGCAGCGCGAGCAGTTCGGCTCGGCGTGCCTGAAGCTCGAGCATGAACGCCGTCGCGCCCATCTCGTCGAGCACCTTCGCGGCTTCGCTCAGCAGCTCGCCGGCCTCGTCGTACCGGCCCGCGCGCGCAGCGACCCGACCGAGGTTGCCACGCGCGACCGCCGCGATCAACCGTTGGCCGGCGTTGTCGGCGATCCGCACAGCCTCCTTGAACCGCTGCTCGGCGTCTGCGTATCGCCCCTGGTCGGACTCGATCTCGCCGACGTTGTTCGTCGTCGTCGCGACGTTGATGACGTCTCCGATCCGCTCGCGTAGCTTGCCGCTTCGTTCGTAGAGGTCGCGTGCCTCGTCCCAGCGGCCGGCGTAGTACGCCTCGATCCCGAGGTTGTTGAGGACGCTCGCCTGGCCGGCGAGATCGCCGATCTCCTCGTAGATCGGCAGCGCAAGCCCGCGGAACATGTGTCGCTCGGGGCTGCCGCGCAAGGTATGGATGACGTGGCTCAAGTAGTACGCGTGAGCGAGATTGCGAAGGTCGCCGAGCTCGTTGGCTCGATTGACCACCGCCGTCGCGAGCTTCAGGGCCTCGTCGTAGCTCCCCTGGCGGAAGCGGGCCTGGGCGCGTGCGCAGGTGAGCTCGACCTCGAGCAGGTCGCGCCGGCCGGGATCGGTGACCGCAGCGAGGGCTTTCTCGCCGCGCGCGTACCAACGCAGTGCCTCCGAGTACGCGCCCTGCTCCTCGCGCAGCAGCCCTTCCTTGTGCATGAGCGCGGGCTGCTCCTCGGGGCCTGCGAGCCGGCGCGCCTCGGCGAGCGCATCCTTGGCCTCGGCGAGCCGGCCTGCCCGGCTCGAGACGTCGGCGAGCGCCTCCCAGACCCGTGCGCGCTCGTCACTCTCGATCCCGAGGGTCTTTGCGACCCCCAGTGCGCGGCGATAGAACTCTGCCGCCTCGACGTTGGCGAACTTCTCTCGTGCGCGCGAGCCGGCTGCGAGTGAGTACTGCCACGTCCTGCCCGCATCCTTGGCGAGCGAGAAGTGCAAGGAAAGGAGCTCCGCGACCTCGTCGAGGTCGGCAGCATGGCGGCGCTCGACCACCTCGCCGACACGCAGGTGGAGCTCACGGCGGCGGCGGTACGGCAGGCCCTCGTAGGCAGCGTCGCGGATGAGCGCGTGTCGGAAGCGAAAGCCACCTGCGACGTACGGGTCGCGCTCGATGAACTCCCCGAGGCGCTCCCAGGCTTCCGAGTCGCCGGCCGCAGCCGGGTCGCCCTCCAGCACGTCGGCGATCACGTCGCCGTCGAAGATCACGCCGAGCACGGACGCCCAACGAAGGAGGGCGCGGTCGGCCGGGGCGAGCTTGTCGATCCGGGTGCCGACGACCGCATCGACCGTCTCGGGCAGCTCATCGGCGCCCTGGTCGTCCGCGGTCGTGATCAGCTCCTTCAGGAAGAGCGGGTTGCCGCCGGCTCGGCGGACGACGGCCGCGATCTCGTCGGCATCCAGGCGGTCGCCCGCCTCCGCCGCGACCAGCGCGGTCGCATCCTCTTCGACCAGGGGATCGAGCAGGATCGTCATCGCGGCGACCGGTGGCGTCCCATTCATCGCCACGAATCCCTCGCTGCCCGGCCGGCGTGTGCAGCAGATCGCGCGCGGGCGCGTCATTCCGCTCGATCCAAGGTGCCGCAGCAGCTCCGACGACGCTTCGTCGATCCAGTGCACGTCTTCGAACACCATGAGGGTCGGCGTGGGGAGTAGGCCGACGAGCAGCGCCTCGACGGCTCCGTGCAGGCGTGCGCGGCGAAACGCCGGCTGCAGCTCGTCGACTTCTTTCGTCGACGGGACGTCGACGTCGAGCAGCAGCGCAAGCAGTGGAATCCACGGGACGAGCTCCGGCGCCACGCGCTCGACCACCGAGCGGAGCGCCGCCGCGTTCTCCGTGGGCGAGCCGTCCAGGCTGACGCCGACAAGGCTCCGCATCAGGTCGCGGAAGACGAAGTACGGAGTGCTGCTCTCGTACTCGTCGCAGCGTGCGCCGATGCGCAGCATGTCGTCGGCGTTCGAACGGAACTCCCGCAGCAGACGCGACTTGCCGACGCCCGCCTCCCCGACGAGCTCCAGCACCGTTCCGAAGCCGAGCCGTACGGGGGCAAGCGCAGCGGTGAGGACCGCGAGCTCGCGCACCCGGTCGATGATCGGGGGCTCCGCCGCGTCGGCTTGCTCCGCGGCCCTCTCGATCGCGCCGAGTGCGACCACACGCACCGGCTCGGCGATCCCCTTCAGTGCGAGCGGTGCGAGCTCGCGCGTCGAGAACCGGGTCGCGGAGCGTTCGAGCAGCTCAATGGGCACCAGAATTTGCCGAGGCTCTGCGCGGGCCATCAGGCGCGCTGCGAGTGCTGCCGTCCCGCCGAGGATCGTGTAAGTGCGCCGGAACGATGCCCCAACCTCGCCGGCGAAGACCCGGCCGCGGCTCGTGCCGATCGACAGGGGTAGGCGCGTCTCCGCGGCCGCCGCCGCACGCACGGTGCGCAACATCCGCTCGACGTCGTGCTCGGTCACGCGTGGCGCTCCGGCAACGAGGACGATCCGTGCGCCGTCCGCGTCGACGTCGCTCTCGAGGAAGCACACCTCGTGCTCCTTCGCCGCGGCTTGCACGACATCGACGACGTCGGCGATCGCGGCCGCCGCTGCTGCCGGCCCGTCGACATCATGCAGGCTGTCGACTCCCGAGATCCGGACGAACGCGACGACCGCCTGCCGGTGCTCCGGCTCGGAGACCCCGCTTGTCAGGTGGTCGCGAATGAGCCGCGGCACGCACGCGTCGAGCGCGAGCTCGTCGAGAGGGGGCAGCGGCTCCAGTTGAGGCTGTGCAGCGGGCGCCGAGGCGAGCAGACGGCCGGCTTCACGGGCCTCGCCCAGCGTCGCGGCAGGAAGCTTCGACGCCGTTGCGGCACTGACCATGATCTCGCCCGCCGCTGCGGCCGCCTCCATCCGGACGGTCTCGGTCGCGCTCGGGCCGGCGACGATCAGCTCGCGGTGATCGGCTCCTGCCAGGACGAAGAGAAACTGCCCTGAGTGGATGCCGACGTGCATCTTCAGGGTGACCGGCCCCGCAGACGTCTGTGGCTTCCCCAGCGACCGGAGGGCCTTCCGCATCTCGAATGCGGCGCGCGCGGCGCGAGACTCGTGCGCCTCACCGTCGAAGAAGAGCAGCAGCGCGTCGCCCCCGAACTTCAGCAACCCGCCGCCGTAGGCGTAGCCGACGGCGAGGAGCGCCTCGAACGTGGCGTTCATGACGTCGGTCACCTGCTCGGCGCCCGCCTTGCCCTCGCCGGCCAGCTTCTCGGACATCGCGGTGAAACCCGAGATGTCGACGAACGCCATCGTCCCTTCGAGCTCGCGCCACGACCGCTCGCGATCGTCGGCCAGCCACTGGATGACAAGCCGCGGAACGTACGGCGTCAAATCGGTATCGATGTGACTTTGAGCCCGTATCGACGTCACCTGTTGATTGTGCCCCCATTGACATCGTTGTGGAAGAGCGGGATAACTACTCCCTGATCGAAGTAGCGGCCGGACCCTTGGGGAGGGAACCTTGAACGCGTCGATCCGGTGGGGGATCGGACATCGGACTGTGGTAGCGCTGCTCGCCGTGGTCGGCGCGCTGGCACTGGCTCCCGGTGCGCTCGGAAGCTCGCTCTCCGGCAGCGTCGTCCTCGACCCGCCCTCGTCCGTCGACCTGACGAGCGCCGGTGACGTCGACTGGGCCGTGTGGGGCTCGGCCGCCGGCGGGACGAGTACGAGCCTCGCGCCGGACGTGCGCAAGAGCGGTGGTAGCGCGATCAGCGACCTGACGAACATCGACCCTGCCCCGAGTGCGCCGCTGCGCGGGATCGGGCAGTTCGCCGGCCCCTTCGCATTCAGCTGGAGCAACGGTGGCAGCACCCCGTCCGCGAGCAACGTCTCCGCCGGGCTGCAGCACAACGGCGGCCCACCGCCCGACCCGCTCGGGGCCGACGTCTCGACGCTCGGCAAGGGCTTCTCGTTCGACGTCCCGGCCGGCGTCCAACTCCGGACGCTTCGCGTCTACGTCGCGACGAACCGAGCTGACGGGACGCTGACCGCGTCGCTGAGCGACGGGTCAGAGCCTGCGTTCATCGACACGCTCCCCGCCGCCACCGACATCCGCTCCGGCATCTACACGATCACCTACGCCGCGGCATCGAGCGGCCAGAGCCTCCACGTCTCGTGGGTCGAGACGGCCGACAACTGCGCGGCCTTCCGCTGCGACAACGCGGCGATCTACGCAGTGGCGCTCTCAACTGCGCTCGTCGTGAACACGAGCGACGACCACGACGACGGTGCTTGCAACGCGGCCGACTGCACGCTGCGTGAGGCGATCAACGCTGCGAACACGGGCGGCGGCGGCTCGATCGCATTCGCGATTCCGGGCGGCCCGGTAACGATCACGCCGAGCCTGGCGCCGCTGCCCACGATCACCGCACCGATCGAGATCGACGGCACGACCGAGACCGCGCCAGCGGGAACGCTCGGGATCACCATCGACGGCAGTGCGACGAGCGGCAACGGCCTGGTGCTCGGGCCGGGCTCGGACGGATCGACGATTCGCGGGCTCGCGATCAACGGCCACCAACAGTTCGAAGGTCCGCCGTACGCCGGGATCCTCGTCCAGTCCGACGGCAACACGATTGCGCAGAACTACATCGGCACGACCGCGGACGGGCTGGACGAGGACTCGAACGACCAGGGAATCGTCGTCACCGGCAGTGGGAACCTGATCGGCGGCGCCGGCGCGGGCAACCTGGTCTCCGGGAACGGGTCGGTCGGCATCCTGATCGACGGCTCGGCAGGCGCCCATGACAACATCGTCGCCGCCAATCTCGTCGGCACCGACTCGAGTGGCAACGTCGCGCTCTCGAACCAGCAGTTCGGAATCTCGACGACAAACGGCGCGCTGCACACGCTGATCGGCGGTAACACCGCTGCCGACGGGAACGTCGTCTTCGGCGCCGAGACCGGTATCGACGTTCAGGGCATCGCGGGCGTGCCGGACAATTCGGAGATTCGCTTCAACAGCGTCGGTGTCGGCAAGGACGGCACGACGACGCTCGGAAACTCCTTCACCTGGGCCCTGGGTGTGAACAACGCCGACGGCGCGATCGTCGCCGACAACGTCGTCGGGAACGGCGAGAGTGGCCTCGCGCTCGCAAACTCGAACGGCCTCATCGTCGTCCGCAACTTCGTCGGCGTCGATCGCTCGGGCGGAAACCAGGGCAACACGAACGAGGGCATCATCGTGCAGCTCGCCAACAACGGGATTCGCCCGCAGAACGTGCTCGTCGACGGGAACACCGTTCGATTCAATGGTTTCGCCGGGGTCGTGCTCGACAACGCCGACCGCACCACGGTGACAAACAACGTCGTGACCGACAACACTGAAGGAATCAGGGTCAGCGGCAATCACAACACGATCGGGCCTGGCAATTCGGTGCGCGACAACTTCGCGAGTGACACCGGCGTAGCGGTGTACGCGGGCCAGGGCAACACGATCACCCAGAACTCGATCGATGGTAATCAGGGGCTCGGGATCGATTTGGTCGACGGTCTCGACGGCGTCCAAGGCGTGACGGCGAACGACGCCGGAGACACCGATTCAGGACCGAACGGCTTCCAGAACTTCCCGGTGCTGGCAAGCGCCTCGGCGGACGGCGCGTCGCTCGATGTGGCGTACACGCTCGACTCGCTGCCGAACACGACGTACACGGTCGAGTTCTTCGCCATCACAGGCTGCGACGGAAGCGGCAACGGCCAGGGCGCGACCTACCTCGGCAGCCGGCAGGTGAAGCTGGGTGGCGGCCCGGGGACCTTCGCGGCGACACTGACCGGCCCCGACGTTGCGCCACTGAACAGCGATCAGTCGATCACGGCGACCGCAACCGATTCGAACGGCGGCACGTCCGAGTTCTCGGCCTGCGTCGCCGTGACTACGGCGAACGTGCTCGCGAATCTGAGCCTCACCGCCGACGAGCCGTCGGTGCCCGCCGGAGCGGCGAACGTGCCGCTCGCATCGGTGCCACCGTCGCTCCTCGGAGCGTTCGCGTTCTCGCCGATCCCGAACAGCCCGATCCCGAAC
>JBAQHS010000300.1:0-3087 GCA_049288455.1 Gaiellaceae bacterium | reverse complement strand
GCCCGATCCGACGCCCGGGTTGAGGGCGCGGACGACGAAGACCGCGGAGAGCGCATCCCATCTCCGCGCGAGCCAGGCCGGAAGTGGCAGCCCGATCCTTCCCCTACTCACAAAGAGGACACGCGGCGTCAGGTCACAGCCTTCGCGAGGAGGGTCTCGAGCCGCCCATAGATCGCCTCGCGGCCGATCGAGGCGATCGACGGCCGGGCGGCCGCTGCGAGGCGGTCTCGCAGCCTGTCGTCTTCGAGGACACGCTCCATCGCCCCGGCCAGCGCGGCGGGATCGCCAGGCGGAACGAGCAGGCCGTTCTCGCCGTCATGGACGACCTCCGCCACTCCACCGACCGCTGTCGCGACGACGGGGGTTCCCATCGCGAGTGCCTCGACTGCGCTGTGCGGAAGGTTCTCCCAGGCCGACGAAAGCAGCGCAGCACGGGCGCCCGCTGCATAACGGAGGGTGTCATCGCGCGGCAGGGAGCCGAGGAACTCGACGCGCCCTGCGACGCCCTCCGCCTGGGCGAATCGCTCGAGCCGGACCCGCTCCGGCCCGTCGCCGATGATCACGAGTCGCGCCCCGGGCACACGCGCCAGCGCCGCAAGCGCGACTGTGAGCGCCTTCTGCTCTGTCAGCCGGCCGATGAAGACGAAGGTCCCGGCCGGGAGAGGCTCAGCGACGACGCCATCCGGCGAAGGGGCCGGGTTGACCAGAACATGGATGCGCGACGTGACGAGCGACCAGGTCCGGGCGATGTCGGCGAGATAGGTGCTCGGCACGACGATCGTGTGTGCGCGCCGGAGGGAGGCGGTGCGAAGGCCCTTGAGAGCGCGAACGCGCGGGTCGTTCGCGCTCTGGAACTCCTCGAGGGTTCCGGTGAAGAGACGGTAACGGCGCGCGCGCTCGTACGCCGGGTCAGAGACGAGCTTTGCGACGAGAGGACGTCGAGCGCCGACAGCGGCAGCTGCGGCGGCTGCATAGGTCGCCGTTGCGTAGATCACGTCGGCATGTCGTGCAAGCCGGATGCCGGCGGCCGCGACCTGCGGGTAGCGCAGGACAAACGGCCGGCTGCGAGAGACCGCGGTGACGGGAACGGGCCGGTCGGACGGCTCGCCGTCGGTCATCGTCACGACCCTCACCTCGTGCCCACGGTCGCGCAAAAAACGGGCGAAGTCAGGCCCATGGGTCGCAGGCCCTCCTACGTCCGGTGGCCAGATCCCCGTGAGGAAGACGACGCGCATCGGGCTATCGTAGGGACTGCGTGGCGGACCTCCGAGACATGGCGCTGTGGTCGCAGCTGCGCTCTCCGCGGTTCGCGCTGCTGCTCTTGACGCTCGCCCTCTGCCTCGTTCGATCCCGCGACCAGCCTGGAATGAACATCGGGATCGGGAGCACGACCGCGACCGTCGTGCCCGCCGACCTTGCGGTCGTCGTGCTGGGTATCGTCGGTGTCGCAGCGCTGGCGCGCCGCGGCCTTCCCCGCGTGACCTGGCTCGCAGTCGGCTCGGGACTCGTCTTCTGCCTGCTCATACTCGTGAGCGGTGCGGCGAACGGCGCCGTGGCATTCGTCTCGGGAGCGAAACTCGTCGAGCTCGCAGCGCTGGGGATCGGCACGGTCGCGCTCTTGCGGACGCCGAGGCATCTCGAGGCGATCATCGATGTGCTCCTTCTCTTCACACTCGCCGCGGACGTCGTCGGTCTCGTCCGCTTCGCAACGGGCGGCGGCGGGCGGCAGGCGTCGTTTCTCGGCGAACATGACTTCGCTGCCCTCGCCGCGCTGCCCTTGCTCTACGGTCTAACCCTGGTTGTCGCGCGGCGCGCCGGCCGACGCGCCCTCCTCGCAATCGTCTCGGGCAGCATCGGCTGCATTCTCGGCGCCGCGCTCGCGAGCCTGCTCAGTCTCTACCTCGGCGCCGCCGTGCTCGTCGGCGTGGCTCTCGTCCAGCGGCGACTCGATCTTCGTGCGGCGGCAGCAACGGCGGCGGTGCTGGTGGCCGTGACCGCGGGAACGCTCACGCTTCGGTCGGGCGACCTCGGGTTTCTCCAGTCGTGGTTCGGCAAACCGGCCTCACACCCCGGCCAGTACGCGTCGAGCTGGAGTCAGCGCCTCATCCTCGCCTACGTCGGCGGCCGCATCTTCATCGACCATCCGGTACTCGGGACGGGGTGGTACGGCGAGCTTCCTCCGGCCGAGTTCACGCGGTACCTACCTGACGCGCATCGTCGGTTCAGCGATCAGCCTTCGCGCTACTTCCCGCAGCCGAACACCAAGTTCATTCCGCAACAGACATTCGATGAGGTTCTGTACGAGCTCGGCGTCGTGGGAGGAGTCGCGATGCTTGGCCTGCTCATCGGCCTCGGCCGGGCCTGCGCTCGCACTGCGGCGCGCGCGGGTGGGGCGCTGGCGCTGCTTCCTGCGGCATGGCTCGCAGCCGCGATCGGCGCAATGGCAGGCGAAGGTCTGTTCGGCGGTGCGTCGCTGGCGGCGATCTTCTGGCTCGTTGCCGGGGTCGCGCTCGCGCTTGCGACAACCCCGGAGGCAGCCGGATGAAAGTCGTGCACGCGATCGCTCGGCTGAACGTCGGCGGCGCGGCCCTGTCCGTGCTCGAGCTCGCCGCCGCGCAGCAGCAGCGAGGGTACGAGGTGCTCGTCGTCGCCGGAACGATTCCGCCCGATGAAGCGTCGATGGAGTACCTCGCTGAGGATCTGGGCGTCCAGTACGTGCGGCTGCCCGAGCTCCAGCGCGAGCTGTCGGTGCGGCGCGATCTTGCGGCGATCCTGGCGCTGCGGCGGCTCCTTCGGGAGCAATCCCCCGACGTGCTCCATACCCACACGGCGAAGGCGGGTGCGGTCGGCCGGCTGGCCGCTCTCCTGTGCGGACGGAGGCGACCGCGCGTGGTCGTCCATACCTACCACGGTCACGTTCTCAGCGGCTACTTCAGCCCGCGACGTGAACGCATTTTCCGGTTGGTCGAGCGCGCACTCGCGTACGCGACCGACATGCTCATCGCCGTCAGCAACGAGGTGCGCGACGATCTCGTGGAGCTCCGGGTTGCGCCGCGCGAGAAGTTCGAAGTGATCCCCTACGGCTTC
>JBAQHS010000299.1:0-18595 GCA_049288455.1 Gaiellaceae bacterium | reverse complement strand
AGGCTCTCGAGCTCGACCTCCTGATGGAGGCGCCGCAACTCGGGCTCGAAGATGTTCACCGCGACCTCGAGCTTCGCAAGCGCAGCGATGTCGGCGAACCGGCGGGAGTCGCCGGTCACCTCTTCGTACAGCGACGTCAGCACCGGCTCCGCCATGGGATCGACGAAGAGCCCCATCACCTCGTTCAGGAACTCGTAGCCCGTTGTTCCGTCGATCTGCCAGTCGCGCAGTTCCTCCCCGGGCTCGACGATCTTCTCGGCCCACACGTGCTCGACCCCGGCCTCGCGCAGACGCTCGAAGTACTGCGCGGGATCGGCGAGGCCGTCCGGATGATCGACACGCACACCGTCGACGAGTCCTTCCCGAACGAGCTCGATCACCTTTGCGTGCGTCGCCCAGAAGACCTCCCAGTCCTCTTGCTTCAACCCGCCGAGATCGCCGACATCGAAGAACCTGCGGTGGAAGCCGGTCTTCAGGTCGACGTCGAAGAACATCTGCCGCAGTGCCAGGTCGCGCCAGAACGGGTTCTCGTCGACCGCCGCCATGTGATTCGGGACGATGTCCAGGATGATCCCGAGCTCGCCCTCCGCGAGCCGGCGAAACTCGTCCTCGCCGCCGAGCGCCGGCGAGATGTGGCGGGGATCGACGACGTCGTAGCCGTGCGTCGAGCCGGTCCGGGCTTGCAGCGACGGCGAGAGATACAGGTGCGACACGCCGAGATCGCGCAGGTAGGGAATGAGCTGCCGCGCCTGTGCGAATCCGAACTCCGGCGTCAGTTGCAGGCGATAGGTCGCCCGCAGTGGCCTGTCTGGGTTACGCACGGCGGAAGACGGCGATCGAGCGCGCCTCGACCTCGACGTCGGCGCCGGGCGCGAACCGGTCCGATTCGCACCGGCCGGTGGAGAGAACGAGATCCCAGCGGGTACCGAAGCGACGTGCCGGGAGCCGGAAGGCAATGTCCTCGAAGTGAGCGTTGAAGAGCATGAGGAACGTTTCGTCGCGCAACTCCTCCCCGGTCGCGGTCTGCGTGTTCAACTCATCGCCGTTCAGAAAGACCCCGATCGCCCGCGACTCGGTGTTGTCCCAGTCGCGCCGCGTCATGCGGCGGCCGTCGGGCCGCATCCACCACACGTCGGGAAGCTGCTCGCCCTTGCCCTCGAAGAACTTCGTGCGGCGGAAGACCGGATGTTTGCGCCGCAGTTCGATCAGTTGGCGCACGAACGCGAGCAACTCCTCGTCACAGGAGTCCCAGTCGAACCAGGAGATCTCGTTGTCCTGGCACCAGGCGTTGTTGCTGCCGCTCTGTGTCCGGCCGATCTCGTCACCACCGAGCAGCATCGGGACGCCCTGGGACAGCAGGAGCGTCGCGAGGAAGTTGCGCTGCTGCCGTCCACGAAGGGAGACGATCACCGGATCGTCCGTCTCGCCCTCGACGCCGCAGTTCCACGACCGATTGTCATCGGTTCCGTCTCGGTTGCCTTCTCCGTTCGCCTCGTTGTGCTTGTCGTTGTACGAGACGAGATCACGCAGCGTGAACCCGTCGTGCGCCGTGATGAAGTTGACCGACGCGAACGGCCGCCGTCCGTCCGTCTCGTAGAGATCCGACGATCCGCCGAACCGCGATGCGAACTCGGCCAACGACGATCGCCCCCGCCAGAAGTCGCGCATCGTGTCGCGATAGATGCCGTTCCACTCCGACCAGAGAATCGGGAAGTTGCCGACCTGATAGCCACCCGGTCCGACGTCCCACGGCTCGGCGATCAGCTTCACCTGGGACAGGACCGGATCCTGGTGGATGATGTCGAAGAAGGCCGAAAGCCGGTCGACTTCGTAGAACTCGCGCGCGAGCGCCGACGCGAGATCGAAGCGGAAGCCGTCGACGTGGCAGTCGGTCACGAAGTAGCGCAGCGAGTCCATGATCAGCCGCAGCACCGTCGGATGAACGGGGTTCAGCGTGTTGCCGGTGCCCGTGTAGTCCATGTAGTGGCGAGGGTCGCCCGGAACGAGGCGGTAGTAGCTCTCGTTGTCCACGCCCTTCAGGCTGAGCATCGGCCCGAGGTGGTTTCCCTCGGCCGTGTGGTTGTAGACGACGTCGAGGATCACCTCCATGCCTGCGCGATGGAGTGCCTTCACCATGCCTTTGAACTCGCGCACCTGGTCGCCTGTCGCCGAGTACAGCGAATGCGGTGCGAGGTACCCGATCGTCGAGTAACCCCAATAGTTCGTGAGCCCGCGGTCGTGCAGGAAGCCTTCGTCGGCGATGTGATGCACCGGCAGCAACTCGACGGCTGTGACCCCGAGCGACTTGAGGTATGCGATCGCCCCTTCGCTCGCGAGGCCCGCATAGCTCCCGCGCAGATCCTCCCGCACATCACCACGGGTCTTCGTGAAGCCCTTGACGTGCACCTCGTAGATCACCGTCTGGTTCCAGGGAACGCGCGGACGCAGCCAGTCGTCGTCTTCCCAGTCGAACGCCGGGTCGATCACGATCGATCTCGGCACCGCAGGTGCGGAGTCGGTCTCGTCGAGTGTGAGGTCGGCATCGTCGGCGCCGCCCGGCACGTAGGGCAGGACGTTCGCGGCGTCCCAGTCGACCGCGCCGTCGATCGCCTTGGCGTACGGGTCGATCAGCAGCTTCGCAGCGTTGAAGCGCTTACCCGTTTCCGGGTCGTACGCGCCGTGCACCCGGTAGCCGTAGCGCTGTCCCGGCCCCACACCCGGCAGGTAGCAGTGCCAGTTGAACGCTGCTCGCTCGCGTAACTCGATCCGCTCCTCGTTGCCCTGCGCGTCGAACAGGCACAGCTCGACTCGCTCCGCGTTCTCGGAGAAGATCGAGAAGTTCGTGCCGTGCCCGTCCCAAACAGGGCCGAGCGGGAACGCCTCGCCCGGCCAGACCGCGCGGCTCATCGGCGGAGCTCCACCGTGTGATGGTCGAAGTCGGCGACGAGCTCGACGTCGCCGCGGCGCATCGTCAGGCGCCTGCCGCTCGCCTGCAGCTCCAGTGCGCGCGGAAGCTCGCGCCGCAGCGCGAGCAGCTCGGTATAGAGCGGGTCAGGCAACCCGCCCGTGAGCTTCGACGCGTCGAACGTCTCGAGCGCCTGGGGGTCCGGGATCGCCTCTCCGGAGAACGACGTGAACGCAGCGAACTCGCGCTTGCGGCCCTCCCGGGTGGCAGCGGCGATGGCCGGATCGATGTGATCGGTGAAGAACTGGAACGGCGCCGGTTCGTCGTATTCCTCGCCCATGAAGATGAGCGGCGTCGAGAGCGAGAAGAGCACGACGGCCAAGGCTACGCGGTGCGCGTCGGGCGGCAGGCGGTCGCCGAGCGCCCGGTTGCCGATCTGGTCGTGGTTCTGGGCGCAGGCGACGAACCGCTCGGGGTGCGGGCGCGACAGCTCACGGATGAGGCCGTCGATCGAGCCGAAGGTCGCGTAGTACCCGTCGTGCTCGCCGGTGAGCAGCACGTGCAGCTCGTGATGGAGGCTGTCGAGCCAAATCGCGTCGTGGCCCCAGTCGTCGAGCGGACGCGGGTCGTACACGCCGGTCTCGCTGATCAGCAGGCCGCCGACACGATCGCGCAGCTCGCGCAGGACGTGCACGGGTGAGTCGTCGTAGACGGCGTGGACAGCGTCGAGCCGCAGTCCGTCGATCCGGTAGTCCCGCGTCCAAAGGAGCGCGTTGCCGATCGCCCATTCCCGCACGCCTCGCTGGGAGTAGTCGATCGCGGCGCCCCAGAACGTCTCGTGCGCATCGGTGAAGTACGGGCCGAACCGGCCGATTGCCTCCGAGCCGGGGCCGATGTGGTTGTAGACGACGTCGAGGATCACCCCGAGGCCGGCGTGGTGCGCTGCGTCGACGAGTCGCGCAAGCCCCCTGGGTCCGCCGTACGCGTGATGCGGCGCGCTCGAGTAGAGGCCGTCGTAGCCCCAACCGCGGTTGCCGGGAAAGGTGGCCACGGGCATCAACTCGATCGCGGTCACGCCCAGCCGGCGCAACCCGCCGAGGTGCGGGATCACCGCATCGAACGTGCCCTCGCGCGTGAACGTCCCGACATGGAGCTCATAGAGCACGAGCTCCTCGAGCGGCAGTGCCGGGCCGGCTGCGATCTCGAACGTCGACGTGTCGAGCACGCGAGAAGGCCCACGCACGCCCTCCGGTTGCGAGCGAGAGCACGGATCGGGAAGCGCGTCGCCGCCGTCGAGCACGTAGAGGTAGTCGTCACCCGCGGGTGCAGGCACGACGCCCGCGAAGCTGCCGTCGCCGCGTGGCTCGAGCGCGTGGTCGGCACCGCCGGTGCGCACCTCGACGCGCGACACCCACGGCGCCCAGACGCTGAACTCGACCCCGCCCTCGATGAGCGGAACGGCCCCGAAGGGCCGCCGTAAGACCTGCCTCGACATCCCGCGGACGGTACCCCGCGCCGACCGTCCCAATCATCCGGCACGCTCAATCCGGCGCGCGCGTGACTCCCCCGCCACGGTGCCTGGCACCTCCCGTGCCTGGACGGTACGCGGGCCAATTCTCGCTCCGACCGGGGCGTCAGGAGCAAATCGTCACACACTTGGCACGGTCTCGGCACCCGCCCGTAACGGTGCCTGGCACCGGTCGTGGCGGCTCCGGACATGGCCGAGGGTCAGGCTGTCGCGTCGGCCGGGCGGAGCCAGACGGCGCCGAGCGGAGGCAGCGTCACCTCCGCCGAGTAGGGCAGGTCGTGCCACGGGCGCTCCTCGGCGCGCACGGCACCCAGGTTGCCGACACCGGTGCCGCCGTAATAGGTCGAGTCCGTGTTCAGAAGCTCGACCCACTCGCCCGCCGCCGGCAGGCCGACGCGGTAGCCCTCGCGGGGCACGGGCGCGAGGTTGACGAGGCACACCACTTTGCGCACGCCGTCCTTCGCGATGCGCATGAACGCCAGCACGTTGTTCAACGAGTCGTTCGGCTCGATCCACTGGAAGCCCGCCGGCGAGAAGTCGACCTCCCAGAGGGCAGGCTCCTCCGCATACGTTCGATTCAGGTCGCGGACGAGATCCTGGATGCCGCTGTGCTCGGCGTGCTCGAGCAGCCACCACGGCAACTCGTCGGAGTCAGCCCACTCGAACGGCGTCGCGAGCTCACAGCCCATGAAGAGCAGCTTCTTCCCCGGATGCGACCACATGTAGGCGTACAGCGCGCGCAGGTTCGCGAGCTGCTGCCACCGGTCCCCCGGCATCTTCGCGAGTAGCGAGCCCTTGCCGTGCACGACCTCGTCGTGCGAGAGCGGCAGGATGAAGTTCTCGTTCCACGCGTACACGAGCGAGAACGTGAGCTCGTGGTGATGAAAGCGACGGTGGATCGGATCGCGCTGGAAGTACGCGAGCGTGTCGTTCATCCAGCCCAGGTTCCACTTGAACCCGAAGCCGAGCCCGCCGACATACGTCGGCTTCGACACGCCCGGCCACGCCGTCGATTCCTCCGCTGCCGAGATGACCCCCGGCTCGCGGGCGTGCACGAGCTCGTTGACCTCCTTGAGAAACGCGACTGCGTCGAGGTCCTCACGGCCGCCGAACGCATTCGGAACCCACTCGCCTTCCTTGCGCGAGTAGTCGAGGTAGAGCATCGACGCAACAGCGTCCACGCGCAGCCCGTCGGTATGGAACTCCCGCAGCCAGTAGAGCGCGTTCGCGAGGAGGAAGTTCTGCACCTCGGTGCGCCCGAGATTGAAGATGAGTGTTCCCCAGTCGGGATGTGAACCGCGCCTCGGATCGTCGTGCTCGTACAGCGCAGTTCCGTCGAACCGCTTCAACGCCCACTCGTCGGTCGCGAAATGCGCCGGGACCCAGTCGAGGATCACGCCGATGCCGTTTCTGTGCATGTGGTCGACGAACCAGCGCAAATCGTCGGGCGACCCCATCGTCGAGACCGGCGCGTAGAAGCCGGTCACCTGGTAGCCCCACGATCCGGCGTACGGGTGGTGCATCACCGGCAGCAACTCGACGTGTGTGAACCCGAGGTCCTTGACGTACGGCGCGAGTTGCCGCGCGAGCTCGCGCCAGCCGAGTCCCTTGCGCCACGACGGTGCATGCACCTCGTAGATCAAAAGCGGCCCCTCCAGCGGCTCGCGCGCGCGACGGGCCTCGACCCAGTCGTCGTCCGACCACGTGTGCTGCGACTGCGTGACGACCGACGCGGTCTTCGGCGGCAACTCCGCCTCGAACGCCATCGGGTCGGCCTTCTCCACGAGCACGCCGCCCAGCTGGAACTTGTACCGCTGGCCCGGCTCGGCGCCGTCGACTATTCCCTCCCAGATCCCGCTCCCGTCAACGGGATCCAGGCGGTTGACGCCGGAGTGCCAGTCGTTGAAGTCGCCGACGACGCTCACCTCGCTCACGTTCGGCGCCCAGACGGCGAAGCGCACGCCACCCTCGACGACGTGCGCGCCGAGCTTCGCGTACAGCTCCTCGTGCCGGCCTGCGCGGGCGAGCCAGATGTCGAGCTCACCGAACGCAGACGCACGCGCCTGCGTCATAGAACGAGCTCCTCCTCGAGCATGCGGAGAACGCCGGCGACCGGGATCTTCACCCACTCGGGCCGGTTGTTCAGCTCGTAGCGAAGCTCGTACACCGCCTTCTCGAGCTCGAAGACCGCGAGGAGCCTGTCCATCGCAGAGCCCGCAGGAACGAGCGTCGGGTCGATCGTCGAGCGGTAGCCGTCGAGAAACTCGGCGCGAGCTCGTTGCTCCCAGTCGGCCGGCGGCTCGACCCCGCGAAGCAGCGAGGTCGCGGACGCCGCGTAGGCGAACGAGCGAAGCATTCCCGCGACGTCGCGCAACGGGCTGCGCTTCCGCCGTCGCTCGGGCAGCGAGCGCGCGGGCTCGCCCTCGAAGTCGAGGATCACCCAGTCCTTGCCTGTCCACAGCGTCTGGCCGAGATGGAAGTCGCCGTGATGACGGATGACGCGCCCGATCGACCCGACGTGCGTCCACAACCGCAGTCGCTCGCGCACCTCCTCACCGCGGCCGCGGATCGGGGCGAGATCCTCGCTGTCGTCGGGAAGCTCGAGGAAGATGCTCTCGATGTCGTCGTCGATCGTGGCGGTCAGCATCCCGAGCGATTCCGCCGACGGCTGCTCGGGGCAGAAGTTGGGGTCGGCCGGATCGCTGCCGAGCAGCGTGTGCATGCGGCCGGTCACCTCGCCGAGTGAATGCAGGCTCCGCAGGAATGCGTTCGAGCCTTGGCCCTTCGGCATCGTGTCGAGCGCCAGGTCCCAGCCGTCGCGGCCGCCCGCAACGAACTGCTGCAGGATCCCGAGCGTGGCGTCCATCGGGCTGCCGGTATACGAGTACCAACCGGCGAGCTGCGCGATGTTCTCGAATCCACGCTCGGTGAGGAACCGGAGCAACTCGAGCTCGGGGTTGACCCCCGCCTCGACCCGACGGAACACCTTCAAGATCAGCTCCTCGTCGAACACGATCGACGTGTTCGACTGCTCGGCGTCGATCGAGCGTGCCTCGCGAAGCTCCTGCCCCAGCCCGGCGAATCCCTCGACCTGCGAGAACTCGACGACGCCCTCCACCGCAGGCACCTTCGCGCCGGTCCTGATCATGTGCACGAGCTCGCGTACCTGGCGCGGGTCAGCAAGCGCGTCGAGGCTGTCGTCGGTGAGCAGCTGATAGGTCTCATGCGTGCCGGTGTCGAAGCGAATCTCGACGAGCTGCAGCTCGAGGGTCGGCTCGGCCGCGCGCAACTGCGCGCGGTCGACAACGGTCGCGTGGCTGACATTGCGGGTCTTCGAACCGAACCAGCGCTGGGTCGTGACGAACTCGATGATGTCGTGCTCACTCATTCCACTTCGTCTTTCCGCAATTGGAACCAGAAGAACCCTCGACCGGCGAGGGTGAGGAGATACGAGAGGTCACCGATACGCGGAAAGTCGGTCTGACCGAACATTTCCACGGGAATCAAGCCCTTCCAGCGGGAGAGGTCGAGCTCCACCGCCTGCGCTGAGCGCGCCAGGTTGTGGACGCAGAGCACGATGTCGTCCTCGTAGGTGCGGATGTGCGCGAAGATCCTTGGGTTGTCCGGCCGGAGCGCCTCGTACGTCCCGAGCCCGAAGACTGGGTGCTGCTTGCGGAGGGCGATCAAGCGGCGCAGCCACCGAAGCAGCGAGTTCGGCTGCCGCAGCTGCGCCTCGACGTTCACCGCCTGGTAGCCGTACACCGGGTCGAGGAGCGGCGGCAGATAGAGCTGCGCGAAGTCCGCGCGTGAGAAGCCGCCGTTGCGATCGCCCGTCCACTGCATCGGCGTGCGCACTCCGTCGCGATCACCGAGGAAGATGTTGTCGCCCATGCCGATCTCGTCGCCGTAGTAGAGGACGGGCGAGCCCGGCAGAGAGAACAGCATCGCGTGCAGGAGCTCGATCTCGGCGCGCCCGTTGTCGAGGAGCGGCGCGAGCCTTCGCCGGATCCCGAGGTTGAGCTTCATCCGCGGATCCTTCGCGTACTCGGCGTACATGTAGTCGCGCTCTTCGTCGGTGACCATCTCGAGCGTCAGCTCGTCGTGGTTACGGAGGAAGAGGCCCCACTGTGCGTTGTCGGGGATCGCCGGCGTGAGCTCGAGGATCTCGATGATCGGCAGCGCGTCCTCGCGCCGCACACCCATGAACATGCGGGGCATCACCGGGAAGTGGAACGCCATATGGCATTCGTCGCCGGCCCCGAAGTACTCGACGACGTCTTCCGGCCACTGGTTCGCCTCGGCAAGCAGCACGCGGTCGGAGTACCGCGCATCGACCTCGGCGCGGACGCGTCGCAGGAACTCGTGCGTCTCGGCCAGGTTCTCACCGTTCGTACCGTCACGTTCGTAGAGGTATGGCACGGCGTCGAGCCTGAACCCGTCCAGCCCAAGATCGAGCCAGAAGCGCAGGACGTTCAGCATCTGCTCCTGCACTTCCGGGTTGTCGTAGTTCAGGTCCGGCTGGTGGCTGAAGAACCGGTGCCAGTAGTACTGGCCGCGGATCGGGTCCCACGTCCAGTTCGACGGCTCGGTGTCGATGAAGATGATGCGCGCCTCACCCCACCGCTCCGCGTCGTCGCCCCAGACGTACCAGTCGCCGTACGGCCCGGTCGGGTCGGTGCGGCTGGCCTGGAACCACGGATGGTCGCTCGAGGTGTGGTTCATCACGAGGTCGACGATCACGCGCAGCCCGCGCTGATGCGCCTGGTCGATGAAGAGCTTGAAGTCCTCGATCGTCCCGTAGTCCGGATGGATGGCGAAGAAGTCGGCGATGTCGTAGCCGCCGTCGCGCAACGGGCTCGGGAAGCACGGCAGCAGCCAGATGCAGTCGATGCCGATCTCCTGCAGGTAGTCGAGCTTCTCGGTGAGACCGTGAAAATCGCCGGAGCCGTCGTCGTTGCCGTCGTAGAAGCCGCGAAGATGGATCTCGTAGAAGACAGCGGTCTTGAACCACAACGGCTCGCGTTCGAACCAGTGCGCGGACTCGCTCATGTCACCACCTTCAAGATGTGTGCCTTGCCGGGCCCGAGCTTCACGTAGTTGCGGCCGGCACGCCAGGTGAACTGCACCTCGTGCAGCACGTCGCGCACCTCGAACGCGGGCGGCAGTCCGAGTGCGACCGGAACGGTGCAGACTCCCTCCCGCTCGGAGAAGGGGTCGAGGTTGACGACGCAGATCAGGTTGTCCTTCACGTAGGCGACAAGCTGATCGTTCTCCGTCTCGAGCCACTGCAGGCTGTCGACGCGCTGGAGCGCAGGCTCCGCGCGGCGCACCTCGTTCAGCCGCCGGACGAGTGGCAGCAACGGCCCGTCGAAGGAGCGCTGCTTGGCCTCGTACTTCTCCGAGTCGAGGTACTCCTCCGACCCCGGCCGCACGGGCACGTTCTCGAAGGACTCATAGCCGGAGTAGATGCCGTACGTCGGCGACAAGGTTCCTGCGAGGACGAGCCTCGCCTCGAACGCGGGCGGGCCGCCGTGCTGCAGGTACTCGTGGAGGATGTCCTGCGTATTCGCGAACGCGTTCGGCCGATAGAACTCGTTCCACGCGAGCAGCTGGCCCATGTACTCCACGAGCTCGGCTTTCGTGTTCTTCCAGGTGAAGTACGTGTAGCTCTGTGCAAAGCCCAGCTTCGCGAGCGTGGTCATCATCGAGGGCCGCGTGAACGCCTCGGCGAGGAAGATCACGTCGGGATGCTCGGCGCGCACCTCGCCGATCAGCCACTCCCAGAACGCCGCCGGCTTCGTGTGCGGGTTGTCGACGCGGAAGACCGTGATGCCGCGGCCGACCCAGAAGCGGACGACGTCGAGCAACGCCTGCCACAGACCACGCCAGTCGTCGGACTCGAAGTTGACGTTGTAGATGTCCTGGTATTTCTTCGGCGGGTTCTCGGCGTATTTCAACGTGCCGTCGGGGCGGCGGTTGAACCAATCCGGATGCTCCTTCAGCCACGGGTGGTCGGGCGAGCACTGGATCGCGAAGTCGAGCGCGATCTCGATTCCCGCCGACTTCGCTGCCGCCACCATGGCGTCGAAGTCGGCCCACGTGCCGAGCTCAGGGTTGATCGCGTCGTGGCCGCCGTCCTTCGAGCCGATCGCCCAGGGCGATCCGACGTCGTCAGGCCCCGCGGTCACGGCGTTGTTGCGGCCCTTGCGATTCGAGGTGCCGATCGGGTGAATCGGTGGCAGGTAGACGACGTCAAACCCGAGCGCCGCCGCCTGCGGCAGCACCTTCGTGACGCCGCGGAAGCCTCCCCACGAGCGCGGGAAGAGCTCGTACCACGAGCCGAACCGCGCGAGCACACGGTCGACATCCACGGTCAGCGGGCTCGAGCGCACCTCGCCGTGGCGGTCGCCGGCGGGCGCTGCGAGCCCCTCATCCGCAGTCACCGAGCGGCGCCCGAGCAGCGCCGCCCCTTCGGCCAGTTCCCCGGTGAGATCTGGCTCACCGGATTCGACCTTGCGCCGGATCTCGTCCTGCCAGGTGGCGATCCGGTCGGTCCACGCCGTGACGGCGAACTGCCAGCGTCCGGCGCGGTCGACGCCGAACGCGCCGCCGTAGCGGTCGTTGCCGAGCGGCTGGAGCGGCACCTCGTGCCACCGCTTGTCGCCGGGGCCACGCACCCGGATCGCTGCGCCGAGCGAGTCATGGCCGTCCTTGAAGATCGTCGCGTACACCGTCAGCTGGTCACCAACGGTCCGTTTCACGGGATACCGGCCGCAGTCGACGATCGGCTCGATCGCCTGGATCTGGATCCGGGCCGGCGGTTGCTTGGTGTCGGGAAGGGGCATCGTCCGTGAGATTCTCAATCGTCGCTCGCTCCTAAACCAATGAAGCTCGAACGCGCCTCCGGCATCCTCCTTCATCCGACCTCGTTGCCGAACGGGGTACTGGATGCCCACGCCTTCGCATTTGTCGACTGGCTTGCTGCCGCGGGACAGAGATGGTGGCAGGTCTTGCCGCTCGGCCCACCCGAGGGGCTGACCGGCTCGCCGTACATGTCGCCCTCGGCGTTCGCGGGCTCCGCGGCCCTCCTCGCCGACCCCGGCGCGCCGGTCTCGACGGGCGAGGCGCGCGCGTTCAGGGAGCGTAACGCGTACTGGATCGACGACTGGCTTGCCTGGGCCGCGGAACAGAGCGGCGGGACGCTCGAGGACCAGGTGCGGTTCGAACGCGAGTGGCGCAGGCTTCGGGCCTATGCCGCCGAGCGCGGTGTCCGCATCTTCGGTGACATGCCGATCTATGTCTCGGCCGGAGGCGCCGACCATCGCGCGCATCCGGAGCTCTTCCAGCAGGGCGTCGTCGCCGGCGTGCCGCCGGATGCATTCGCGACCACCGGACAGCTGTGGGGCAACCCGTTGTACGACTGGTCGGCGATGCGCGCCGACGGATACCGGTGGTGGATCGAGCGCTTCCGCCGCAGCTTCGCGCTCGTCGACCTGACGCGCCTCGATCACTTTCGCGGCTTCGTGTCGTACTGGGCGGTGCCGGCCACGAACGAGACCGCCGCGAAGGGCAAATGGCGCCGTGGGCCGGGAGCTGCCGTGTTCCGCGCGGTCGAGCGCGAGCTCGGCGAGCTACCAGTCGTCGCGGAGGACCTCGGTGTGATCACCGAGCCTGTGGTGCGGCTACGGCATGAGCTCGGCCTGCCCGGGATGGTCGTGCTGCAGTTCGCGACGGGCGGCGGCGATGCGAACCCGCACCTGCCGCAGAACCACGAGGAGAACTCGGTCGTCTACACCGGCACGCACGACAACGACACGACGAGAGGCTGGTGGGAGTCCCTCACGGCGGAAGAGCGCGTCTGGAGCGAGCTCGACCCCGCTGATCCGTCGTGGTCCCTCCTTGGCGCGGCCTGGGCCTCGCGCGCAGCGCTCGCGGTCGCGCCGCTCCAGGACGTGCTCGATCTTGGCCCGGCCGCGCGGATGAACCTGCCGGGGACCGGCTCCGGGAACTGGCACTGGCGCTACGGCGCGCACGATCTCACGCCCGAGCTCGCGGTGCGCCTCCGCGACCTCACCGAACGCGCGAGCCGGCGATCGCGTTTGGCGAAATGAGTAGACGCGAGGGCCACGGCGGATTCAACAAGCGGAGAGTCGGGCAGTGTTCGTTCCGTTCGGCGGGTATCGCGGTCATCTGCTCGGCTTCATTTGCAGTTGTTGGCTGTGGTGGGAGCAAGACTCAGCAGCCCGCCCGACCACCGATCGCGATGAAGTTCGTTGCTGCCCCACGCTACGTCGTGTCGGAGTGTCACGCTGCGGCTCGCGCCGTTGGCTACGCGGTGCCGTGCCCGATGCAGGTGCCCGCCGGACTCATCAACACGTACCTGATTGGCCCCACCGGTTGCAAGCTGTCGCTCATTGACGCTGCGGCCGCTGGTCGTGGCTGCCCACAACAGTGGCGTGGTTGGGTTGTCGGTTCCAGCACCACTCCGGACGAGCATCTTGTCCTGACGGCCACACCAACGCCGTTGCGGAATGACGCGAAGGTCGTCAACGGGCCTGCGTGGTATCCCGATGCGCGGGTCGAGCTCGTCGCCAAGATCGTGATCAACGGCTGGCGGTTACACGCCGTCTTCGTTCCCCAAGCGACCAACGATGGCAGCGCCTTCGCCCACCACGTCGTCATGATTTGGACGGTTGGGAGCCACACCTACGGGATCGGTTTTCATGACGTGAGCACCATCCACCAGACGCTTCTCCGAGACGAGAAGTTGGTCCAGGGTGTTCGGATGGTCGAGCCCTAGGCAGGAGTGCGCGGTCGACTCAACGCTAACGACCTGCGGCGGCGAACGGTGCCTGCTCCCGCTTGATCCACTCCGACAGGAAGGGCTCGATGATCAGGTAGGCGCGGTTCTCGCTCTGGCCGACGAGCTCCTGCGCGACGAGTGTCTTGACCGCGCGCTGGACATATGAGTTCGACGGGAACCCATAGCTCTCTCGGAACTCGACCGAGTAGATCGACTGCGGCCCGTCGGCGAGCGCGATCAGGAGCAGCCGCTGGTGCTCGGTCGCGTCCTCCCAGATGCGGCTGAAGTGCCGGTTCTCGGACCGCAGGACGCTTTCGAGCGCCGCTTCGACGTGGTCGACGAATGCGTGTGCGCCCGTGGCGACTTCCTGCCACGTGTAGTAGGCAAGCTCCTGCGTCGCATACGGATGGCCGTGCGTCGCCTCGAGGAGCCGGTCGAGAGCTTCGTCGGTGATGCCCTTGTCCGTCGCGTCGAAGCGCTCCTTGATGAACGACCGGAATTCCGCGACCGGGATCATTCCGATCTCGATTCGCTTCGCGCTGCGCCAGAACGCCTGGTTCCGGTCCTCGAAGATCCTGTCGAGGATGTGCCGGCGGCTTCCCAGATAGATGTGCGAGACCTCGGGTTGCGTTTGGAAGACCGAGCGCATCAGGTTCGGGTAGCCCGGGTCGAGCTTCACCACTTCCTGAAACTCATCGAGGATCAGCACGACCCGGCGGCGGCGCTCGCCGGCGATCCGCTGCGGCAGTTCGAGGAGGCGCTCGATCGTCTCGTCGATGTCGCGTCGCTGCTGGGCGGTGAAGGTGAAGCTCAGGGATCCGTGTTCGGGATCGACCGACATCTGCGGAACGATTCGCAGGCCTCGGAAGAGCGCGTGCGCACGTTCGAGCACCGACCCGGTGGGCGATTCGAGGTCGTCGAAGATCGTCTTTGCGAGAGCTGAGGCGAAGCGTTCCTTCGTCGGCGTCTTCATCAGGTCGCAATACGCGACCGCGATGTTCTCGGCCACCGCCTCGTTGGCGGCCCGCCAGACGAGCGACGTCTTGCCATAGCGCCGGGGGGCATAGAGGACGACGTTCTGGCCGTTGCGCATGTCGGCGACGAGCTCCGCGATGCTCGCAGCCCGGTCGGTGAAGGCCTCGTCGAGCGCCAGGTCGCCGAAGCGGAAGGGGTTCGGCCCGCTATACATCCTTGTATTATACAGCCGCGTATGACGGAGGTGCGACTTCTATACCCTCAAGTATAATACGGCGCTGTATAGCGCCTCGGCGGCGTGCAGTACGAATGCCGGGGGAGGGACTCGAACCCCCACGTCCCGAAGGACTCCCGGTTTTAAGCCGGATGCGTCTACCAATTCCGCCACCCCGGCAGGGGCGGCGAGAAGAGTAGCCCGGCTACTGGCCGGGGTTCAGGAAGCTGTGCGGGAACTTCTCGGGCGCCTGGTAGCGGAACGCCGTCCGGAACGAGTTCGCTGCCTTCTGGTTGAAGCCGGTGCACTCCGACCAGCGCGTCCACGCCGTCATCGCGACCTTCGCGCCGAGCGCCGGCAGCGGCGCGACGAGCAACGCGTTCGGATCCTTGCGATACCAGGCCGTGATCGCATCGATCTGCGCCTGGGGGACCTTGTTGCCGTACTGCAGGATCATCGCCCCGTGCTCGAGGTTGTGCACGGCCTGGATCTCGACCACGGGCTGGTCGTACTGCCCGAAGATGAGCGGCTGATAGTAGTGGCGCCCGCTCGAGGGCGGGAATGAGTTCCACTGCGGCGGCGGCTTCGGCGTCAGGGTCGTGTAGTGCGGTGTGCGCGCAAGGGCCGGGTACGTCGTGAACTGGCAACCATCGGCGCGGATCGCATCGATTGCGCTCTTCGCACCGCTCGAGGAGCCGCCGCCGAGCGCGAAGACCGCGATCACTGCGATCAGGGCGACAACACCGAGTCCGGCGAAGCCGTAGAGAATCGCCCGCTGGCGCATCCCAAGGTCGCTCGGGGCCATCGTCTCGCGCGGCTTCGCCCCACCGGGGCGGGCCTTCGGCGCCTGCACGCGGCGCGGCGGCGGCGGAGTGCGTGGCTTCTTCTTGGGAGGCACGGGCCGGTATTCAAGCGGATACGGCGACGTTGCCGCCGAAGAATGCCGCGACGGCCGCCGGGTCTTCGACGACGGGGCAGCGCGGGAGCGCCGCGATGAAGGCACGGCCGTAGCCGCGAGTGCGGAGGCGCGGGTCGAGAATCGCCACGACCCCACGATCGGCGTGGCTGCGAATCAGCCGGCCGAAGCCCTGCCGGAGCTGCAGCATCGCGGTCTGCAGCGCGTAATCGCGGAACCAGTCACCGCCGGCCTCCGCGATCGCCTCGCAGCGCGCTTCGTGCAGCGGATCACCGGGCGCCGAAAACGGAAGCTTGTCGATGACGAGCAGTGACAGAGACTCCCCCGGCACATCGACGCCCTGCCAGAACGTCGACGTCGCGAGCAGAACCGAGTCGACCTCCGTCCGAAACCGCTCGAGCAGCCGTTCCCGCGGAGCCTCACCCTGCACGAGCACGTCGAACGGCACGCGTCCACGCACGTGCTCGCGGTAGGCATCGAGGGCGCGGTAGCTCGAGGTGAGAACGAGCGCGCGACCGGCAGAAAGCGTCAGCAGCGACACGATCTCCTCGGCTGCGCGCTGCGTGAAGCCGTCGCTTCGTGGGTCGGGCATCGCTCGCGGCAGGTAGAGAAGCGCCTGCTCGCCGAAATCGTACGGCGACCCGACGATCGCCTCACGCGCGTGCTCGAGCCCGAGACGGCTGCGAACGAATCCCGCGTCCTCGCCGGTGGTGAGTGTCGCCGACACGAGCACCGCGGTGGGGCCGTCTTCCCAGAGCCGCTCGCGCAACTCCGACGAGACGTCGATCGGCGCCCACGCAAGCGCATCGGGCTCAGCCCAGACGACCCGCTCGAGCGAACTCGGCTCGAGGCAGGCCTCGACCTGCAACGCCATGCCGAGGGCGCGCCGTGACAACCCGTCCAGATCCTCGCCCTCACCGGCGAGCGCGTCGGCGAGGTCGTGCAAGGCGTCGACGAGCACAAGCGCCGGCTCGGCCGGCGTCTCGCGGAGCCGCTTGCGCCCAGCAGGCGGTGCAACCGCGCGGAGCAACCGGTCACCCGCACGCTCGACGCGGTCGACCTGCCGGCCGGGCACGGGCTTCTGTGCCTCGCGGCAGGCGCGTTCGACGTCGAGCGCGAGCCGCCGCAGGCCGGCGCGCGAAATGCGCCCACCGAGCCACGACGCCGCCGACTCCTCGAGCCGGTGCGCCTCGTCGAAGACGACGGCGTCATGTTCCGGCAGGACGCCCCCGCCGGACGCGAGGTGCGCGAAATACAGGGCGTGGTTTGCGATCACGAGGTCGGCCTGGCTCGCCCGTTCCCTCGCCGCCTCGGCGAAACAGCTCGAGACGAACGGGCAGCGGCGGCCCGAGCACCGGTCCGCGCCGACCGCAAGCTCTGCCCAGAGAACATCCGACGGCTCGACGTCGAGCTCGGCACGGTCACCGGTCTCGGTCTCGTCGAGCCACGACTGCATCGCCTCCCACGCCCGCCCGTCGCGGCCCTCGGGGATCAGGAACGGCTGGAAGCCCTGCAGCTGCCTCCGGCAAAGGTAGTTCTGCCGCCCTTTCAGGACGACGACGTCGATCGCCCGGCCGACGGCGGCCGCCGCGACCGGCACGTCCTTGCCGAGCAGCTGCTCCTGGAGCGCCTTCGTTGCCGTTGCGACGACGACACGCTGTCCCGACTCGAGCGCGGGAATGAGATAGGCGAGGCTCTTGCCGACACCCGTCCCGGCTTCGGCGACAAGGTGCTCGCCCGTTGCGAGCGCGCTCTCGACGGCGCACGCGAGCGCCGCCTGCTCGGGCCGCGGCTCGTAGTCGGGAAGTGCGCGCGCAAGCGCGCCGCCGGGACCGAAGACGTCGTTCATCGCTCGGGGCAAGGGTACGCGAGCGAACGGATGTTCTCCCGGCCCGCGCCCACGCCCTCGTGAGTGCCCGGCGTGAAAAGCTCGCTCATTGCGAGAATCGGGGCACAGGCCCCTTGACGACCTTCAAGCTGCTGGATACCTTCCGCTTCGTCGGATCCGGTAGCTCTTCGGAGTCGCTGGATCCGGCACTCAGCCCCGGTAGGTCTTCGGACTCGTCGGGGCTGATTTTTTTGTGGGCATACTCGAGCATCGACCAGGGAGGCTCCATGGGACTACTGGACAAGTTGCTCGGACGCGGCAGCACGACCGCCGCGGCAGAGCCGGCTGTGACCGCCCCGACGGACTCGGCCACGAGCCCGACAGGCGTTGAGGAACGCGAGGAAGACACCTCGCCGCATCACCAAGGCGAAGAAGAAGCCGGCTCCTAGCTCGACCGCCCGACCTCGGTGGGGTCGCCTGCGGCGGCGGCCCCACCCGTTCCGTCCGACCCCTTCTCTACCGTTTGTCGGCTCATGTCAGCCGCCTTCCTCATCGTCGGGATCGCCGTCGGCGCAGCCGCCGTCTGGCTCTGGGCGCGGTCAGCCCTGGGGGCGAAGGACGCCGCGGTCGATCGCGAGCGCGCGGCGGCCGTCGAGAAGATCTCCCTCCTCGAACGCTCCCAGTCGCAGTGGGAGGAGCGGTTCAAGTCGGTCGCCGGTGAGGCGCTCTCGAAGAGCCAGACCTCGCTCCTGCAGATGACCGAGGCCAAGCTCGCGCCGATCAAGGAGACGCTGCAACGCTTCGAGACCCAGTCGCAGGCGCTCGAGCAGCAGCGCCTGAAGGCCGTGTCCGTTGTCGGCGAGCAGTTGCGCGCCGTCGCCGAAGGGCAGGAACGCCTGCGATCGGAGACCGGCAACCTCGTGACTGCGCTCCGTTCGCCGCACGTCCGCGGCCGGTGGGGCGAGGTGCAGCTCAAGCGTGTCGTCGAGCTCGCCGGGATGATCCAGCACTGCGACTTCCACGAGCAGGAGAGCGGTCGCGACGACACCGGGCGCCTGCTTCGGCCCGACATGGTCGTGAAGCTGCCCGGCGGCAAGAGCATCGTCGTCGACTCGAAGGTGCCGATCGACGCGTACCTCACCGCGCTCGACACCGACGACGTCGAGCTGCGGAAGCACCACCTTGCGCGTCACGCGGCACAGGTGCGCGACCACATCACGAAGCTCGGCGCGAAGCGGTACTGGCAGCAATTCGCGCCCGCACCCGAGTTCGTCGTGATGTTCGTCGACGAGGGCCTCTTCCGGGCCGCCCTCGATCAGGACCCGGCACTCTTCGAGGCCGGCGCCGACACCGGCGTCGTGCTCGCCTCGCCCTCGACGCTGATTGCGCTCCTGCGCACCGTCTCGTACGGCTGGCAGCAGGAGAC
>JBAQHS010000298.1:0-62154 GCA_049288455.1 Gaiellaceae bacterium | reverse complement strand
TCGCGCGTGCGCTCGTCGTCGACCTCCGAGGGGTCGGGGAGAAACTCGTGCAAGGGCGGGTCGAGCAGGCGAATGGTCACCGGCAGACCGCTCATCGCGGCGAAGATCCCTTCGAAGTCCGACTGCTGGAGCGGCAGGAGGCGCGCGAGAGCCGCCGCTGCCTCGTCGGCCGACAACGCGAGGATCATCTCGCGCATGATCGGCAGCCGATCGGCGGCCATGAACATGTGCTCGGTGCGGCAGAGGCCGATTCCCTCCGCCCCATTCTCTCTCGCGCGTGCTGCGTCGAGCGGCGTGTCCGCGTTCGCGAGCACCTTCAAGCGACGGACGTCGTCCGCCCAGGCGAGAATCGTCGCGAGATTCGGATCCGGCTCGGGCTCGACGAGCGGCGCGAGACCGAGGATGACGTGACCCGTGCTCCCGTCGATGGTCAACGGGTCGCCCTCGCGGATGACGACGTCACCGATTCGCGCGATGTTCTCGTCGAGGTCGACCTCGAGCGCAGCACAGCCCGCAACGCACGGCTTCCCGAGCCCGCGCGCGACAACAGCGGCGTGCGAGGTCATGCCTCCGCGCGCCGTCAGGACGCCGCGCGCGGGCAGCAACCCGTGAATGTCGTCTGCGGTCGTCTCGGGCCGGACGAGGATGATTGCTTCACCCGCGGCGCTTCGTGCGGCAGCGGTGTCTGCGTCGAACGCTGCGAGACCAGATGCAGCGCCCGGTGAGGCGCACAGACCGGTGGCAATGACAGTGACGTCCGCGCGCGGATCGATCGTCGGATGAAGCAGTTGTTCCAGCTGTCCCGCGTCGATCCGCTGGACCGCCTCGATCCGCGTGAGCAGGCCCTCGGATTCCATGTCGACTGCTGCCCGCAGCGCGGCAGTGGTTGTTCGCTTGGCCCCTCGAGTCTGCAACAGGAAGAGGCGACCGCTTTCGATCGTGAACTCGACGTCCTGCAGATCCCGGTAATGCCGCTCGAGCTCCGCGACCGACGCTTCGAGCTGCCGATAGGCGATCGGAAGGATCTGCTTCATCCGCTCGACCGGCTCCGGTGTGCGCGTGCCCGCGACGATGTCTTCGCCCTGGGCCTCGCCGAGGAACTCGCCGAAGAGGCCCGGCTTTCCGGTGGCTGGATCACGACTGAAGCAGACGCCGGTCGCTGACCTGCCGTCACGGTTGCCGAAGACCATCTGCACGACGTTCGCGGCGGTGCCAGCGTCGTTCGAGATCCCGGAGGTCTCGCGATAGACACACGCCCGCGGCGCATTCCAGGAGTCGAACACTGCTGCGACCGCGGCAAAGAGCTGCCGGCGCGGATCCTGCGGAAAGTCTGCGCCGGTGGCCTCGAGATAGATGCCGCGGAAGCTGTCGACGAGCTCTTGAAGATCTCCGTTTCGAAGCGGTCCGCCACGTCGTTGCTCGAGTCGCTCGAGCTCGCGGGCGAAGGCCGAGGGATCGATGCCCTCCACCACCTCGCCGTACATCTGAATCAGGCGCCGGTACGCGTCGAGCAGGAAGTGCACGGCAGCCGGAGGCGCCTGGCGAACCGCGGTGTCGTTCAGGCCGAGGTTCAGGATCGTCTCCATCATCCCGGGCATCGAGACGGGGCCGCCTGAGCGCACGGAGACGAGCAGTGGATCGACCGGATCGCCGAAGCGCTTTCCGGTACGGCGCTCGAGCGCGGCGAGGTGGTCATCGATCTCCGCCCGCAACGCGTCGGGCAGCTCACCGCCGTGCGCGAGATGCTCGCGGCACGCCTCGGTCGTAATGGTGAAACCTGCAGGGACGGGCAGGCCGAGCGCGGTCATCTCGGCGAGGCCGAGACCCTTGCCGCCGAGCAACTCGCGGCCCCCGTCACATCGTTCATCGAAGTCGAAAACGAGCTTGTCACTCATTGTGAGCACCTCCCGGCACACAGCTCGATGAGGTCGTGCCAGTCCGCCTCGACCTGCTGCTGGATGTGATCGAGCGTTTCTCGTGCATCTGGCTGGAGAAGATGGGCGAACCGCTTCTGGAGCCGGAGCCAGTCCGCAACCGGGATCGGCCGTTCGGGCTCGTAGCTCATCGTGTACCGGCCGTCGACGACCTCGTAGAGCGGCCAGAACAGGCATTCGACTGCGGCGTCGAGGACCCTTGGCATCAGCCGGGGCTCATGGCCCCAGCCGACCGGGCAGTCGGTGAGCACGTTCAGGAACGACGGCCCGTCGACCGCGACTGCCGCCGAGACCTTGTGGCTCAGGTCGTCCCAGTGGCTCGCAACCGCCTGAGCGACGTATGGCACGTGGTGCGCGACGGCGATCGCAGTCATGTCCTTGCGCCGTTGCGCCTTGCCAAAGCTCTCGGTGCCGGCAGGGCTCGTGGTCGTGCTCGCGCCGAACGGGGTCGCGCCAGAGCGCTGGATGCCCGTGTTCATGTACGCCTCGTTGTCGTAACAGACGAAGAGGAAGCGGTGACCGCGCTCCAACGCACCGGAGAGCGCTTGCATTCCGATGTCGTAGGTGCCGCCGTCACCGGCGAAAACGACAATCGCGACCTCACCCGCGGGAAGCCCCTGACGGCGCGCAAGCGCGCGCTGTGCGCTCTCCACACCACTCGCGACTGCGGCGGCGTTTTCGAACGCGACGTGTATCCACGGCACGTTCCAAGCCGTGGTCGGATAACGAGTGGTTGCCACCTCGAGGCAGCCCGTGGCGTTCACCACGACCACCGGCCTCTCGATCGTGCTGAGTACCGTCCGGACGACAAGCGGGATCCCGCAGCCCTGGCAGAGCGAATGGCCGCCGCGCAATGGCGGTACGCCGTTCTGGTTGCGGACGAGGGTCTTCAGGCGGGACATTCCTCACCTCGCACTCCGTAGTAGGCCGGCTGGCCGCCGGCGAAGAGGTCGCGCACATCTGCGGGATGCAGGTCGCGCCCGCCGAGGCCATAGACGTGACCGTGCAGGGCGGAGTCGCTGCCGTAGAGCGCCGCGGCCACCTCTGCATGGAGGGCGGGTGTGCCGCCCGGCGAGTCAGAACGGTCGAGCACGATCACTGTGTCGACCCCCGCGAGCGCCGCAGCGAGCTCGACCGCTGGAAACGGCCGGAACGAGCAGATGCGGACGAGACCGACGTGCTCGCCTTCTGCGCGCAGCTCGTCGACAACGTCTTTCACGGTGCCCGCGGTGGATCCGAGCGCCACGATCACGCGCTCGGCCCCGTCCAGGCGATACTCCTCGATCGCCTGCAGCCTGCGCCCGGAGAGCGCGATGAAGGCCTCTGCGACTTCCTCGAGCGCGACATGCGTGTAGTCGAGCGCGGCAGCTTGCTGGCGGCGCAGCTCGTAGTAGTTGTCGGGCATTGCGAACGGGCCGTGAGTGACCGGAAGCCCGACGTCGAGCAGCGGAAGAGGCAGGTCGTAGTCGCCGACGAAGTGGCGTGCATCCTCGTCGTCGAGCAGCTCGATCGGCTCCGCGGCATGGGTGATCGTGAATCCGTCGAGGCACACGAGCACCGGCAGCAGCACGCCGGGGTGCTCGGCGATCCGCGGAGCGGCGATCATCAAGTCATACGCTTCCTGGGCGTTCTCGGCGAAGAGCTGGATCACGCCCGAGTCGCGGATCAGCATCGAGTCCGAGTGGTCGCAATGGATGTTGATCGGTCCGGAGAGTGCACGGTTGCCAACCGCCATCACGATCGGCGCGCGCATCGACGCGGCGATGTAGACGACCTCGGCCATCAGCGCGAGCCCCTGCGATGAGGTCGCCGTAATCGTCCGTGCGCCGGCGAGTGCGGAGCCGATCGCCGCGCTCATCGCGGAGTGCTCGGACTCGACATCGACAAGCTCCGCGTGCGCGCGGCCGTCCGCGACGAACCTGGCAAAGCCCTGGATGATCGGCGTCTGCGGCGTGATCGGATAGACCGGGACGACGTCCGGATCGATCTGCCTCATCGCATGCGCAACCGCCTCGCCGCCGGTGAGGAGCTCCTTCATGACCGTTCCTCGACCATTGAGATCGCTGCGACCGGGCACACCTCGGCGCACACCTCGCAGCCCTTGCAGAAGTCGTAGTCGAAGCCCGTGAATGTGGTGCCGTCGAGCGTGATCGCGGAATCGGGGCAGTAGATCCAACAGAGCAGGCAGTTCACGCAGGCCGACAGGTCGACCTCCGGACGGACACCCGTGCGCCAGCCGCCGGTGCGTGGCTGCATCGCGGTTCCGGGCGAAACGCGCCCTCCCACCGGCAAGTCACGCCACTCGCTCAGGTGGTCAGGCATTCGTATCCCTTCCGCACGGCTGCACGCACCGCAGCCGGCTCCGCCTTGCGCGCGAGTTGCTCCGCGGCGGCCTCCTCGAGGAACTCGAGCGGTGGCTCGCCGAGGACGGCCGCGACGGCGCCCAGCATGACGACGTTGGCGAAGCCCGAGCCATCCGCCGCCGCGAGCCGCGTCGCCGGAATGCAGCGCACGGCGACTCCGGCCAGCTCGCTGGGCGGCTCGTCGGCATTGACGAGCACGAGCCCTCCGGGCTGCAGGCCGTCAGCGACATCAGACTCGTGGACGAGGGTCGGCTCGAGAACCACGACCAGGTCGGGCTCTGTGATGGAGTCGTGGCGGCGAATCGGGCGATCGGATGTGCGCGTGAAAGCCCGCAGCGGAGCGCCGCGGCGTTCGGGCCCGTACTCGGGGAATGCCTGCACGCTCTTGCCGCTGCGCATCAGCGCAAGCGCGAGCACCTGGGCCGCGGTCTTCGCGCCCTGGCCGGCGCGCGCGTGCCAGCGGATCTCAGTCGTCTCGCTCATCGGAGGCCCTCGTCGATCGCAAGCGCGGCACGCTTCCCCTGGCGGACAGCCTCGACGACGCTTGCCCCGCCGTCGACGGCGTCGCCGCCCGCGTACACGCGGGGATTGCTCGTCCGGCCCGATTCGTCGACGGCGATCAGGTCGCCGTGCGCGAGCTTGATTCCGCCGAAACGGCCGGAGAGCTCGGGCCGTGCCTGCTGCCCGATCGCCTTGACGACCGTGTCCGCGCGCAACTCGAACTCCGTGCCGGGAACCGCCACAGGCCGGCGCCTGCCGCTGGCGTCCGGTTCGCCGGGGCGCATCGAAAGGCACTCGACGGCGGTGACGTGGTCGGTACCGAGCAGCCGCACCGGCTGTGCGCACCACTGGAAGCGGACGCCTTCGTCCTCGGCCTCATCGACCTCAAATTGGTAAGCCGGCATGTCTTCGCGCGTCCGGCGGTATGCGACCGCGACGCTCGTCGCACCAAGTCGAAGCGATTCGCGTGCGACGTCGATCGCAGTGTTGCCGCCGCCGATCACGACCACGCTTCCGCCGACATCGGGCGGCGCACCGGTCTTCAATGCCTCGATGAACGGAAGCGAGTCCCAGACACCGGCGAGGTCATCACCGGGGAGCTCGAGCTGCACGTCCTTCCCAAGACCGACTCCGAGAAACACCAAATCGAACCCGGCGAGGCGAGCGAGGCAGGTCACAGGCGCGCCGAGCTCGAACCGAACCCCGAGCGCTTCCAGGGCACGCTGCTCCGCCGAAAGCGGTTCACGCTCGATGCGATACGGCGCGATTGCGAAGCGAACGAGACCGCCGACCTCGTCGCGTGTCTCGAAGACCGTGACCGAGTGGCCTCGCGCCGCGAGCTCCCCCGCGCACGCGAGCCCAGCAGGTCCGGCGCCGACGACGGCGATCGTGTGCCCCGTGGGCTGCGCAACCGGCCGGAGCGGCTGCCCGGCCTCGAGAGCCCAGTCAGTCGCGAAACGCTGCAGCGCGGCGATCTGGATCGGCCGCCGTCCTTCATGTGCAAGTACACACGCGCCCTCGCAAAGCACCTCCGCCGGGCAGACGCGCGCACACGTTCCGCCGAGGATGTTCTCAGCGTAGATGGTCTCGGCAGCGGACCGAACGTCGCCTTCTGACAGCGACTCGACAAACGAGGAAACGTCGACTTGAGCCGGGCACGCCACCGTGCACGGCGCCGCCGCCCAGAGACCTCCGCATGCGAGACAGCGATCGGCCTCGAGCACGGCCTCGTCGCGGGTGAGCGGCGGGCGAAGCTCGCTGGGCAGTGCGGGAAGGGACTCGACGCCGACACTCATCGATTTGAGTCTCCCGGCGGCCACAGCGCCCGGCATCAGCGTGGCCGCGGATCGGGTCGCGGTATTCCCACAGTCGTGTCGCGGCGCGTAAGCGGCCGGCGGCCGGGGTTCAGCCCCGACCGCCGGTCACCTGGAATCACCGGCGCGTCAGACGGCGAGCGCCACGGGCACGAGCACCCGCTGAGCGAGCTCGACGAGCCGCGTCGAGTAGCCCCATTCGTTGTCGTACCAGGCGATCACCTTCACCTGAGTCCCATCCGTGACGATCGTCAGGCCGGAGTCGAAGACCGACGAGAACGGCGACTTGATCACGTCCGACGAGACGAGCGGCTCCTCGCTGTAGGAGAGGATGCCCTCAAGCTCCCGAGAGGCCGCCTCGGCGAACAGGGAATTCACCTCCTCGACCGAGGTCGCCCGCTCGACCTCGACCGTCAGGTCGACGAGCGATCCAGTGAGCACCGGAATCCGGGCCGCGAAACCCTGGAGCTTGCCCTCGAGCTCCGGGATGACGAGCCCGATCGCCTTGGCCGCACCGGTCGAGGTCGGGACGATGTTCGCCGCCGCAGCCCGTGCCCGGCGGAGGTCCTTGTGCGGGAGGTCGACGAGCCGCTGGTCGCCGGTGTAGGCATGGATCGTCGTCATCACTCCATGGCGGATGCCGAGACCCTCGTGCAATACCTTCGCAACGGGTGCGAGGCAGTTGGTCGTGCACGATGCGTTCGACACGATCGCGTGCGCCTGAGAGTCGTAGCTCTCGAAGTTCACGCCCATGACAAGTGTCGCGTCGACATCCTTGCCCGGTGCCGAGATGATCACCTTCTCGGCGCCGGCGGCAAGGTGCCCGGCGGCCTCGGCGCGCGTCCGGAACTTCCCGGTGCATTCGAGGACGACCTCCGCCGACACATCCGCCCACGGGATCGCCGCCGGCGAGGTCTCCGCGAAGACGGGGATCTTCACCCCGTCGACGACGAGTGCCGAGCCGTCAACACCAATCTCGCCCGGAAACGGCCCGTAGACCGTGTCGTGACGCAGCAAGTGTGCGAGCGTGCCAACGTCGGCGACGTCATTGATCGCCGCCCACTCAATCGGCGCACCACTCTCGAACGCCGAGCGAAAGGCGCACCGGCCCACCCGGCCGAATCCATTGATGCCAACGCGCGTGGTCATGTTCGTCTCCTTCACGTCAGTGCCGGCTCGAGCACCGGCTCGGGCACGACGAGGATCGGGCGGACGGTCTCACCGAGCAGCGCCCGGGAGGTACTGCCGAGCAGGAACCGCTTGATGCCCGTCAGGTGCCGCGAGCCGATGACGACGAGGTCGACGTCGAGCTCGTCCGCGAGGAGCGCGATCTGCTTCGGCGGATAGCCGATCAGAAGCTCCGTCGCGCATTCGATCCCCGCGGCGGCAGCCTTGGACTCCGCCTCGATGAGCAGTTCCGTGCGTGCCTTCTCGGGCACGCGGTCCGGCTTGTCGTCGCCTGGGACAAAGTGCTCGCCGGCGATCGAGACGACGTGCGCGAAGATCACCTGGGCGCCCTCGTCCCCGGCGATTGCGAGCCCTTGCTCGATCGCTGCACTCGCCGACGGCGAGTCGTCGATGGCGATCAGGATCCGTTCCAGCTTGCGTGTCATCGCACGCCTCCTTTTTGTTCTGTCATCCAAGCGTCGCTCGCTGAGCGAAGCAGCGCAGCAGGGTTTCCACGGAAGCCGCTCAGCGTCTTCACGGATTCGCGACGCTGGACCTAGGCAGCGGCGCAACGACACAAGGCCAGGTAGTCAGAGCCAGCGGCAGGTGCACGAGCCGCGCGGATGGTGGCAGACGGGGCACTCGACGCTACGCCAGCCGAGTCGCTTCTTGCTCATGCCGGCAGCGATCATCAGGAAGCTCGCGACGATGACTGCGGCAGAAGTGGAAATCGACGAGCTCGCCAGCAGCAGGAACATGCGTTCATCTTCCCGCGCGACTTGTCGAGCCGCTTCCGGTCCCGCCCGGAATACCACTGCGGGTTCTCCGCAATCGACGATCGCCAGTGTTAGCGAGTTGCCGCTGGTGTAACAGCAGTCGAGTTCGTGCCTTGTTTCCTCAAGTGACGGTAAAAGTACGACTTGCCAAGCTCTGCGAGCGCGAGGTAGGTAGCGGTCATCGCACCGAGGATGGCGAGGAAGAGCCAGGGGAGCGAGCGGAATCCGAGTGTGGATGCGAGCGGCGAATAGGGCAGTGCCAGCCCGACGAGAACGACAGCGACGGTGGTTACGAGCAGCGGCCGGCTCGGTCGGCTGTGGAAGAACGGGACACGGCGGGTGCGGATCACGAACACGACCAGGGACTGCGTCGCGAGCGATTCGACGAACCAGCCGCTTCTGAAGAGCGGTGCGTGCGCGTGGAAGACCCAGATCATGACGGCGAAGGTCGCGAAGTCGTACAGCGAGCTGATCGGCCCGAAGAAGATCATGAAGCGGCGGATGAAGCCGATGTCCCAATGCTCGGGTCGGGCGAGCAGCTCCTCGTCGACGTCGTCGGTCGGAATGGTGAGCTCCGAGCAGTCGTAGAGCATGTTATTGAGGAGGATCTGGCTGGGCAGCATCGGAAGGAAGGAGAGAAACAGCGAGGCGCCGGCGGCGCTGAACATGTTCCCGAAGTTGGAGCTCGTGCCCATCAGGACGTACTTGGTGGTGTTGGCGAAGATGCGGCGGCCCTCCACGACGCCGTCGGCGATCGCCCGCAGGCTCTTTTCGAGCAGAAGCACATCGGCGGCTTCCTTGGCGACGTCGACCGCGGTGTCGACGGAGATGCCGACGTCGGCTTTATGCAGCGCGACAGCATCGTTGACGCCGTCGCCGAGAAAGGCGACATCCTGGCCGGCACCCTGCGCCGCGCCGACAAGCAGCGCCTTCTGCTCAGGACTCACGCGCGCGAAGATTGTCGTCGCGTCGACCAGCTGCGTCAGCTGCTCATCGCTGAGTCCGGTCATGTCCGTGCCACGGGCGACGCCCTTGACGGCCAGGCCGAGCTCTCCGCATACATGGGCGGCGGTTCGCTCGTTGTCCCCGGTGAGGATCTTCAACTCGATACCGAGCCGCTCCAACCGAGCGATCGACTCCGCTGCGTCAGCCTTGGGCGGGTCGGCGAAGACAAGGAAGCCGAGTAACTCGAGCTGCTGCTCGTCCGTCTCGCCGTAGCGAGCCTTCGTTTCGATTGGCCGCTCGGCCAAGGCGAGTATGCGATGGCCGTTGTCGAGCAGTTCCGCGAGCGTTTGCTCGACCTGAGGTCGTACCGCTGGGATCGGCTCGACCCCCGTCGGTAGTCGAACCGTCGTGCAGCGGGCGAGCACTTCTTCGGCCGCCCCTTTGCAGAGCAGTCGCCGTTTGCCGTCCCGATCGAGGACGACCGAGGTACGGCGGCGATCGAAGGTGAAAGGGAGAGTGGCGACGCACCCTGCACGTGAAAGCTCAGCCTCGGCGACCTTCGGCTCAAGGCTCCGCCAGAGCGCAAGGTCGAGCGTATTACCGAGCGGTACACCGCCGTGCTCGAAATCAAGCTCACTGCAGAACAACCCCTGCAGATTGAGGTCTCGCTTGATAGCTCCGGTTGGCCCGACTGCTTCGCGGTAGCGAATCTCCCCCTCCGTCAGAGTCCCCGTCTTGTCGGTGAAGAGCACGTCTGCGTCGCCCAGGTCCTCGATCGCTACCAAACGTTTCACGAGCACCTTCCGCTCCGCCATTCGCCGCGCCCCAGTCGAGAGGCTGACGGTGACGATCGCGGGCAGCAGCTGTGGTGTCAGCCCGACGGCGATCGCCAGCGAGAAGAGCAGCGAGTCAAGGAGCGGATGGCCGAGGCCGGCGTTGATGATGAAGATCGAGATCGTGAGCACGCCGGTAACCTTGGCGAGCAGGCTGGCAAACGAGGTCAAGCCACGCTGGAAAGCGGTCGGCGGCTGGCGCTCCTGCAGGCCACCCGCAACCGCGCCCAGCCGTGTCTGCATCCCCGTCGCAACGACAAGGCCGAGACCGCGACCGCTACGGACGATCGTGCTCATGTAGGCGCAATTGGCGTGAACGACGCCGTCGCCGTCGCGGACTGCGGCGATCTGCTTCTCGACCGGGTATGGCTCACCGCTCAGCGCCGCCTCGTCAATGGTCAGCTCGGTCACACCCAGCAGACGCAGGTCGGCCGGTACAACGTCGCCGATCTGCAGCACGCAGACGTCTCCCGGAACGAGCTCGGTGGCCGGCAGCTCGAACGGCACCCCCTCGCGCAGCGCGGTCGCGCGTCTGCCCGTGCGCTCGCGCAGAGCGGCCAGTGTCTGCTCGCTGCGGAACTCGTTGAAGACGCCAAGCCCGACGCTCAGCGCCATGATCGCGAGGATGATCCCGCCCGACGTTCGCTCACCGACGCCGATCGACACCGCGGCCGCAACGAACAGCAACGCCAGCAACGGACTTCGAACCTGCGAGAGCAACACGGCCGGGAGGGTGCGACCGGACCGGCCGAGCTCATTGGCGCCTGTCCGCTGGCGGACCGCAGCAGCTTCCTCGCTGGTCAGGCCACCGCGCTTTGCGCCGAACAGCGCGAGGGCGACCTCCGGCTCCAACCCCGCAACGCGATCACTTGCGGCGACGGTCGCAGTGTCCTCGTTCACATCAGCGCCGAATTCGCGGCACCGTCACTCGAGGCAAAGTGTTCCACGTACGCGTCCTCTCCTGGAAGATCTCGCTCACCGCATTCGGGAATGTACGTGGAGCGATGCGTCGTCGACGCCCCGCCGTTCACGAGCGCAAAGAGTCGGGGCCTTCGTCGCTGAAACCCTGGATAAGAATTCGGCGATTCTCATGCCGCCCGTCAGGAAGCGACGTGACCCCCAACTCCGTGGGGAAGGCGATCGCCGCGGCGACGTGGGCTGGAGGTCGAAGGTGCCGGCCCCACCCTTCGTTGCGACGTACCAACACGAGCCTCGATCAGCGAACGACCGAGCGCCACAAACGCAACGAGCACAGCCAGCGCAACACCGACATACGCCGGCCACATGTCCGCCCGATTCAGCGTCACTTCGACGACGCCACGGCTCGAGACGCCCACCGCGCAACCAACGAACGCCCCGGTCGTCGCGACCAGGACACCGACGGCGAGAAGCGCCTCGACATCGACGAGACGCGTGCTCCATCTAACGATTGCGAGATCGACGGCCTCGATGATCAGCAAAGCGACCAACAATGCGACGGCTACAGAACCCCAACCAGCCAGCCCTGTCGACTGACCGGGCGAACCGGCGATACCGAATGCATCGAGCGTCGACTCGCTGCGCCAGTCGAGAAAGAGATCGGCAACCATGACCGAGGCGAGACCGATCAGAAGCACCTGGCATTCGATGCGCCGCAGCGAAGACATAATCCACCTCCTTGTCGCCCACGATCATCGTCCGCCACCGGGCGCACGACATCGTGGGCGCTGCGCACCAAAGATGCGGGTTATCCACGATCTCTCGGCCCGAGTGCGGCCTTTCCACACCCCGGTCCGTTCCTCCGCCGATGGAGTTCACGGCGCGGGGGTGCACACTAGGCACGTCGTACGGCGAAGGAGAGCGGCTTTGCTCAGTGGCACGATCACACCGATGCGTCGCGACCTGTTGGCAGCAGGGCGGAACATCGCCGGATGAACGCGGCGATTCGCACCGAAGCGCTTACGAAGCGCTACGGCGACACGCTCGCGGTCGATGGGCTTGAGCTGACCGTGAACGCCGGAGAGGTCTATGGCTACCTCGGCCCGAACGGTGCCGGAAAGACGACGACGATCCGGCTGCTGCTCGGGCTGCACCGGCCCACGGCGGGCAGAGCCGAGCTCTATGGCGTCGACGCCTGGCGCGACGCGGCCGCCGCGCACCGACGCGTCGCCTACGTTGCGGGGGAGCCGTTCTTGTGGCCGTCTCTCACGAGCGCCGAGACGTTCGCGTTCCTCGCGCGGCTCCACGGCGATACGGACGAGACATACCGCGACGTGCTGGTTGAGCGCTTCCAGCTCGACACGCGCAAGAAGGTGCGGGCGCTCTCAAAGGGGAACCGGCAGAAGGTGCAGCTGATCGCGGCGCTCGCGACCCGCGCAGACTTGCTGTTGCTCGACGAGCCGACGAGTGGGCTCGACCCGCTGATGGAGATGGCGTTCCGCGAGTGCGCCGAGGAGGCGAAGGAGCGCGGGCAAACGATCTTCCTCTCCTCACATATCCTCAGCGAGGTCGAGGCAGTCTGCGACCGCATCGGGATCCTCAGAGAGGGCAAGCTCGTCGACGAAGGGACGCTGGAGCAGCTCCGCCATCTCAGCGCGCAGACGGTCGAGGTGACGTTTGTGGGGCGGGCGCCGGAGCTCCCGTCGCTCCCCGGTGTGCACGTCGCAAGCGCCGGCGCCAATGCACTGCGGCTCGAGGTGACCGGCAGCGTCGGCCCGCTGATCGCCGCCCTCGCTGGGCACCCTGTCGCAACATTGACCAGTCGCGAGCCGTCGCTGGAAGAGATCTTCCTCCACCATTACGAAGGGTCGAACGACCGTGTCGGCCACTGACGCGACGCGCCCGGCGCGACGCCCGGCCGAGACAAGCGTAAGTGCGTCTTTGGGACCGGCGCGCGCGCTCGCGGTCCGCGCATTCCTGGACGCCCGGACTCGCACGGTCGTCTTCGCATATCTGTTCGCCGTGTACGCGTACATTCAGCCGTTCGGTTATCGCCATGCCTACCCGGCGGTCTCCGACCGGCTCGCGTTCGCTCGCAGCTTCGCGGACAACAAGGGGCTCCGCCTCCTCTACGGCGAGCCACACAACCTGCTGACGGTCAGCGGCTACACGGCCTGGCGCGTCGGCGGGACACTGGCGATCGCGGCCGCCGCTTTCGGCGTGCTCGCCGCAGTCCGAGCGTTCCGAGCCGAGGAGGACGCCGGCCGGATGGAGCTCGTGTTGGCCGGGGTTGTCGGCCGGCGGACGGCAAACCTGTCGGCGATAGCCGCGATCGTGGCGGGCGTCCTACTTCTCTGGCTGGCGGAGTTTGCAGGCTTCGTCGCTGGAGGTCTTCCGGCCGGCGGCTCCGCGTACCTCGCCCTCGCGACCGCTTCCGTCGTGCCGGTCTGCGTCGGCATCGGCGCGATCGCGAGCCAACTCGCGCCGACGCGGCTAGCCGCGCTCGAGTTGGGTGCCGCCACCGTCGCGTTGCTGTTCGCGCTGCGGGTCATCGCCGACACCACGACCGGCGCGGGGTGGTTGCGCTGGGTTACGCCGCTCGGGTGGGCCGAGCAGCTTCGTCCATTCAGCGGTCCGCAGCCGCTCGTCCTCCTACTTCCGGTGACGGCGACTGTGCTGTTGCTCGCAGCCGCTTCATGGATCGGTTCTAGCCGAGACATCGGCACCGGCATCCTTTCCGGTAGCCACGGCTCGAAGCCTCACCTCGGTCTGCTTTCCTCGACGACCGCGCAGGCGCTACGCAGCGAGCGCGGCAGCTTGATCGTGTGGACGAGCAGCGTCGCCGCATTCGCGTTTCTACTCGGCGCAGTCTCGAAGAGCATCTCGCCGGCGGACGTCTCTCCGAGTGTGCGAAGGGAGATAGCGAAGCTCGGCTCGGGATCGATCCTGACGCCCGCGGGCTATCTCGCCTTCGTGTTCATCTTCTTCGTCTTGGCCGTCAGCGTGTTCGCGTGTGCGCAGGTCGGCGCCGCCAGGCGAGCCGAAGCCGAGCATCAGCTCGAGACGCTGCTTGCGCAGCCGCTCAGCCGTCGTCGTTGGCTGGGCGGCAGGCTCCTGCTTGGAACCTGTGCGACCGTCGCGATCTCTTTGATTGCCGGCCTGCTGACCTGGGCAGGTGCCGCCTCGGCGGGTGTCAGCATCTCCCTGGCACGGATGCTCGAAGCCGGCGCCAACTGCCTGCCGACCGCGCTTCTCTTTCTCGGCATCGCAGCGCTCGCCTACGCGGTCGCTCCGCGAGCCAGCACCGGCATCGCCTACGGGCTCGTCGCAGTCGCGTTTCTGTGGCAGCTCGTCGGCTCGCTGATCGGTGCGCCGAAATGGCTCGTCGACCTCACGCCGTTCCAGCACGTCGGACTGGTACCCAGCCAGCCTTTCCGTCTCGGTGCCGCGCTCGTAATGATCGCGATCGGCGCGGCCAGCGCGCTCGCTGCGGTCGGCGCATTCCGCCGACGCGACCTGACCGAACTATGACGAGTGCAATCCGCATCGACCGCCTGCGGGTCATCCGCAGCCGAGCCGTCGTCCTCGACGACTTGAGCTGCAGCGTTTCTCGCGGGTCGGTGACCGGGCTGCTTGGGCCGAGCGGAAGTGGGAAGACGACCTTGATCCGGGCGATCGCCGGTGTCCAACGGGTCGCCGGCGGCGAGATCGAAGTCCTCGGCCAGCCGGCCGGCGCGAAGGGCCTCCGGTCGCGCGTCGGCTACATGACGCAGGCCTCATCGGTGTACGACGACCTCACCGTCAGCGAGAACTTGCGATTCTTCGCACGCGTACTCGAGGCGCCCCGCGACGCCGTCGAGCGTGTGATCGACGCGGTCTCGCTCCGCGCGGAACGCGACCGCGTCGTCTCACATCTATCTGGAGGGCAGCGAGCGAGGGTCTCACTGGCTGCCGCTCTGATCGGGCGACCAGACGTGCTTCTCCTCGACGAACCGACGGTGGGCCTGGACCCCGTGCTGCGCCGCGACCTCTGGCGACTTTTTCACGAGGTGGCAGACAATGACGGCGCGACCCTCCTCGTCTCGAGTCACGTGATGGATGAAGCCAACCGGTGCGACTCTCTCTTGCTTCTGCGAGCTGGCCGGCTGCTCGCACGCGGTACTCCGGACGAGCTACGGGCGCGCACCGGCACCGAGGATCTTGAAGAAGCATTCCTCCAGCTCGTCGAGGAGCAAGTGGCGTGAGGCTCCGGGCAACGGCTGCGGTCGCGACACGCGTCCTTACTCAGCTCCGTCGCGATCCGCGCACGCTCGCGCTCGTGATCGGCGTCCCATGCCTGCTCGAAACGTTGCTCAAGGAGTTGTTCGCCGGGCGCTCCCCCGTCTTCCAGCATGTTGGTGCGCCGCTACTCGGCCTCTTCCCGTTCGTGACGATGTTCCTGGTCACGTCGATCACAATGCTCCGCGAGCGCCTCTCCGGAACTCTCGAACGGTTGATGGCCCTTCCGCTCGGCAAGCTCGACCTACTGGCGGGTTACGGCGTCGCATTCGCCCTTCTCGCCGCCGTGCAGGCGGCGATCGTGTCTGCACTCGCGTTTGGGTTGCTGGGGCTGAACGTGGAGGGACCGCGCTGGATTGTCGCCGTGCTCGCCGTTTCGAATGCCGTCCTCGGCAGCGCGCTCGGTCTCTGCGTGAGTGCGTTTGCCCAGACGGAATTCCAGGCGGTGCAATTCATGCCTGCGATGGTCTTTCCCCAGATTCTGCTGTGTGGGCTTTTCGTATCCCGAGACGCGATGGCAACGTGGCTGCGCTGGATCTCCGACGCGCTGCCGCTGACGTATGCCTACGACGCGCTTGCCCATACAGCCGCTAACACGTTCGACGCTCGGTTCACAGCGGACGTCGGGGTCGTCGTCGGGGGAATCGTGCTGGCGCTCGCGCTCGGAGCCGCGACTCTTCGTCGCCGCACGGCCTGAATCGCGATTTGCGGCGGAAGCCCATTTTGGGGTTAACGAGACGAGGTATGTACGGATCCGGGTCAGCATTTTCGCGGATGCCATCCAGGCCAACACGTGCCAAGCTGCCCCGAAGGAAGGAGGCCGAAAATGAGTGTGATTCCGCACGAGCCCTCGGTCGACACCCGGTTCGCGTGGCTCCGCATCACCGAGATGTGGGCGTCACTGGCGATCACCGTGATGTGGCTCGCGGTGCTGTTCGACGCAATGTTTGGGCCGAACATCACCTCCACCACACCCGGTGGCACGAGTTCGAGCGTCCCATCAGCCGTCGCTGTTGCGCTCTTCGCGACCATCGGCACGTGGGCCGTCGCGAGGTACGGGCTGCGCCAGCGCGAGCACGACTGATTCCGAACACCGATGCTGCGGCGCTGCAGGAGGCGCCGCAGCATCGGCTTCCTCGCGGTAAACGCGGAAAGGAGCGAGTCATGGTTGATCGAACGAAGGTCAGGCTCGAAGCTGACCTGTCACCGAACCTCAGCCGCTGGCTCTGGCTGGTGAAGTGGTTCCTCGTGATCCCACATGCGGTGGTCCTCGTGTTTCTCTGGCTTGGCTTCCTCGTGTCAACCGGCTTTGCGTTCTTCGCGATCCTGTTCACGGGTCGTTATCCGCGCCGCATCTTCGACTTCAATGTCGGCGTGCTGCGATGGACATGGCGTGTCGGCTTCTACAGCTACAGCGCACTCGGAACAGATCGCTACCCACCCTTCTCGCTGGCGGAGGCGCCTGACTATCCCGCGCGGCTGACGATCGAATACCCCGTCGAGCACCGTAAGGGATTCGCGTTGATCGGATGGTGGCTCCTCGGAGTCCCGCAGTATCTGATCGCAAGCATTCTCGTCGGCGGTGGTGGCCTGGGATGGATAGGGCCGCACTGGAACGTTGCCTTCTCCGGGCTCATCGGGCTCCTCGTTCTTGTGGCGGCGGTCATGCTGCTCGTCCGTGGCGCATATCCACCGACGATTTTCGATCTTGTCGTCGGCCTGAACCGTTGGGTCGTCCGTGTCGGGGCGTATGCCGCGCTCATGACGCCGGAGTACCCGCCGTTCAGACTGGATTCGGGAAGCCACGAGCCGTCGAGCCGATTCAGTCATGTCGCTCGGAGCACCTGAGTGGTCGCAGGCGCCCGGCGACTGGTCGTCCGAGTGAATCTGGTGGGAAGCCAGACGCTCGACGACTCAGCGCCCGCCCACGGAAGCGGTATGTAGGGCTTGGTCCAATCCGGAGATGCGTCAGTATCCGTAGCTCGATTGTCCGAGCCCCATCAGGGGAATAGCAAGGGGGTAGCCGCAAATGCCCATCCTTCTCCGCACGCTCGCAATGATCGCGGTCGTGCTCGCCCTTCCGGCCACGGCGCTCGCAGGTACGAAGGCGCTGCAGCCGTTTCCATCGAACCTGGACACGGTCGCCGACAGCACGCAGGTGACCGGCCTACGGGTCAACGTCGCGCTACCGGTCTGCGCCAGCCGACCGTCCGACTGTGCGGACGACGCGGTACTCAACTCGCTCGACGGCTTCAATATTCAGCCACGCATCACGATCCCGTTCTCGGGACCGATCGACCTGGGCACGGTGTCGAGCTCGAATATCTTCCTCGTCGGGCCCGGCGACCATGTCGTCGGCATCAACCAGCCCGTCTGGGAGCCGCTCACAAACACCCTCTACGTCGAGAGCAACGATCAACTTCAGCAGGACTCGACCTATCTGCTCGTCGTCACAGACGGCGTGCGAGACGTGAACGGCGACCCGGTCGCACCGACCTTCCAGCACGACCTGAACTTCGGCCAGACGAAGGATCCCGTCAGGAAGGCGTATCGCAAGGCCGTCCTCGACGCGCTGAACTCGGCGTTCGCCGCGGGCGTGTCGCCGGATGACGTCGCCGACGCAAGCCTCTTCACCACGCAAAGCGTCACCGCGATCTCGGAGAAGATCCGCGACCAGATCCGGTCGGCGCCCGCGCCTGTCCCGAATTTCAATCTCGCACCCGACGGAAGCCGGACGGTCTTCCCGGTCACGCCGAGCCTGACGATCAAGTGGAACGCGCAGGTGACTGCGGCAGGGGGGATCTCGACGACGACCCTCGCCGGCCCGGCGGCCCTGCAGTTCATCCCAACGAACTTCCCGGGCAAGGTCGCGTCAGTCGCATACGGCTCGTTCGCCGCGCCCGACTATGAGAACGGATCGCAGTTCATCCCGCCGCTCGGGACGAAGACCGGCGTGCCTGCGGTCCAGAGCACGAACCAGCTCGTGTTCACGCTGTTCATGCCGGCGGGGAACAAGCCTCCGAACGGCTGGCCCGTGGCGATCTTCGGTCACGGCTTCGGCGATTCGATGAACGGCGCGCCGTGGGCAGTGGCGTCGTCCCTGGCGAACTCGGGTATCGCGACGATCGCGATCAACGTCGTCGGGCACGGATTCGGCGCGGGAAGCACCTACACCGTCTCTCGCGCGGGCGCGACGACGGAGACGTTCACGGCCGGCGGTCGGGGGATCGACCAAGACGGCAACACCGCGATCCTGTCGACCGAAGGCGTCAACGCCGCCGACGGGTCGATCATCTCGAACAGCGACGGCTTGCGCCAGACCGTGTTCGACCTGGTGACCCTGGTGCACATGTTGCAGGCGAGCCCCGGTGTCGATGTCGACGGCGATGGGTCTCCCGACCTGAGCACCTCGCGGATCTACTACACCGGTCAATCCTTCGGCGGCATCTACGGCGTGGAGATTCTCGGCCTCGAACCGACGATCCGCGCCGGTGTCACGAACGTCGCCGGCGGTCCGATCGTCGAGATCGCACGCATCTCGCCGAGCTTCAGACCGCTTGTCGGCAACGCCCTCGTGACGCGGACGCCGTCGCTCTTCAACCCGGGGATCACCCCGAACAACCCGCTCTTCCCGACGAACTTCGTCGAGAACGAGCCGCTCCGGAACCTCCCGGCCGTGATCGACACGACTCCGGGCGCGGCTGCGATCCAGGAGTACATCGACAACTCGGAGTGGGCGCAGCAGCCCGGCAACCCGGAGGGCTGGGCGCCGCACATCTCGATGCCGATCATCTTCCAGTTCGCCCGTGGAGATCAGACCGTCCCGAATCCGACCGCGACGAGGGTGATCCGGGCTGGGGATCTCGCGTCGCGTGCGACGCTCTTCCGCAACGACAAGGCTCACGTCGACTTCAACACGAGCCTGAACCCGCATACGTTCCTGACCAACATCACGGGAAACGGGGAGCCCTTCGCAATGGATGCGCAGAACCAGATCGCGACATTCTTTGCGAGCGACGGCGCGACGACGATCGATCCCGACGGGGCCGATCCGTACTTCGAGACGCCCACCGGATCCTTGCCGGAGGATCGGGGCTTCTGACGAAAGCGAGGGGTCCGGCACGCCGCGTGTGGTGTGCCGGACCCCTCCGTCAACCTCTTAACCTCGTTAATGAATCGGGGCGCGGCTGGTAGCCTCCCGTGGTGAGTAAGCGGTTCCTCTCCGTCGATCCTCCGGATCTCAGCCTTTGGCCGACGGCGAAGGGGCTAGCCCGCCTCTGGCGCGAGCAATGGCGCCTCGTCACGGTCGGGCTTGTCTGCGCCTTCGTCTACAGCGGCCTGTCGCTCGCGATCCCGATCGTCGTTCGCCACGCGATCGACAGTTCGATCGCGCCCACGAACGGTCACCGCAAGGCGCTCTGGCCGTATCTCGTCGCGGTGCTGCTGCTCGCGCTCGCGCGCTTCATCTTGAACTTCACGCGCCGGTACGCGACGGCCCGCACGGGCATCCGGGTCGAGGCGCGGATGCGCGAGCTGCTCTACCAGGCGTACCTGCGCTATCCGCGCGCGTTCTACGACCGGCACGCCACCGGGCAGGTCGTCTCACGTGCGACGAACGACCTCTATCCGGTGCGGTACTTCATCGGCTGGGGCATGACGCAGGGCCTTCAGTCGCTGATGATGATCTGCGGGATCGCCGTCGTGCTCTTCCTCGTCAACCCGACACTCGCGGCGATCGCGCTCGTCGCGATGCCGGCCGTCTTCGTGCTCGCGTTCTCGTTCGCGCGCAAGGTGATGCCGATCTCGCGCCAGGTGCAGCAACTGAAAGCAGACGTGACCGAGGCCGCCGACGAGGCAGTCGTCGGCATCGAGATGGTGCAGGCGTTCGGCCGCGAGGACGACGTCCAGGAGCGCTTCGCGCGCAAGGCCGAGGCGGTACGCGACGGAGTGCTGCGCCAGGCGCGGGTCGAGGCCGCGTTCCTGCCCGGCCTGCTCTTCCTCCCCACGCTCTCGATCGGCGCAGTCGTTCTCTTCGGCGGACGCAAGGTGATCGGCGGGACGCTCACCTACGGCGAATTCTTCCTCTTCTACCAACTGCTGCTTCAGCTCGTCTGGCCGCTCGAAGCACTCGGCTGGATCCTCTCGCTCGCGCAGCGGGCGACCGCGTCCGCGTCGCGCAGCTTCGCGTGGCTTCAGGGCATCGAGTCGATCCCCGAGCCGGCAGCGCCGGTCAAGCTGCCGGCGACCGGTGGCCTCTCGGTGCGCTTCGAGGACGTCCACTTCAGCTACGGCTCCGGCTCGGAGGTGCTCTCGGGCGTGAACCTCGAGCTCGCGCCGGGCGAGGTGATCGCAGTCTGCGGTCCGACGGGGGCCGGCAAGACGTCCCTGCTCAACCTCTTGCCACGGTTCTACGACCCGACAAGCGGGCGTGTGCTCGTCGGCGACACCGACGCCCGCGACCTCGCGGTCGCCGACCTGCGCGCGGCGGTCGCGATCGTGACGCAGAAGCCGATTCTCTTCTCGATCCCGCTGCGCGACAACCTGACCGCGGCCCGGCCCGATGCCCCGTGGGACGAGGTCGTCGCAGCCTGCGAAGCGGCAGGGGTCGCACATTTCGCGGCGGAACTGCCGGACGGCTACGACACGCTCATCGGCGAGCGCGGCGTGAATCTCTCCGGCGGTCAGCGCCAGCGGGTCGCCCTCGCGCGGGCGCTCGTCGCAGGAGCGCGCGTGGTGGTGCTCGACGACCCGATGTCAGCGGTCGACACGCAGACCGAGCGCCACCTCGTCGAGAACCTCCGCCCCGCGCTTGCGGGCCGCACGGTGCTGATCGCGACGCAGCGTCTCTCGACCGTCGAGGTCGCCGACCGGGCCGTGGTGCTCGACGAAGGGACGATCGTCGAGTCCGGCACGCCAACGGAGCTCCTCGCCAAGGGTGGCGTGTTCGCGGCACTTTTCGGAGAGGAGATCTCCGCTGCCGCGTAAGCATAGAGTCGGGCTCACCCGCCTCAGCCGCTACCTCGTGGGTCGCCGGCTGCGCGTCGCGCTGCTCTCGGTCGTCGGCATCGCGTCCGCCGCGGCTCCGGTCACAGCCCTCTTGATCGTGCAGGACGCAATCGACAAGGGCATGCGGGCGCACGACCGCGGCCGCCTCACGCGCGACGTCATCGTCTACCTCTGCATCAACGCCCTCGCATGGGTGCTGCAGACGACGCTCGTACGTGGGCTCGCGCGCGTGGGGCAAGACGTCGTGCTCGGCCTGCGCGAAGACCTCTTCGACCACCTGACGACGCTGTCGCTGCGCTACTTCTCGCAGCAGAAGGCCGGCTGGATCATCTCCCGCCTCACCTCCGACGTCGACGCGCTCTCGGATGTCCTGTCGCAGGGACTGACCACGCTCGTCGTCAACACCCTGACCCTGATCGCCGCGATCATCGGGCTGTTCGTCCTCGACTGGCGCCTCGGGCTCGTGGCCCTCGTGATCCTGCCGCCGACGCTCGTGCTCACCCGCTGGTTCCAGGTGCGCTCACACGCTGCGTTCCTGCGCGTCCGCGAGACGATCTCGTCGCTGACGGCGCAGATCGCCGAATCGGTCTCCGGCATGGCGGTCATCCAGGCGTTCAACCGCGAGCGTGCATTTCTCGACGAATTCGATCGCGCCAACGATGCCAACCGCCGGACGAACACCCACGCGCAATGGCTGAACTCGCTCTTCTTCCCCGGGATCGAGTTCCTCGGAATCGTCGCGATGGCGTCCGTCCTCTGGGTCGGTGGTCAGATGCTGACGCACGGGTCGCTGACGATCGGGACGCTCGTCTCGTCGGTATTCCTGCTGAACCTCGTCTTCCAGCCGCTCCAGGAGCTGTCCGACCTCTACGGGCAGGTTCAGTCGGCTGGCGCTGCGATGGAGAAGATCACGACGGTCCTCGACACCGAGGCCGAGATCCACGACGACGCTGCCTCGCGCAAGCCCGACCGCATCGAGGGCGACCTGCGCATCCAGAACGTGACGTTCGCCTATGGCCGCGAGCCGGTCCTGCACTCGATCGACATCCATGTGCCGCCGGGCGGCTGCCTCGCGCTCGTCGGCGAGTCGGGCGGCGGCAAGTCGACGACGGCGAAGCTCGTCGGGCGCTTCTACGACCCCGACGAGGGCGCGATCCTCGTCGACGGGCACGACCTTCGCTCGCTGGAACTGCGCGCGTATCGCCGCCAACTCGGCGTCGTCCTTCAGGATCCGTTCCTGTTCGCGGGCACGATCGCCGACAACATCCGGTTTGCACGCCCGGAGGCCACCGACGAGATGGTCGAGGACGTCGCACATGCGGTCGGCGTCGACCGCGTGGCTCGCCGCTTCGATGGAGGCCTCGAGCACACGGTGCGCGAGGGTGGCTCGGGCCTCTCGGCGGGCGAACGGCAGCTGATCTCGATTGCGCGCGCGCTTCTCGCCGACCCGCGCATCCTGATCCTCGACGAGGCGACCTCGAATATCGACCGGCCGACGGAGGTCCTGATCGAGAACGCGCTCGACCGGCTATTGCGCGGGCGCACGTCGATCATCATCGCCCACCGCCTCGCGACGGTCAGGCGCGCCGACGAGATTCTCGTCATCGAGCACGGACGCATTTCGCAGAGCGGCACGTTCGAAGACCTGCTCGCGGTCGACGGGCCGTTCCGCCGCCTCGCGAAGGACATGAAGGGGGCGGACGCTCAGCTACAGGGCGGGCCGGGCGACTTGCAGGCCTCACCGGTCGTCGGCAGCCGCGAGAGCAGCTCGGCCAACGTCGCAAGCTCCGAGCCCGCGTAGCGGCTCGTGAAGAGCTCGTCGATGCCGCGCAGATGCGTCACCGCGGCCTCGCGCAGCTTGTGCGAGCCGGCGTCGGTCAGCTTCGCGTAGGAAACGCGCGCGTCCGAGTCGCACGTCTCCTTGCCGACGAAGCCAGAGCGTTCGAGGCCCTCGAGCAGGCGAGTGATTCCCGACGCAGTCAGCAGGATCCGGCTCGCGAGGTCGACGCGGCGCATCATCTTGTCCTCGGAATGCGAGAGGTGCAGCAGCACCTCGTAGTCGTTCAGCGTCAGGCCGTGCTCGCGCTGCAGCTGCGCCGAGAGCTCGCGGGTGATTGCCGCGTGGGCGCGCAAGAAGGAGACCCAGGAATCGAGCAGCTGCGGAGGCGGAGTGGTGGCTGTCGTCGTCATAGTTGCGCCCTCAAGTGTAGCTGGCCGCGGGGCCGGTTGCGAGCCCCCGGTCGATAGGTTCTCCTATATGACGCCAGCAGGCAAGGGTGAGCGCAATGGCCGGCACGGAATCGAGGTCGAGGGCCTCGTTCGCCAGTTCAAGGACGTCCGGGCGGTCGATGGAATCGACCTGCACATCGAGCCCGGCCAGATCTACGGGTTTCTCGGCCCGAACGGCGCCGGGAAGTCGACGACAGTTCACATGCTCACGACGCTCCTCCCGCCCACTTCCGGCCGGGCCACCGTTGCGGGCTTCGACGTCGTGCGCGACGGGCCGAAGGTGCGGTCATCGATCGGCGCGGCACTCCAGGAAGCGGCCCTCGATCCGTTCCTGACGGGCCGTGAGCACCTGCGACTTCAGGCCTCGCTCCATGGCATCAAGGGCGATGCTCGCAAGCGGTTGCTCGACACATTGCTCGACCGGGTCGGACTGACGCAGGCGGCCGACCGCAAGGTGCGCACCTATTCCGGCGGGATGAAGCGCCGCCTCGATCTTGCACTCGCGTTGATTCACGATCCGTCGATTCTCTTCCTCGACGAGCCGACAACCGGACTCGACCCCCAGAGCCGCTCCGCACTCTGGGAAGAGGTCGGTCGGCTCGCACGCGACGAGGGCGTGACTGTTTTCCTCACGACCCAGTACCTCGAAGAGGCTGACGTCCTTGCTGATCGGGTCGGGATCATCGATCACGGCAAGATCGTCGCGGAGGGGACACCAGCCCAGTTGAAGGCCGAGATCGGAAAGCCGACCGTCGAGGTGGTTCCGGAGCGCCACGACGATCTCGGCCGGCTGCGCGGGCTGCTCGAGCGCTTCGGGGAGGAGACGGCCGCGCGGCCGGGAGCGTTCGCAGTGCAGATGAACGGCCACGGTGACCTGCCGGCGGTGATTCGCGCCCTCGACACCGAGAACGTGCGCGCTGCGGAGATCAACTTGCACCAGCCGACGCTCGACGACGTGTTCCTCGCGAAAACGGGACACACGCTCGAAGGCTCCGAAGAGAGCTAGCGACGGCGGGTGCAGATGGTCGTCCCCCACCAGGTGTGGCTGATCGCTCGGCGGTCACTCGTTCGCACGATGCGGCAGCCCGGCGTCTTCATCCCGCCGCTCACGTTCCCGCTGATGCTGATGGCGGTGAACTCGAACGGCCTGCGTGCCGCGACGCACCTGCCCGGCTTTCCGACGCATTCGTTCCTCGCGTTCTTCCTGCCGTTCTCGTTCATGCAGGGCGCACTCTTCGCCTCGGGTATCGCGGGCACTGATCTCGCCCGGGACATCGACACCGGCTTCCTGAACCGGCTCGCGCTCACACCGGTGCGCGGGTCCGCACTGCTGCTCGGCCAGATCGGCGGCGCCCTCGGGCTCGGCGCCGTACAGGCGTGCCTGTATCTCGGAGTCGGACTGGCCGCCGGCGTGCACATTGACGCTGGTGTCGGCGGCGCTGCACTGATCCTCGTCTTCGCGCTGCTGATTGCAGTCGGGTTCGGCACGCTCGGCCTGTGGATCGCGCTGCGCACCGGCTCGGGCGAAGGGGTGCAGTCGCAATTCCCGCTGCTCTTCTTCGTGCTCTTCATCTCGAGCATGAACCTGCCGCGCAACCTGATCGAGGTGCGCTGGTTCCGCGACCTCGCGACGATCAACCCGGTCAGCTACATGATCGAGGCGCTGCGCTCGCTGGTGATCGTCGGCTGGGACGCGCAAGCGCTGCTACTCGGATTCGCGTTCACGTTCGGCCTGATCGCGCTCTCGATGACGCTCGCCGTGCGCCAATTGAAGGTGAGGATGACGCGCACATGAAGGGCCGCCTCGATGTCGCGCTCGCGCTGGCGTATCGCCAACTGACGATTCTCTTCAAGAACCCGTCGCTCTTCCTGCCGCCGATGCTGTTCCCGCTGATGAACTTCCTGGCGTTCGCCGGTGGCCTCTCGCGTCTGCGGCATGTACCCGGCTTCGACTTCCACGGCGGCTACACCGCATTCCAGTTCGTGTTCGTGTTGCTCCAATCGGCCGTCTTCGGCGGTGTGTTCGCCGGCTTCGGCATCGCGCGCGACTTCGAGCGCGGATTCGCCCGTCGGCTCCTTGTCGCGGCTCCCTATCGCGGGGGCATCATCCTCGGCTACGCGATCGCCGCGCTCGTCCGGTGGCTGATGATCGTCGTGGTCCTCACGATCGTCGCGCTCGTTGCCGGGATGCAGGTGGGCGGAAACGGCGTCGACCTGTTCGGGTTGATCGTGCTCGCCGTCTTCGTGAACCAGATCGGGCTTCTCTGGGCGTGCGGCGTCGCAATGCGATTCCGCTCGATCCAGGCCGGCCCGCTGATGCAGACGCCGGTCTTCATGGCGCTCTTCCTCGCGCCGGTGTACGTGCCGTTGCACCTGCTGAGCGGTTGGATCCATGCGGTCGCGCGCCTGAATCCACTGACGTTCATCCTCGAGTCGGGCCGCGGCTTCATCGAGGGTGAGCCGACGCAGGTCGGGGCCGCGTTCGCCGTCGCCGCGGGGCTGCTTGCCTTCTTCGGCATCTGGGCGCTGCGCGGCCTGCGCGCGGCCGAGCGCGTCGGCGCCTAGTACGACCTCGCGGTCAGACGGTCCCGGTGAAGGTGGTGCAGCCCGTCGGCTCGCCCCGCTGATAGCCGCGCAGGAACCACTTCTGCCGCTGTGCGGAGGAGCCGTGCGTCCAGGTCTCCGGATTCACCTGGCCCTGCGTTCGTGACTGGATTCGGTCATCGCCGACGGAAGCCGCCGCGTCGAGCCCGTCGGTGATGTCGGTCTTCGTCAGGTCGACGATGTAGCCCGTGGCGACCGCGTGACGCGCCCACACCCCGGCGTAGCAGTCGGCCTGGAGCTCGGTGCGCACCGATCGCCCCTGCGCGCCCGGCGCCCCGCCGGTCTTCAGGTCACCGAGCTCGTCCTGCGCGTGATGGCCGTACTCGTGGGCGATCACGTACGCCTCCGCGAACGGGCCGCCACGGGCGCCGAAGCGGTCGTGCAGCTCCTGGTAGAAGCCGAGGTCGATGTAGACGTTCTTGTCTGCCGGGCAGAAGAACGGCCCGACATCGGTCGAGGCGGTGCCGCAACCAGTGCCGGTGGAGCCCGTGAAGAACACCGTCTCTGCGGGCGTGTAGGTCTTGCCGTGCGAGCGAAACCAGCCGCGCCAGTAGGCCTGGACGCTGTTCACGTCGCCGACGATCCGGCAGTCCTGGCGCGCGTTTGCGTCGGCGCCCGTTCGGCAGCCGGCGAGTGACTGTTGCGCCTGACCCGCGGTCTGGCCGTCGAGGCTTCCGTATGTCCCACCGGAGCCGCCTCCGAGCAGGGCGAAGAGCACGTAGACGATGATCCCGACAACGCTGAGGCCGCCTCCGCCGAGCACGATCGGCCCTCCGCCGAAGCCGCCGCCACCCCCGCGCCGGTCCTGCACCTGTGACGGGTCGAGGCGCGCTCCAGGCCGGAATCTCATCGGTGCTCCCTTTCTCCGGCGGCGGCCGTGAAACCTGCCACCTCGCATCAGCGCTTATTTGACGCATCACGTTTCATTATGGTATTTGTGCACCATGCCAATGAACAAAGCACACAAAGCAGCACCCCTCGCCGCGGCGGCAGCGGCGCTCGCGCTCGCCGCGACCGCCGCCGGTGCCGTGAGCGGGACGAACCTCTCACTCGTCGGCTACTCCACCCCGAAAGCGGTGATGGGCAAGATCATCCAGGCCTGGCAGCAGACGCCGGACGGCAAGGATGCGTCGTTCAGCCAGTCCTACGGCGCGTCGACCGACCAGGCACGCGCCGTTGCGAACGGCCTGAAGGCCGACATCCTCTTCCTGTCGACCGGCGACGACATGAACCTGCTCGTCGACGCGGGGCTCGTCGACTCGAACTGGAACCACCAGAGCTACGGCGGTATCGGCGCCGACACGGTCGTCGTCTTCGCCGTCCGGAACGGCAATCCCAAGCACATCAAGGGTTGGGCCGACCTGACGAAGCCGGGCGTGCAGGTGATCACGCCGAACCCGTTCAGCTCAGGCTCGGCGAAGTGGAACATCCTCGCCGCCTACGGCGCCGAGCGTCGACTCGGCAAGACGGACAAGCAGGCGACTGCCTATGTGCAGCAACTCTTCAAGCACGTCGTCTCGCAGGACACGTCGGGTCGCAACGCAACGAACACATTCCTCGCGGGCAAGGGCGACGTCCTGATCACCTACGAGAGCGAAGCTCTGAACGCGCGGCTGAACGGCCAGGACATCCAGTACGTGATCCCGCGCCAGTCGATGCTGATCGAACTGCCGATCGCGGTCACCAAGTCGAGCTCGTCGAAGGATGTCGCCAACCGCTTCATTCGCTTCGTCAAGGGTGACGCCGCTCAGACCCTCTTCGCGCAGTACGGGTTCAGGCCTGTCAACCCGAAGATCGCGAAGCTGGTCGCAGACAAGTTCCCCTCGCGTCCCGGGATCTTCAAGGTCGATGACAAGATCATCGGCGGCTGGCGCAACGCCGACAAGGTGTGGTTCAAGCCGAACACCGGCCGAATGGCGAAGATCGAGCAAGCCGTCGGAGGGCCGACGACTGGCTAGCACCGCCTTCCCGGCGCCGCTCCAGCGCCGATCACGACGTCATCCAGGTGAGGGGGCCGCTGCTGCGGCCCTCTCGCTGGGCTTTACGACCGCGTTTCTCTCGGCGATGGTCGTCCTCCCCATCGCAGCCCTCATCTGGGCCTCGCGGAAGGACGGTCTGCAGCAGTTCTGGTCGGTCGCGAGCTCGCCGGAGGCGGTCGCAGCACTCAAGCTCAGCCTTGGGACGGCCGTGATCGTCTCGTTCGTGAATGCGGTGCTCGGGACGATCACCGCGTGGGTGCTCGTGCGCGACGAGTTCCGAGGCAAGCACGCCGTCAACTCGCTCATCGACCTGCCGTTTGCGCTGCCGACGATCGTCGCCGGCCTGACGCTCCTCGCGCTGTACGGGCCGAGGTCACCCGTCGGCGTCAACGTCGCGTTCACAAGAACGGCGATCGTGCTCGCGCTGCTCTTCGTCACGCTGCCGTTCGTCGTGCGTACGGTGCAGCCGGTTCTGCTCGAGCTCGACCTCGAGGCCGAAGAGGCAGCCCGCTCGCTCGGCGCCGGCGAGCTGCGCATCTTTCGCAGCGTCGTGCTCCCGAACATCCTCCCCGGCATCCTCTCCGGCGTCGCGCTCGCGTTCGCGCGTGCAGTGGGAGAGATCGGCGCGCTCGTGCTGGTCGCAGGCAACCAGCCGTTCAAGACCGAGGTCGCGTCGGTCTTCGTCTTCCTCCACATCCAGGGCGGCGACCAAGCCGGTGCCGCAGCCGTGGCGGTCGTGATGCTCGCCATCTCGTTCGCGCTGCTGCTCTCGATCGGCGGCCTGCGCTTCCTCGCGACGAGGCACGAGCGTGCGTAGGAAATACACCCTCCGTTTCGTCGCGCTGGGCTACCTGCTACTCGTGCTGGTCGGCCCGCTCTCGATGGTGTTCTGGCGCGCCTTCGAAGGCGGCGCCGGGCACATCTGGACGACCCTCTCGGACCCGAACACGGTGCACGCGTTCAAGCTGACGCTGATCATCACGTTGATCGCGGTTCCGCTGAACACGGTCTTCGGGATCATGTGCGCACTGGCGATCGTCCGCCGCAGGTTCCCCGGCGCCGGCATCGTCAACGCGATCGTCGACCTGCCGCTTGCGATCTCCCCGGTCGTCGTCGGGCTCTCACTCTTCCTGCTCTATGGCCGCACCGGCTGGTTCGGCGCCTGGTTCGCGAGCCACGGGACGCAGATCCTGTTCGCGCTGCCGTCGATGGTGATCGCCACCATCTTCGTGTCGCTCCCGTTCGTCGCGCGCGAGGTCGTGCCGACGCTCCGCGAGATCGGCGACGAGCAGGAGCAGGCCGCGCGCACCCTCGGTGCGACCGGCTGGCAGACGTTCTGGCGGATCACGCTGCCGTCGATCCGCTGGGCGGTCATCTACGGCGTCGTGCTCACGACAGCCCGCTGCCTCGGCGAGTACGGCGCCGTCGCGGTCGTCTCTGGGCACATCGAGGGCCAGACCGAGACGGCGACCCTGCGCGTGCAGGACGCATATGACAACTACAACCAGTCGGGCGCGTACGGAATCGCGCTCGTGCTCGCGGCCCTGTCCGTGGTCGTTCTCCTGACCATGACGCTGCTGAAGCCCAAAGAGGAGGCGCGCTGATGTCGATCGAGATCCGCAACGTGTCGAAGCGATTCGGAACCTTCCAGGCAGTCGACGACGTGTCGCTCGAGGTCGACGGCGGCTCGCTGACAGCCCTGCTCGGGCCGTCGGGCTCCGGCAAGTCGACGCTGCTGCGCATCGTCGCGGGGCTTGAGTGGCCCGACACCGGCGAGATTCGCCTCGCGGGCAAGGACGCGACCGAATTGACGCCGCAGAAGCGCGGAGTCGGCTTCGTGTTCCAGCACTACGCCGCGTTCAAGCACATGACGGTGCGTCAGAACATCGCCTTCGGCCTCGCCGTGCGCAAGCGGCCGAAAGACGAGATCCGCGCTCGCGTGTCCGAGCTGCTCGAGCTCGTGCAGCTCACCGGCTTCGGCAACCGCTACCCCGCTCAGCTTTCCGGCGGGCAGCGGCAGCGCATGGCGCTCGCCCGCGCGCTCGCGCCCGAGCCGAAGGTGCTGCTGCTCGACGAGCCGTTCGGCGCTCTCGACGCACGTGTGCGAGCCGAGCTGCGGGTCTGGCTGCGGCGCCTGCACGAGGAGACGCACACGACCACGGTGTTCGTGACGCACGACCAGGAGGAGGCGATGGAAGTGGCCGACCGGGTCGTCGTCATGAACTGCGGCCGCGTCGAGCAGGTCGCCGGGCCGCGCGAGCTGTACGACGCACCGGCGAACGAGTTCGTGATGTCGTTCGTCGGCCAGGCGAATCACTTCGGCGATTCGTGGGTGCGCCCGCACGACCTCGAGCTCGTTCTCGAGCCGAACGGCTCAACGCGCGAGGCGATGGTCGAGCGGATCGTTCATCTCGGCTTCGAGGTTCGCGCCGAGCTGACGCGCGACGACGGCCAGCCGATCGCGGTGCAGCTGACGCGTGACCAGGCGGAGCATCTCGAGCTTGAGCACGGTCAGATCGTCTACGTGCGGCCGACGCGCGAGACCACCTTCGCGACCTGAGCCGGAACACGGCTCAGGTCAGTGGGGCTGCCAGGCGTCCGGGTCGGCGGCGAGCGCCGCGACCTCCGGCGGCAACTCACCGCGCGCGAGGTCGGCGAGCGTCACCTGCTCGAGGACGCTGCGGAGGCTCGCCCGGACTGCGACCCAGACGTCCCGCAGCCGCTCGGCACTGCCGGTGTAGACAACCTGCTCCGAGCGAACGCCCCGCACGTTCGCGAGCGGCCCGTCGACGGCGCGGATCACGTCGGCGACTGAGATCTCCTCGGCGGGCCGCGCGAGCCAGTAGCCGCCCTCTGCCCCACGACGGCTCGCAACGAGACCTGCGTTGCGAAGGTCGCCGAGGATGTTCTCGAGAAAGTTCGGCGGGATCTCCTGCGCCTGCGCGATCCGCTCGCCCTTCACCGGGCCCTCGCCTGCGGCGGCAAGCTCGAGCGCTGCCCGAATCGCGTAGTCGGCTTTTGCGGAGACCCTCACCGGAACTATTCTGCCCGTCCGCGCGTTGACTGATCGATGCGCCGCCTGTTCTTGCTCCTCACCGCCGTGCTGACGGTCTCGTTCGGGGTCGCGCTGATCGCGCGCGCCGGCGCCGCCAGAGCCGACACGGAGTTCCGCACGCCCGACGCCGGCGCGGCCTGTCGGCTCGAAACGGAAGCTCTCGTCTGCTCGAGCCTCGAGTCGGCCGGATCGGTTCGGCTGGGCGCGAACAGCACCCCCGTCGGCACGCGCGAGCTCCCGTGGTGGGACGCCTCGACGCCGGTGCTGCACCAGTTCCGGCACGGCGCGATCTCGTGTCGCCTGCACGGCACGACAATCCTCTGCTCGAACGCGCACGGCGCGATCCTGGTCGCCCGCGACGGGTTCGCCGTCGCCGGCTAGGCGTTAGCAAAGGCGTCGAGCAGGATCCTGATCTCGCAGACCTCCCGAAAGCCAAGCTGCGCGAGGATCGGCCGCGACATCGGTGAGGCCTGGGTGACGAGCACGGGCGTGCCGCGCGCGACGGCGTCCTCCCAGCGAGCGGCGACGAGTGCGCGATAGGCGCCGCGACCGCGCGCCTCGGGCAGCGTCGAGCCCCCGAAGAGCGTCACACCACGCTCCGAGAACGACGCCGAGCCACGTGCGACGGGCTCACCGTCGACATAGGCGAGGTACACGGAGTTGTTCGGGTCATTCACGGGAGGCGCGATCTCGGTGGGAACAGGGCCGCCGAACGCGATCGCGGCGATCCGGGAGGCGGCGAGGTGCTCCTCATACGACTCCGCTCGGCGAACCTCGACGCCGGGCGCGGGCTGCGCAGGCGCAGCGGTCAGCACCATGCCGACCGCAAGGGGGGTCGGCTCGTCGTCGACGAGGCCGAGCGCGAGTAGCCGGTCGACGAGATCACCGGGCGTTGCGTGTGTTCCGACCTCCCACGTGCAACCGGTGCGGCCCTTAGCGCGCAAGCGTGCGTGGATCTCCTCACGCACGCTCTCGACCTCGTCGGCTCGGAAGCGGAACCGCTGCGCGACGTTCCAGCCCGGCTCGTCGCCCCTCCCCATCCAGAGCACGTATCGCTCGGTGAAATCCCGTTCGTCCTGCGGCCCGAGCGGCGTGTAGGAGTTGGCGTTCTCAGCGAGCTCGAGGATCGGATCCATTCAGTCAGCCTAGTCGCGCAGTAGATTCGTCCCGTGACCACCTGCGCCAACTGCGGCCACGAGAGCAGCGAGGCCTTCAAGTTCTGCCCCGAGTGCGGCGCACCCGCCGCGGCAGCCACCGCGCCGCGCGAGGTACGGAAGGTCGTGACGATCGTCTTCTGCGACCTCACCGGCTCGACGGCACTCGGCGACCGCACCGACCCGGAGGCACTGCGTACGACGATGCGCGGCTACTTCGACGAGATGCGGACGATCCTCGAGCGCCACGGCGGCACCGTGGAGAAGTTCATCGGCGACGCCGTGATGGCGGTGTTCGGCGTGCCGGTTTCACGCGAGGACGACGCCCTCCGGGCCGTTCGCGCAGCGTGGGAGATGCGGAGCGCCGTGGCGACCCTCGGCCTGGCCGCCCGGATCGGCGTCAACACCGGTGAGGTTGTCGCAGGCGAAGGGGACTCGCTCGTCACCGGTGACACCGTGAACATTGCCGCCCGCTTCGAGCAGGCCGCTGAGACCGGTCAGGTGCTCGTGGGAGAGGTGACGCATCGCCTCGTGCGTGACGCCGTCACCGCGGAGCAAATACAGGTGACCGCAAAGGGGAAGCCACAGCCGCTGACGGCGTTCCGGCTGCTCGACGTCGACCTCGCCGCAGCCGCGATCGCACGCAAGCTCGACACTCCGCTCGTCGGGCGCCTGGGTGAGCTGCGCCAAATCACCCAGGCGTTCGAGCGCGCCGTCAGCGAGAACCGCTGCCATCTCTTCACGCTGCTCGGGCCAGCGGGGGTCGGGAAATCGCGACTGACCTCGGAATTTCTCGCGACCGTCGACGCCACGGTGGTCCAGGGCCGGTGCCTCGACTACGGCGAAGGCATCACATTCTGGCCGGTCATCTCGGTCATGAAGCAGCTCGGGGCGCGCGCGGAGGACACACTGGCGCATATCGCCACGGGCGGACTTTCGCAGCACGAGCTTTTCTGGGACGTTCGCGCACAACTCGAAGCTGTGGCGGCCGAGCGGCCGCTCGTCGTGGTGTTCGACGACATCCAGTGGGGCGAACCGACCTTCCTCGACCTGCTCGATCACATCGCCGACCTATCGCGTGGCGCGCCGATCTTGCTCCTGTGCCTCGCGCGCCCCGACCTGCTCGACCTGCGCCCCGGCTGGGGCGGCGGGAAGCTCAATGCCACGACGACCCTGCTCGAGCCCCTTTCGATCGCGGAATGCGGGGAGTTGATCAACGTACACGGCGACGGGATCGCCACCGCGACACGCAAGCGGATCCTGCAGGCTGCCGACGGCAATCCGCTGTTCGTCGAGGAGATGATCGCGCTCGCACGCGAGAACGGGGACGTGAGCGTCCCCTCCTCGGTGCACGCGCTCCTCCAGGCGCGACTCGACCAGCTCGGGGTGGCCGAGCGCGACGTGATCGAGCGAGGATCGGTTGAAGGTCAGATCTTCCATCGGGGCGCTGTACGGGAGCTGTCGCCGGGCCGCGATGTCGAGGAGCAACTCGACGGGCTCGTTCGCAAGGATCTCATCCACCCTGAGCGCACGACGTTCGTCGGTGACCACGCATTCCGGTTCCGCCACCTGTTGATTCGCGACGCGGCGTACGAGGCACTGCCGAAGGAGACGCGGGCCGATCTGCACGAGCGGTTCGCAACCTGGCTCGCGGCGCACGGCAAGGAGCTCGTCGAGCTCGATGAAGTCCTCGGCCACCACCTCGAGCAGGCAGCTCGGTACCGGCGTGAGCTCGGGCAACCGGATGTCGAGCTCGAACGGCGGGCTGCGATTCCCCTCGCGGCTGCAGGCGACAAGGCGGCGGCCCGCGACGATCTGCCGGCCGCGCGAAACTTGCTCAGCCGGGCACTCGCCTTGCTCCCGCCCCGCGACCCCGGCCGCGCGCCCGTGATCCTCCAGCATGTCTCGAGTCTCCTCGAGGCGGGGAGCTTCGAGGAGGCCTCGTTGCTGATCGCCGAGCTCGAAGACGACCCGGATCCGGCGGTCCAGATGAACGGCGCGGTCGCGCGCCTCGAGTTGCGGATGGCGACGGACCCGGCGGGGACTGTCGGCGAGGCGCAGCAAATCACGGCGAAGGCGCTCGAGGCCTTTGGAGCAGCCGGTGACGAGGCAGGACTCGTGCGCACATTGATGCTCGTGTTCTGGACGGAATGGCTGAAGAGTTGTGCCCAACCCGCGCTCGCAGCTCTCGAGCGCGCGATCGAACTTGCGCGGCAATGCGGCGAGCACAGCACCGCCTCACGCGCAACGGCGTACATGCTCGGACCGCTCGTCTTTGGGCCGTTCAGCCCGGGCGAGATTCGCGAGCGCATCGGCCCGCTACGCGCCCGCGGCGGCGTGATGGCGGAACAGACGGCGATGATGTGTGAGGCGCATCTGCTTCGGCTTGACGGTCGCTTCGATGAGGCACTGGAGCTTTACCGGAAGGGCGACGCGCTGCTCGGCGACCTCGGCCTCGACCTCATCCGGGTCGTCCTGCAGGGTTGGCCGGCCGAGATCGACAACCTCCGCGGCCGCCACGCCGACGCCCTCGCGACCCTCACTGCCGTCGACGGCGCACTCGAGGCGCTCGGCGAGTCGAGTTATCGATCGACAATCATGATCACGATCAGTCAGACCCTGTACGCACTTGGCGAACGGGAAGAGGCAGAGAGAGTCGCGATCGCCGGCGAGGAGCTCGGCGCAGCGGAGGACGTCGTGAACTTCGCCCTCGGGCGCGCCGTCCGAGCGTCGATTGCAGCCGACGAGGGCCGGACTGCCGAGGCGGAGCGTCTGGCCGCCGAGGCGCTGCACTACGCGCTGCTCACCGATTTTCCCTCGATGCACGCTGTTGCGTACAAGGCCGTCGCGCACGTTGCACGCAGCGCGGGACGCCGCGAGGACGCGCGCGCGGCCCTCGAGCGAGCGCTCGAGCTCTTCGAGAGCCTCGGCAACGCGGTCGAATCGGACCGCACACGGGAGCTACTGGTACAGCTTTGAGTGCCAGGCGTGATGGTAGATCGCCTTCAGATCCTCGACGCGTTTGACGTACGCCCTGGTCTCGGCAAACTGAATCGGCTCGCCCTTCGCGCGCCAGCGGTCGACGTTCCCCTGGCCCGCGTTGTACGCGGCGAGCACGAGCCGTTCGCTGCCGTACTTGTCGAAGAGATTCTTCAGGTACCACGCGCCGTAGCGAATGTTGATCTCGGCGTCGTAGAGATCCTGCGTGTGGAACGCGCTTCCGTGCGTGCGGATCGCGATGCCGTGCGCGGTCTCTGGTGTCAACTGCATCAGCCCGATCGCGCCCGAACCCGACTTCGCGCGCGTGTTGAACTTCGACTCCTGGTAGACAACGGCGGCAACGAGGGCCGGATCGAGGCCATGCTCGCGGGCGTGCACGCGGATGAACTCCGAGTAGCGCAGCGGATACCGAATGCGCTCATACCATGGCGGGCTCGTCTCGTTGACGACGAAGAACGCGCCAGCCGCGATGAGCGCGAGAACGCCGACAAAGAGAATGCGTCTCACGGCGAGAGATCGCTCATGACCGACGCCACGAACGCATCCAACTCCTCGATCGAGCCGATGTTCTTGTACGTGTAGTCGGCGAGCTTCACCTTTTCGGAGTCTGGCAAGAAGCGGCCTTCGCGATCTTCGGTCGCCACGACCGAACGCGCGCGGCGGAGCTTGGTGGGCGCGGTGATGACCACGACCTTGTCGAATCGTTCCTGGCCGCCGGTCTCGTACAGAAGCGGCACCTCGGTGACGGTCACCGAGGGCGCGTTCGGAAGCGCGGCGACGTCGGCCCGCCATTGCAGGTATTCCGCAGAGACGAGCGGGTGCAGCAGCGACTCGAGCCACTGCAGTGCATCGGGGTCGTTGAAGACGACAGTGCCGAGAGCTCCGCGGTCGATCTCACCGCCCGGCGCGACGATGCCGTTCCCGAGCCGGCTGACGAGCGCTGCCTTCACGTCGTCGCGCCGCAGGAGATGGTGGACGATCTCGTCGCTCGACACCGTTGCGGCACCGTGGCGCGCGAACGCCGCGAGCGCCTCGCTCTTCCCCGCCCCGATGCCGCCGGTGATCGCGACGGCTACGGGCGAGCTCACTCTTCGGAGGCGGACGCTTCGAGCTCAGGTGCCGGAGCGGCGTCTGCCTCGTCGGCAGCCGGCTCCGCGGCGTCTTCGGTCGCGGCGTCTTCGGCCACGGCTTCTTCGACCGGTGCCTCTGCGACCGGTGCTTCTTCGACCGCTGCCGCTTCAACCGCTGCCTCTTCATCTTCAACCGTGCCGACGGCGTCGTCAGCGGCAAGAGCCTCGGCCGGGGGCGCAGCAGCCTCATCGGCAGCAGTGGAAAGCTCGTACGACGACTCGAGTGCGGTCTCGTCGCCGTCCAGCTCGGGTGCCTCGGCGAACACTTCCTCCGAGAGGTCGATCGTCGGCCGCGGTGCGGTGTGCACCGACTCGCCGCCGTCTGCACGGGGCTGTACCTCGTCGGTCTCCTCGACACGCTTCAGCGAGAGCGAGAGCCGGCGGCGCTCGCCGTCGACCTCGATGATCTTCACGTTCACGGGCTGGCCCTGGGCGACGATCTCGCGCGGGTTCTCGACGTGATGCTGCGCGAGCTCGGAGATGTGCACGAGCCCTTCGACGCCCGGGAGGATCTCGACGAATGCGCCGAACGTGACCACCTTCGTCACGCGGCCTTCGACGACGTCGTCCTCGTGGTACTTCTCGATCACCTGCTGCCACGGGTCGCTCTGGGTCTGCTTCAGGCCGAGCGAGATGCGCTGGCGATCGCGGTCGATGTCGAGCACCTTGACCTGAACGTCCTGGCCGATCTCGAGCACCTCGGACGGATGGTTCACGTGCGACCACGAGAGCTCGGAGATGTGAATGAGGCCGTCCATGCCGTCGAGGTCGACGAACGCACCGAAATCGACGATGTTGGAAATCTGGCCTTCGACGACGTCGCCGGGCTGAAGCTTGTCGAGGATCTGCTGCCGCTGCTCCTTGCGTTCTTCTTCGAGCACGGCGCGACGTGAAAGCACGACGTTATTGCGTGAGCGATTGAGCTCGATCACCTTCGCGCGCAACTCCTGGCCGAGGAACTCGTCGAGATCCTGGACGCGGCGAATGTCGACGAGCGAGGCGGGCAGGAACCCGCGGACGCCGAGGTCGAGGATCAAGCCGCCCTTGACGACTTCGATCACGCGGCCGTTGACCGGATCGCCGGACTCGGCCGCCATCTCGATGTTCTTCCAGGCGAGCTCGAACCGCGCGCGCTTCTTCGACAGGATCAGGCGCCCTTCGGCGTCCTCCTTCGTGAGCACGAGCGCGTCGATCTCATCGCCCATCGACACCTCGTCGGCCGGGTTGACCGACCGTCGAATCGAAAGCTCGGAGACGGGAATGACGCCCTCGGACTTGTAGCCGATGTCGACCAGGACCTCGTCCTTGTCGACCCGGACCACGGTGCCGTGAACGACCTGCCCCTCGTTGATCTCGGGGAAGGTCGAGTCGTAATCGGGGATCAGTTCGCCGTCCGGGCCTTCGACCCAGACCCCGGGCTCCCGCTCCATGATGTCGTTGCTAGCCAAGCGGCCGGGAAGTATAGCCATGACCGCGACGACGACCGTTCAGGAAAAGACTCAGGGGAAGATCAGGCCTCCGCGATCGTCGAAGCTCGTGCCCTTTGCCCATGCGACATCCCAGATGTTGCCCTCTGGATCGCGCCAGCTGAAGCCACCGCCCCAGAACGCCTCGGCGGGCTTCTCGAGCAGTTCGACACCATCGATCTGGCGCAGCGTCTCGTACACCGCCTGGGTCTCCGCGAACGACTCCAGGTTGACGGAGATCGTGAAGCCGCGGAAGCCAGCCGACGGCGGACCGAAGGCCGGCTCGTAGTTCGAGGCGTCGTACAGGCCGAACACCACACCGTTCGTGCACTGGAAGGTGCGGTGGTGCTCGTCGCTCTCGGGTGTCTCCGGCCAGCCGAGGTCGCGGAAGAGCTGAGCCATCCGCTCGACGTCACGGCAGGCGAGCGTGATCAGCCCGACGCGTGCCGGGAGCCTCACGACTTCGCGTCAGCCCAGTTGTCGCCGACGCCTACGTCGACGGCGAGCGGCGGATCGAGGTCGTAGGCACCGCACATCTCCTCGCGAACGAGATCGCGCACCTTCGACACTTCCGGCTCGGGCACTTCGAGCAGCAGCTCGTCGTGCACCTGCAGCACGAGGCGCGCACCGCGTCCCTCGTCACGCAGGCGGCGCGCGATTCGAATCATCGCCACCTTGATGATGTCCGCATTCGAGCCTTGCATGACGAAGTTGACGGCGATCCGTTCGCCGAAGCCGCGCGTCTGCCGGTTCGAGGCGCGAATCTCGGGCACCGGCCGGCGCCGGCCCAGCAGTGAGGTGACGTAGCCGTCGGCGGCTGCCTGCTCGATCGTGCGCGCGATGAAATCCTGGACGTGCGGGAAGCGCGCAAGGTACGCGTCGATGTAGCGCTGCGCTTCGTCGCGCGGGATCTCAAGATTCTCGGAGAGCCCATACGCGGAGATCCCGTAGACGATCCCGAAGTTGATCATCTTGGCAATCGAGCGCTGGCCCGAGGTCAGCTTCGCGGGCTCGATCCCCAGCACCTCTGCGGCCGTCGCGGTGTGGATGTCCTCCCCGCGCGCAAACGCCTCGCGCAGCTTCGGCTCGCCCGAGACGTGAGCCAGGATGCGGAGCTCGATCTGCGAGTAGTCGGCCGAGAGGATGCGATGCCCCTCCTCGGCGACGAACGCCGAGCGGATCTCTCGGCCGAGCTCGGTGCGAATGGGGATCGACTGGAGATTCGGATCGGAGGTCGACAGCCGCCCGGTTGCGGCGACGGTCTGGTTGAACGTCGTGTGCAGGCGCGCGTCATGTTCCGAGAGCAACGACGGGAGCGGCCCAAGGTAGGTGTTCAGGAGCTTCGAGTACTCGCGCCATTCCTCGATCACCGGCACGATCGCGTGCTCGTCGCGAATCGAGCGCAGCACCTTCGCGTCGGTCGAGTAGCCGGTCTTCCCCTTCCGTCCCGTGGTCAGGCCGAGCTGCTCGAAGAGCACGCGCCCGACCTGTTGGGTCGACCCGATCATGAACTCCTCGCCTGCAAGCTCGTATGCCTGCGCTTCGAGCTCCTCGACGCGATCGGCGAGGCGCGCGGTGATCTCACCCATCCGATAGGTGTCGATCTTCACGCCCGCCGCTTCCATGTCGGCAAGCACGGCCGTCAGCGGCAGCTCGATCGAGCGGTACAGGTCGGTCACGCCGCGTTCCTCGAGGCGCTCGAGCAGCGGCCCGATCAACCGGCGCGGTGTTTCGGCGCGACGCACGAGCGCAGTCGTCTCCTCGTCGGCTGCGGGCGTGGGCACCAGCTCGACGCCGTACTCCGCGGCAAGGTCGTCGAGCTCGTACGCGGCGCGGCCGGGATCGATCAGATAGGCCGCGAGCAGCGTGTCGTCCCGCGCGTCGACGCGGAGCTTCTTCGCATCGTGCACGACAAGGTCGCCGTCGATCTTCGCCGGCCTCGGGCCGATCACCACCTCGGCACCTGCTGCGACTGCAGCTCGATCGCCGTCGGCGGCGTAGCCGACGACGCCGCGGAAATCGAGCTCACCTTCCCGCCACGCCACCTCGATCCCGGTCACCTTCATCGGCGCCGAGGGGACCGCGACGTCGAGCTCGTCGACGCGGTTCAAGAGGTTGCGGAACTCGAAGCGCCGGAAGATCTCTTTCAGCTGCGCGCGATCCGGCGGATTGAGCACGAGTTGTGCCGGGTCGCAGTCGATGTCGAGATCGCGGCGCATCGTCGCGAGCTGCTTCGACAAGCGCGCGATGTCCGCGTTCTCGGTGATGTTGCGCGCGCGTGCAGGCGAGAGCTCCGAGGCGTGCTCGATCACCGCATCGACCGAGCCGTACTGCGCGATCAGCTGCCCGGCGGTCTTGTCACCGATGCCGGGAACGCCGGGAATGTTGTCGGACGTGTCGCCCTTCAGGCCGATGAAGTCCGGCACCTGCTCGGGCGTCACGCCGTAGCGCGCCTCGACCCGTTCGGGTGTGTAGACGTTCACGTCCGCAACACCGCGCGGCGTCATCATCAGGCAGATGTTCTCGCTGCAGAGCTGGAACGCGTCGCGGTCGGTCGAGACGACGCAGGTCTTGATCCCCTCGCTGTCCGCGCGGGTCGCAAGGGTCGCGATCACGTCGTCGGCTTCCCAGCCCTCGAACTCGAGATTGCGGTAGCCGAAGGCTTCGACGATCGGCCGGAAGTGCGGGAACTGCTCGCGCAGGAGATCCGGCATCGGCTTCCGGCCCTCTTTGTAGACGACATCCTCGGCCGCGGCCGCAGCCGCGCGATGCACCGGCCGCGAGTCCCACGCGACCGCAACACCCTTCGGCCGGTAGTCCGCGAGCAGCTTGAAGAGCATGTTCGTGAAGCCGAGCAGCGCGTTCGTCGGCTGGCCGTCTGTCGTCGCGAGCTCTTCGGGCAACGCGAAGAACGCGCGATACGCCAGGTTGTTGCCATCGACGATGAAAAGCTCGCTCTCGCGTGCGGGCGCGTCGTCGAGGTCGAGCTCAGCTCCGGTCAGCGTCTTCGGCATAACGCGAGGGTATCGTCCGAGCCCCATGGCGAAGCTCGAGATTCACCCATTTTCGGACGACTTCCGCGACGCCGCCGCTGCCCTCCTCGCCGACCGGCACCGCAGGCATCGCTCGGCCGAGCCGCTGCTGGCCGACGTCGAGGATTTCGCAGCCCAGATCCCGGCCGAAGCCGGTGCGGTGGCGACCCGCGGCGGCACGGTCGTCGCCTACGTCGTGGCCAAGGTCGGCGAGGAGCGCGCCGAAGTCGGCCTCGCGGGCTCGGCGGCGGCGGAGCCTGAAGCCCTGCGCGACGTGTACGCGCACCTCGCAGGCGACTGGCCCTCGCACCACCAAGTGCTGGTGCCGGCGAGCGACGCCGCACTCATCGACCCGTGGTTCAGGGTGACGTTCGGCTGCCAGTTCATGACCGCCGTGCGCGAGGTCGAAGCGCTCGACGCGGTCGACTTCGGCGGCACGATCCGGCCGAGCACGCCGGCCGACCTCCCGTCGGTCGCCCGCTTCGACCGCTTGCTCTGGACGCACCAAACTGCGCCCCCGAGCTTCTCCGGCCTCGCCGTCGGCAAAACTGAGGAGTTCGAAGCGGAATGGTCCGACCTCTGGGTCGAGGAGGAGTTCCCGTTCCATCGAGTCGCCGAGCTCGACGGCCGGGTGGTCGGCCACGTGTTGCTCTTCGACCGGCCGCGCGGAGACCTGCGAGTCCCTGAGCAGAACATCGACCTCGCTCACGTGGCGACCCTGGAGGATGTCCGCGGGAAGGGCGTCGGCCTCGCGTTGACCGCCGCGGCGTTCACCTGGGCGCACGAACAGGGGTACCGGTCGATGACGACCGACTGGCGCTCCAACAACCTGCTGTCGTCGCGCTTCTGGCCGGCCCGCGGCTTCCGGCCGACCTTCCTGCGCCTCTACCGGACGGTGCCGTGATGCCGTCCGCGTCGACGCTCGCGCTCTTCAGCCTCGCGGCGATCGCACTCGCGATCGTCCCCGGGCCGGCCGTCGCATACATCGTCACCCAGAGCGTCGACAAGGGACGTCGCGCGGGCATCGTCTCGGCGCTCGGAATCGCGAGCGGCGGCCTCGTCCACGTCGCGGCCGCGACCGTCGGGCTCTCGGCGCTGATCGCGTCGTCCGCGGCGGCGTTCACGGTCGTCAAGCTCGTCGGAGCCGCGTATCTGATCGCGGTCGGCGTGCGGCGGATCCTCACGCGCGACGAGCCGGAGGCGACGGTCGAGGTTCAGGAGACGCGGCTTCGCCGGCTCTACGGGCAAGGCGTCGTCGTGAATGTGCTCAATCCCAAGACCGCGTTGTTCTTCCTCGCGTTCCTGCCGCAGTTCGTCGACCGCGATCGGTCGGTCGTGCCGCAGGTCGCGATTCTCGGGCTCCTCTTCGCGGCGATCGCGCTGCTGTCCGATCTCGCGTACGCCGTCCTTGCCGACGCGCTCGCCGGCCGGATGCGGCGAAGCGCGCGCGCGGCCTGGGTCAGGCGCTTCGCGACGGGCGGCATCTTCATCGCGCTCGGCATCACCGCGGCCGCGGCGCACCGCAGTTAGGTAGAGCCGGCCCTGCCGCGGATCCCACTGCTGTCCGACTCGCGCATCGTCGTCGCGGATGCGGGCGAGGCCGACGTCATCCTTCGCCCGCCCCCTGCGCGCGAAGCGCTGCAAGACGTCACCGCGGCAGTCACGTCGGCGCTCGCATTCCCGCTCGCCGGCGAGCCGCTCGAGAACCTCGTGCGAAGCGGCGGGACCGCGACCGTCGTGATCGAGCAGCCGTCGCTGCCGATTCCCGCCGCGGCTCTCGGCCCCGTGCACGTTGCGATCGCGGCTGTCGTCGACGAGCTCGCGCGCCTGGGGGTCGCGAAGGTGACGATTCTCGTCGCGGGCGGGCTGCTCAGGCGAACCTCTCCGCGCGAGATCGGCTTGCTCGTCCCACCGGAGTTCCGCCGCCGCTTCAAGGGCCGCGTGATCGTGCACGACGCTGAGGCAGACGATCTCGTCGAGCTCGGGCAGACCGGAAACGTCAACCTCCGGGTCAACCCTGCACTGATCGAAACGGATCTCGTCGTCACGGTCACCGCGGCCGAGACCGTCTTGCACGGAGGCCCGGCCGCGCTGCTCGCCGCGACCGGCCGCGAGTCGTTGCGCGCCGCCGGTGCGTTGTCGCTGCTCGAGACGAGTGCGTCGCAGGGTTGGCGGCTCGCACTCGAGACCGAGCGGCGGGTCGCCGCGCGTGTGGCGGTGACGGGGGTGTCGCTTGTTCTCAACACGCCGCGGATCGCCGGCCCGTTCATGGGCTATCCGCAGGATCAGGAGGCAATCGAGCGGATCCTCGACTCACGGCTGCGCCGGCTCTTCCAGGTGGCCCCTGGCCGCCTCCGTCAGCGGATCCTCGAGCGTCTGCCCCGCGAGCTCACCGCGGCGGCGGCGTACGGCGGCACGCCGTCGGTCGCGCACGCCGAGGCGCTGTTGCGCGGGACGGTGTTCCGCGGCGCGGAGCTCGACGAGCCGGTCGATGCGCTCGTGATCGGCATCCCGCCGACGACCCCCTTCATGCCGCGTGAGCGTCCGAATCCGATCAGCGCGGCGTATCTCGGGCTCGGGCTCGCGCTCCGGCTGTGGCGCAACGCTTCGCCGATCAACGCCGGCGGGACCGCGATTCTCGTTCACCCGTTCCCCCGCCGGTTCGCGCGCCCCACCCAGAATCCGTACCGCGCGCTCTTCTACGACCAGCGCAGCGCGCGCGACATCGGCGCGATGCGCGACGCCGAGCGCGACGCGGTCGAGGACACGCGAGCGATCGCCGATTACCGCGCCGGCCACGCCTGCCATCCGCTGCAGCCGTTCGTCGAATGGAGTGCCTGCGACGCCACCTCCCACCGGCTCGGCGCGGTGCTGATCGCCGGGTGCCGGGATGCAACAGCGGCGCGTCAGCTGGGCTTCGTCCCGACGCACAGCCTCACCGCAGCGCTCGAGATCGCGCGGGGAAGCGGTGCGCAGCGGGTCGGGTATCTGCTGTCACCGCCGTACTTCCCCGTCGTTGTCTCCGGCTGACCGCCGACGGATCTCGTACCGTTCGGGCGTGGAGTCGGTCATTGAGACGAAGGCGCTGACGAAGAAGTTCGGCGGCCGCGCGGCCGTCGACGGCGTCGATCTGCACGTTCCGGCCGGGGTCGCGTTCGGCTTCCTCGGCCCGAACGGCGCCGGGAAGACGACGATGATCCGCACGCTGCTCGGTCTCACCCAGCCCACGTCGGGCGAGATCTCGCTGCTCGGGCTGCCGCAGCCGTCGAAGCGCCGGGAGGCGCTCGCCCGCGTCGGCGCGATCGTCGAAGAGCCGAAGTTCCACCCGCACCTCACGGGCCGCGAGAACCTGACGATCGTCGCGGCGGCGCGCGACCGCGAAGCCGACACGCGGATCCCCTCGTCCCTCGAGCGCGTGGGTCTCGCCCATCGCGCCGACGACCGCGTCAAGACGTACTCGCTCGGAATGCGCCAGCGGCTCGGCATCGCCCGCTGCCTGCTCGCAGATCCCGTGCTGCTCATCCTCGACGAGCCGATGAACGGGCTCGACCCGGCCGGCATCCTCGAGATGCGCAACCTGATCCGCGCCTTCGTCGACGAAGGGCGCACGGTGTTCCTCTCCTCGCATCTGCTCGACGAGGTGGAGAAGACCTGCGACCACATCGCGATCGTCGACCAGGGCCGCATCATCGTGCAGGGCTCCGTCGGCGAGATCTCGGCCACCGGCGATCCGACGGTGCTGATCGAGGTCGACGACCTCGCGTCGGCGCGCCGCGTGCTCGGTGATGCGCACGTCCAGGAAGAGGGTGGCGCGCTGCGCGTCACGCTCGACGGCACGCTCACCCCAGCGGAGCTCAACCGCTCCCTCGTGGAGGCCGGCATCGCCGTCTCGCGGCTGGAGCCCGCGCGCGCAACGCTCGAAGAAACATTCCTCTCGATCACGTCGCGTCTGGAGAGCCACGAATGAGACTCATCCGCGCCGAGGTCCTGAAGCTCGTCCGGCGGCGCGCCCTGATGACGTGGTGTGTCCTACTCACGGTCGGCGTCGTTGCGATCGTCGAGACCGTGCTCGTCGTCCTGCACGCGGTGAACGCCGCGCATCACGGGCCGGCAGGCGGGCCGTCGAACTTCCGCGGCGCCGCCGAGACGGTGGCGCTCTTCGGAACGCTCACCGCGGTGCTGATCGGAGCGACGGCGGGTAGCCAGGATGTCGGCAACGGAGTCTTTCGCGACCTCGTCGTCACCGGGCGCCGCCGTTCGACGCTCTTCAACGTCCGTGCGCCCGGGGCACTCCTCGTCTGGCTTCCGATGATGCTGACCGGATTCGCGGTCGTGACCATCGCGAGCTTCGTGTTCGCGGGTGACCTGCCAAACCCGTCGGCCCATGACGTAGCGCACGAGCTCGCCTACGCGCTCGCGACCGGCATCGTCAACTTGTTCCTCGCGGTCGGCCTTGCAGCGATTGTCAGCTCACGGATCGTGATCGGCGTGCTGATCGTCTGGAACTCGGTCGTTGCACACATCCTGATCTCGTTCCACAGCCTGGGGAGCGCGCGCAAGTTCATCGACGTCGCGGCGGCCGAGCACTTCCAGCCACATCAGTCCTCGGATCAGCGCGTCGCGATGTCCACGGCCGCCGCGCTCGTGATCCTCGTCGTGTGGGCGGCCGTCTTCGCCCGCGCCGGCCGGTTCTGGACCCAGCGCCGCGACGCCTAACCGCCTGCGCCACCCCCGCCGACCGCCGGCCCACACCCACGCGTCTCGAGCAGACGGGCTGACCAACTCGAGCGTTTCAGTTTCGTCACAGTTGGTCTGACCACGTTGGTACGGCGTGACGCCTACCGGAAGAGCCGCCGTTCCTGGCTTTTGTCGGCCGAACCGCTCCTTCCGGCCATGTCCTGCGGCCGGACGGCTGTTGCACATTCGTCACACTTGGTCTGACCACGCACGGGGCTCGCCCGGCACGGTTTCGTAACCCTCGTTTGGCGACGAGACGAGTCCCGGTGGGACGTGGCTGGAGCGGCTAGCCCTCGCCGAGGTAGGTCTTGCGGACCTGCTCGTTCGTCTTCAGCGACTTCGCGTCGTCGGCGAGGACGATATGGCCCGTCTCGAGGACGTAGCCGCGATGCGCGGCGTCGAGCGCCATGGCGGCGTTTTGCTCGACGAGGAGGATCGACGTGCCCTGATCGTTGATCTGCTTGATGATGTCGAAGATCCGCTCGACGAAGATCGGCGCCAGCCCGAGCGACGGCTCGTCCAGCAGGAGCAGCTTCGGCCGCGCCATCAATGCCCGGCCGATCGCGCACATCTGCTGCTCGCCCCCGGACATCGTCCCCGCCTTCTGCGTGCGCCGCTCGTACAAACGCGGGAAGAGCTCGAACACGCGATCCATGTCGGTCTTGATCTCCGCGCGATCCTTGCGCTGGAACGCGCCCATCTCGAGGTTCTCGGTCACGGTCATGCGCGGGAAGAGCCGGCGGCCCTCCGGCGACTGCGCGATGCCACGCTTCACGATCTCGTGCGCGGCGACGCTCGTGATGTCCTTGCCCTGGAAGCGGATCGATCCCTGCCGCGGCCGGTTCAAGCCGTTGATCGAGCGAAGCGTCGTCGACTTGCCCGCGCCGTTTGCGCCGAGCAGCGTGACGATCTCGCCCTCGTGAACCTCGATCGACACGCCCTTGAGGGCGTGGATCGAGCCGTAATAGGTGTGGACATCCGTGAGCTGCAGGATGGGCGTGCCGCCGTTCGTGCTCACGAGAGCCCCTGCCGCTTCATGTCCTCGACCGCCGCCTTGCCGAGATAGGCCTCGATCACGCGCTCGTCCTGCTGCACCTCGCGCGGCGTGCCTTCGGCGATCTTCTCGCCGTAGTCGAGCACCGACACGCGGTCGGAGACGCCCATGACGACCCGCATGTCGTGCTCGATCATCAGCACGGTCACGCCCCGCTCTTCCCGCAGGTGCCCGACGAACGAGGTGAACTCCGCGGACTCCTGCGGGTTCATCCCGGCCGTCGGCTCGTCCAGCAGCAACAGTTGCGGGTTCGTCGCCAACGCGCGCGCGACCTCAAGGCGGCGCTGGTCGCCGTACGGCAAGCTCTTCGCAGTCTCCTCGGCCTTGCGCCGCAGGCCCGTGTACTCGAGCAGCTCCAAAGCCCGATCGCGCGCTTCCTTCTCCTCGCGCCTCACGAACGGCGTGCGCACGATCGAGTTGAAGAGGTTCGCTTTCATCCGCGAATGCATGCCGACGAGCACGTTCTCGAGCGCCGACATGTTCTGGAACAGACGGATGTTCTGGAACGTGCGGCCGATGCCGCGCTGGGTGATGGCATGCGGCGGCTTGCCGGTGACGTCCTCGCCGAGGAACGTGATCGAGCCGCCGGTCGGCTTGTAGACACCGGTGAGCATGTTGAAGAACGTCGTCTTGCCCGCGCCGTTCGGCCCGATCAGCGACGTCACCTGCCCGCGAGGAACCGTGAAGCTGACGTCGTTGACGGCGACGAGACCGCCGAATTCCTTGCGCAGCGCGTCCGCAACGAGGACGTTGCCGTTCGTGTCGGAGGCGTGCTCGCTCATGCCTCCGCCCCCGCGTGTGTCGCGTCGTAGAGCGGCTCGTCGTGGACGCCCTCGTGCAACTCGGCCGCCCGCCGCCTCGATGGGATCAGCCCCTCCGGCCGGAAGAGCATCACGATCAGGATGATCGCGCCGTAGATGCCGGTGGCAAAGAGTGGGACGTCGAGGCCGTTGCCTGTATCACCCGGAACCGGGGGCAGGTTGCCGATCACCGAGATGTGAGAGTTGAGCCACGCCCCCATGTTCGCGAGCCCCTCCTGGTTCAGATAGGCGAGGAACGCAGCGCCGACGATCACACCCGCGATGTTGCCCATGCCGCCGAGAATGACCATGCAGAGGATGAACACGGAGATGTTGAAGAAGAAGTCGCCCGGGAACGTCGCGCTCTTGAAGGCGGCGTAGTACGCACCGGCGATCCCACCGAAGAACGCACCCGTTGCGTACGCCCATGTCTTCGTGCGCATCAGCGGGATCCCCATCGCCGCCGCTGCAGTCTCGTCCTCGCGGATCGCGATCCAGGCGCGCCCGAGCCTGGAGTACTGCAGCCGCAGCGAGCAGAACACCGTGATCAGGAGCAGCACGATCGCGGTCCAGAAGAAGACGTCGCTCGACGAGATCTGATGCCCGAGGTGCGACGCCTTGCAGCACGTCAGGTAGTTGGAGGGCAGGAAACCGCCGGTCCAGCTCGACAGGTGGTTGCCGAATCCAATCGGGTCGAGCGGCGTGATCCCGTTCGGCCCGTTCGTCAGGTTGAAGCCGGTGCCGAAGAGGTTGTCGCTGTTGCGCGCGACCTGCGGCAGGATCTCGCCGAAGCCGAGCGTCACGATCGCGAGGTAATCCCCGCGCAGCCGCAGTGTCGGTAGGCCGATGATGATGCCCGTCACAGCTGTCACCACTCCGGCGAGCAGCAGGATCAGCCAGATCGTGATGTGCAGACCGGGCAGATGGGAATCGATGCCGACGGCGCCGAAATGGAACGTCTGATGCGGGAACTGCAGCGACATGAACCACGCCGCGGTATAGGCGCCCATCGCATAGAAGGCGACGTAGCCTAGGTCGAGCAAGCCCGCGTAGCCGACGACGATGTTCAGGCCGACGGCCATCATGATGAAAACGAGCATGTAGACGCCGGTCGCGACGTCGGGCCACACGCCGAACACGGGGATCGTGAACAGCTTCGCCTGGTAGAAGGGGTACATGACGGCCGCGACGAGCGCGACGGCCGGTAGCACCCAGCGCCGCTGGCGCGCCGGCACGATCGCGACGGCGAATGCGATCGCGAGCATTGCCGCGAAGGAGCGCGGGCCGAAGATCAGGAAGAGCCCGATCAGCACGACCTCTCCGGCTACGCGCGGATAGAAGGGCAGACGCCGCAGCCAGTAGATCGCGGCAATCGTTCCGACCGCGAAACCGAGAGCATGGTCGAGCGTGAAGTAACAGAGCAGAGCGAACCCGAGGGCGAGCCCGATCGAGATCGACGCCCGCTGCACGGCCGGCAGCGCCCGCCAGCGTGCACGAAGCTGGTTGCGCAGTCCGACCACCTGGTCGGGCGCAGTACCGGTGCCAGGCTGAGTGCTCACCCGCCCTCCGGAGTGCGTTCGCCGAGCAGTCCCTCGGGCCGGAAGACGAGGATCAGGATGAGGATCGAGAAGACGATCGACTCCGTCCAGTCCGAGCCGGGCGCATGCCAGTTGAGCCCTTCGTTGAACGCCTGGATGAGGCCGATCAACACCGCGCCGAGAACGGCGCCGGGCAGGTTGCCGATGCCGCCGAGCACTGCGGCGGTGAACGCGATCAGCCCAAGCTGGAAGCCTTGGTCGAACCGCACCGTCGTCACGTAGAGCGAGTAGAGAAGACCCGCGGCACCGGCCAGGGCGCCTGCAATCAGGAACGTGAACGAGATCGTGCGGTTCACGTTGATGCCCATCATCGCGGCGGCGTCTTTGTCCTGTGCCGTGGCTCGCATTGCCTTGCCCTGCCGCGTCTGCTGCACGAGGTACAGCAGGCCGAGCAGGACCGGGATCGTGATCAGGACGACGATCAGCTTGTTCCACGTGTAGTCGACACCCGCGATCGAGAAGACCTTCGTGCGCGGGAAGACGTCCGGTGCGGAGACGTAGTTCGGCCCCTTCCAGATCAGCCCGGCGTCCTCGATGATGAAGCTGACGCCGATTGCCGTGATCAGCGGAGCCAGGCGCGGCGCGCTGCGGAGAGGCCGGTAGGCGACGAACTCGATCACTGCATTCAGAACGCCGCACGAGAGCATCGATAGGAGAAGCACCGCGAAGACGATCGGGACGATCGCAAAGCCCTGGCCGTGGTGGAGGCCGAAGAAGTCGGTGGCGTACGTGATCGTGAACATGCCGCCGAGCATGAACACGTCGCCGTGCGCAAAGTTGATCAGCTCGAGAATGCCGTAGACAAGCGTGTAGCCGAGCGCGACGAGCGCGTACACGCAGCCGGTCGTGATCCCGATCAGCAGCACCTCGAAGAAGTCGCTCGGCGTTTTGACCGCGTTGACAAGGAGCCAGAAGACGAGCGCGGCGACGAAGAGCAGGCCAAGGCCACTGATCAGGCCGGGGCGCGGGATCCGGGCGGTGAGCGACGGGGCGGATGCGTTCGCTGCCACAGTTGGTGCGACTTTACTGACTCGGCGGCCAAAGTCCTATCGAACCGGCGAGTACGATTCGTCCGGCAAGCCGAAGTGGCGGAATTGGTAGACGCGCCGGACTCAAAATCCGGTTCCCTCCGGGGAGTGTGGGTTCGATTCCCACCTTCGGCACCTTCGTTCGGCAGGCTCAGACCGCGTCGGCGGCGGGCGGCGCAACTGCTGCGGGTGAGGCAGCGCTTGCCTGACGATAGGACGACCAGGCGGCGGCCGCCGCAACTGCGCCGAGAAAGACGCCGAGATAGCTCCCCCACGCTGAGGCGTCGTCGTGGAGGTTCTTCACCGCGGCGAGCGCAACCACGAGGGCAGCGAGCGCAAGCCCGGCCGACGCGTCGGATGCCCGTGCCGGCAGGTGAAGTCCGAGCGAGGACGCTGCAGCCCAGGCGACGAGCGCCACGGTGAGCGCCCCTAGCAGGACGCCCTTGTCCCCGTGCCACGCATTCCAGGAATACGAGAACGAGTCGACCGAGACGCTCTGCCAGGGCATGAACGTGTCGACGAGCAGGAGCACGGACGCCGCAAGCAGCAGCGACCTGCCAGCGGGGAGACTCCGCATCCGCTCCACACACGCATTGTCGCCCTCGTGACCGGAGGGCGCAACCTGCCGCCTCCTGCGAGCAGAAACGCAGAAGGGCGCCGCAGCGCCCTTCCGCGTTCCTTCTACCGTGGTGCGTGCCCTACTTGGTCGGCTTGGACGTCGCAACGACGCACTTGCCAAAAGCGTTCTGATCCTTGCCGTACGTGGCTGCGAAGCCGACAGCGTTCGCCTTCAGCGCTGCCTTGCAGGTCTTCGCTGCCGAGGTCGTCGCCTTCACGTGCGCGGCGACGGACGCGGAGACGGCCCGCGAAACGCACTTACCGTAGGCGTTGGCATCAGCGCTCTTGCCCTTCGAACCGTTGCCGTAGACCTGATCGAAGGTCATGCCGGCGTGAGCGGCCGCGAAGTTCACGTCGGCCTGCTGGGCCTTGCACGTCTTCGACGCGCTCGTGACGATCGCCTTGGCCGTGGCCGCGTTCTTCGCGACGCACTTGCCGAACGCGTTCGCGCCATACGTCTGGCTGAAGAGCTTTGCGCCCATGGCGGTCTGGCTCGCCTTACAGAGCGTGTTGGCGGTGGAGGCCGGTGACGGCGCGCCGCTCGCAAAGGCAGCGACGGGCGCGGCGAGGGCAGCGGTCACTGCGAGAAGCATCAACATCTTCATTGGGTACCTACCTACTTTCGAGTTTGCGGGATGAAGCTCACCCTCATCCTCCCCGCGGAGATCAGAGGACAACCGGAGATACGTAAGGGAGATGTAAGAGGGCGCGTGGCCGCTGAACGGGCCTGTGATCAGAGGGTGAGGCTCGCCGCGATCGCGGCGATGTGCTCTGGGGTCGACCCGCAGCAGCCACCGACGATCCGCGCCCCACGGGCCACGTAGCCGGCCACGTGGGAGGCCAGGTCGGCCGGGCCGGCGTCGTAGACGACCGCGTCCAAAACCATCCGCGGAACACCCGCGTTCGGCTTCACCCACAGGGGCAGCTCGCCCGCGGCGGCAAGGAGCTCGTCGACGATCAGGTCGGTGTCGGCGAGCGACTTTCCGCAATTCGCGCCGATGGCCGCGATCCCGAGCTCGCCGAATGCGTCCACGACCTGCGTCGGCGTCAGTCCCATCATCGTCTTCGTGCCCTGGTCGAAGCTGTACGAGACGACGAGGGGCAGGTCGGTCGCGCTTTTGATGCCCTCGAGTGCCCACAGCCCCTCGTCGAGCGAGAAGAACGTCTCGAGCACGAGCAGATCGACGCCACCATCTGCCAGTGCCCGCGCCTGCTCGGCATAGGTCGCGACGGCGAGCGCTCGCGTCAACGGCCCCAGCGGCTCGGTCAGGTGGCCCGTCGGCCCGAGCGAGCCGGCGACCAGCACGTAGGCCCCGACGGCCTCGCGCGCGAGCTCGGCCGAACGCCGATTGACCTCGACGGCGCGGCCGGCCAGCCGCTCGTCGGCGAGGCGCAGCGACGTCCCACCGAAGCTGCACGTGAGGACGATCTCCGAGCCGGCTGCGACGAAGCGACGGTGCAGGTCACGCACGTTGTCCGGCTCGTCGACGACCCACTCCTCGGGCGCGACGCCGGGCTCGATGCCCATGTTCTGATAGTTCGTGCCCGTCGCCCCGTCGGCCAGCAGAACCGTCCTCGCCTCGAGCCGCTCGAGGAACCCTGGCATCAGGCGTTCACCTCGGCGAGCCGGCGCGCGACACGGGCGGCGGCGCGCGCGAGCTCGCCGCCGGCCTCAGCGTCTCCGACCACCGATGAGCGGAGCCGTGCGCGTACGTGCTCGGCGAGAGCCGCAACCTCATCGGCGCACGCGGCGATCTCCTCGGGAACCTCGATGATGCGCGCGCGCGTCTCGTCGGTTCGACCGGCCATGAACGCTTCGTACGCCGCCGAGTCCTCGTCGGCGAGCTCGGCAAGCCGCGACCACAGTGCCTTCGCGCGGACGATCGAGGGCTTGTCGTCGGCGAACCGCGCGGCCAGCTCGACGAGGGCTGCGGCGAGGGCCGCGGTTATGGCTGTTGCCGATCCGCTCGCCGGCGCCGGGGTGCGCTCACCGAGTGCGGCGAGGAACTCACCGAGTTGGAGCTCGCTGTAGCTCATGACGGTAGAACGGCACCTCCTCCGGCGGCAGCGGCGTGTCGCCGCGGATCAGATCTGCGGCCTTCTCAGCCACCATCATCACGGGCGCGTAGATGTTCCCGTTCGTGACGTACGGGAAGACGCTCGCGTCGACGACACGGAGTCCGTCGGTGCCGTGCACGCGCATCGTTCTGGGATCGACGACGGCCGCGGCATCGACACCCATCTTCGCGGTGCAGGACGGATGGAGCGCAGTCTCGGCGTCCCGCGCGACCCAGTCGAGGATCTGCTCGTCGGTCTCGACGCTCGCGCCGGGCGAGAGCTCGACGCCGTCGAACGGCGCGAACGCCGGCTGGCCGAGGATCGAGCGCGCCGCGCGTACGCTCTCGACCCACTCACGCCGATCCTGCTGCGTCGACAGGTAGTTGAAGCGCAGCGCGGGATGCACCCTCGGATCGCTCGAGGTGATCTTCAGCGAGCCGCGCGCGTCCGAGTACATCGGTCCCACGTGCAGCTGATAACCGTGCCCCTGCGGGGCGGTGCCGTCATACCGAACGGCGATCGGCAGGAAGTGGAACATGACATTCGGGTACGCAACGTCGTCGTTCGACCGGATGAAGCCTCCGGCCTCGAAGTGGTTGGTCGCGCCCGGACCGGACTTGAAGAACAGCCACTTCGCGCCGACGAGTGGCCGATTCCGCCACTTGTAGGCGGGTGCGACGGTCACCGGTAGCTTCGAGGAGCGCTGCACGTACACCTCGAGGTGGTCCTGCAGGTTGTCGCCCACACCGGGTAGGTCGTGCACAACTGATATATCGAGTGTCGACAGGTGATCGGCAGCCCCGATACCAGAGAGCTGCAGGAGCTGGGGCGAATTGATCGCACCGCCGCAGAGGATCACCTCACCGGCCCCGATCGTTCGTCCGTCGACCTGGACGCCGACGGCACGGGTGCCCTCGAAGACGATCCGCTCGACGAATGCTCGCGTCCGCACCTCGAGATTCGGGCGGCTCATCGCCGGGTGCAGGTAGGCGCGCGAGGCGCTGACGCGGCGGCCGTTGCGGATGTTGCGGTCGAACTTCGCGAAACCCTCCTGGCGGAAGCCGTTGACGTCGTCGGTCAGCGGGTAGCCCGCTTCCTGAACCGCCTCGAAGAATGCGTCGAAGAGCGGGCCTTTTGCGGGCCCCCGCTCGAGCGGGAGCGGGCCGTCCCCGCCGCGCCACTCGTCGGCTCCCGCAAGGCACGTCTCCATGCGCTTGAAGTACGGCAGGCAGTGCGCGTAGTCCCAGCCCTCGAGACCGGGGTCTGCCGCCCATCGCTCATAGTCGAGCGGGTTGCCGCGCTGGAAGATCATCCCGTTGATCGAGCTGGATCCGCCGAGGACCTTTCCGCGGGCGTGATAGATGCGCCGGCCGTTCATGTACGGCTCCGGCTCGGACTCGTACTTCCAGTCGTAGAAACGGTTGCCGATCGGGAACGAGAGAGCCGCCGGCATGTGGATGTAGAGGTCCCACCACGAGTCGGGCCGGCCCGCTTCGAGCACGAGCACGCGCGTGGAGGAGTCCTCGCTCAGTCGCGCCGCGAGCGCGCAGCCGGCCGAGCCGCCGCCGACGATGATGAAGTCGTAACTCACGCGATCGTGATCGTCTGCAGCTCGGTGAACGCCTCCATCGGCGCGTTGCCCCCGACGCGACCGATCCCGCTCGCCGTCCCCGACCGTCCGCCGAACGGCAGGTGCGGCTCCCAGTAGTTCGAGCTGTCGTTGATGTTCACCCAGCCGGTGCGTACCTCGTCGGCAAAGCGCAAGCCCTGCGCGAGGTCACGTGTGAAGATCGCCGAGAGCAAACCGTACGGCGATGCGTTCGTCAGCTCGATCGCGTGCTCGAGTGAGTCGATGGCGACCACGGGCGCGATCGGGCCGAATGTCTCTTCAACGGCGACGAGCGAGTCGGCAGGCACCCCATCAAGAACGGTTGCCTGCCAATAGAGCTCGGTCGGGAAGCCACCGGCGCGGGCGCCGCCGCTGACGATCTCCGCCCCCCGGTCCAGCGCGTCGGCGACGTGCTCGTCCATCTTCGCCGCGACTCCGGCGTTATTCAGCGGCCCCATGGTCGTTCCGTCGGCGAAGGGATCGCCGAGGACGACGCGCTCCGCAACGAGCCGCTGCAGCTTCTCGACGAATGCTTCGCGCACGTCGCGATGGACGAGGAGCCGCTCGCCCGCCGTGCAGCTCTGGCCCGCGCACAGGAAGCACGCGGTCACCGTCGCCTCAGCAGCGAGATCGAGATCGGCATCGGCGAGCACGACAACCGGCCCGTTACCACCGAGCTCGAGCACGGCGGCCTTGCCGGCCGCGGCCTCCGCGACCTTCCGGCCCGTCTCGGTCGAGCCGATGAATCCGACACCGTGCGTGCCCGGGTTGCGGGCGATCTCGTCGCCGACCGTCGACCCTGGCCCCGTGACGAGGTTGAACACACCGGGCGGCAGGTCGGCTTCGACGACGCATTCGGCGAGCGCACCCGCGGCGACCGCTGTGGACGAAGCCGGCGTCCAGACGACCGTGTTCCCCGAGGCCAGCGCCGGCGCAATCAGCTCCGCCGGCATCGTGTACGGCCAGTTCCACGGCGTGATCACGCCGATCACACCCCGCGGCCGCCGGACGAGCAGAACCCGCTTGCCGGGCGACATCGAGTTCGCGAGTCGCCCTTCGAGACGCTTTCCGTCCTCGGCCGCATTGCGCCAGTACGCGATCAGCTCCTCGACTTCATCGCGCGACTCGTGCAACGGCTTTCCCTGGTCGAGGGTCAGCGTGTGAACCAGCTCGTCGCGGCGCCGCTCCACCGCATCGCCGACGCGATTCATCGCAGCCGCGCGATCGAAGACCGTCAGCCGGGCCCAGCTGTCGGCGGCCCGGTTCGCAGCACCGATCGCGAGCTGAGCATCCTCACGCCCACCCTGCGGCACCTCGCCGATCGCCTCGCCGGTCGCAGGCGAGTCGGCCGTGAACGTCTTGCCGGAGAGCGCCTTCGTCCACCGGCCGTCGACGAACATCGAGGTGTCAGTCGCCAAGCTCGGTCCGCCGGCGGTCGACGTAGGCCTTCAGCTCGTCCTTGAGATCGCCGTCGAGCGCGGGCTCCTCGTACTCCTCGAGCGTCTTGTGCCAGACGTCCGAGGCGCGCGCAGCTGCGTCCTTGCCGCCGTTGCGGTTCCACCGCTCGTAGTTCTCGGTCGACGAGAGCAGCGGCCGGTAGAAACACTCGCGAAAACGCTCGAGCGTGTGCACGGCGCCGAGGAAGTGCCCGCCCTGCCCCACCTCCTGGTGCGCGCCGTACGCGAGTGTCTCCTCGTTGATCTCGAGTGGCTGGAACACATGCTGCAACATGCGCAGCATCTCCACGTCGACAACGAACTTCTCGTAGCAGGAGACGAGGCCCGACTCGAGCCAGCCCGCGGAATGCATGACGAAGTTGGTGCCGGCGAGGAACGTCGGCCAGAGCGTCATCGCGGCCTCGTACGCGGCCTGCGCGTCGACCGTCTGCGACGCCGTCAGCGCGCCGCCGCCGCGGAACGGGAGGCCGTAGTGGCGGGCGATCTGCCCGGTGCAGAGCAAGCCGACCGCCGACTCGGGCGTGCCGAAGCTCGGCGAGCCGGACTGCATGTCGGTGTTCGAGAGGAACGAGCCGAAGACGACCGGCGCGCCCGGACGGATGGTCTGCACGAGCGCGATCCCGGCGAGCGCCTCAGCGACCTGCTGGGCGAGCGACGCCGCCACCGAGACCGGCGACATCGCGCCCATCAACAGGAACGGCGTGATCACAAGCGCCTGATTCGCATTCGCGTAGGCGTGCAGCGCGTCCAGCATCCGCTCGTCGTAACGAAGCGGGGAGTTGACGTTGATCAGACTGATGATCGCAGGCGTCTGCTCGAGCGACTCGCGGCCGAACACCATTTCCGCCATGGCAATCGTGTCCTCTGCATTCGGCCCCGAGGTGACCGACCCCATGAACGGCTTGTCCGAGAGCGTCATCAGCGCATAGACCATGTCGAGGTGCCGAGAATCGAGCGGCTTGTCGTTCGGCTCGCAGATCGTTCCGCCGGGTGTGTCGAGCTGCGGGAATGCCTGCGCGAGACGAACGAGGTTCTCGAAGTCGGCGTACGTTGCCTCGCGTCGCTCGATCCCTTCGCGAACGAAGGGGCACCCGTACACCGCGCCGAATGCCATGTGCTTCCCGCCGATGTGGATCGAGTTGGCGGGGTTGCGTGCCTGGAGATCGAACTCGCGCGGCGCCTTCGCGACCTGCTCGAGGATCCAGTCCGGATCGAGCTTGACAAGCTGGCCCTCGACCTTCTGTCCCGCCGCCTCGAGGAGAGCGACCGTCGGCTCGTGGGGCTCCGACGTCCCGAAGTCGATGCCGAGCTCGCTGACGATCCGGCGCCACCCGCGCTCGAGCTCCTGCATCGAGTGCTCGTCGAGGATCTCGTAGCGCGGGAGCTCATTGATCAGCACAGCGGTGTCCCTTCCGTAAATGTTGGTGATGCGCTCGGTCGCGAGCACCAAGCGATGCAAGGACGCAGGGAGCCCCGATAGCGGTGTTCTATCGGGGCGACTGAGGACGCCGCAGCGCGCCGCGTGATCGCGGGCGAGAGCGCGCTAGGTATTTGCGGAAGGGACACGAACCTCCAGGAGTTGTTCGAGGGCGGTTTCGAGGCCGTGGTCGCCGGTCTCGCGGACTTCGAGCGGGAGACCGAGCTTCAGCGCGGCGGCCTCTGCCTTCACGCGCAGCTCGTCTGTCGGGGTCTGAGCCAGCCAGACAACGCGTTCGTAGTGCCGGAAGTAGGCGTCACGGAGATCGGGGTGCCGATCGAGGCCAAGGCTGCGCCAGACGATCCGGTCGAAGGAGCGGACGAGAAAGTCGGTCAGGTAATAGGTGCCTTGCTCGTGTTCCATCCCGCCGAAGAGCTGGTAGCAGTCGGCGCCGGGCAGCCGCGGCAGGTCATCGAGTGCACCACGTGTCCCGCAATCGGCGTAGGCGACCACGTCGCCGCCTACTTCGTCGACCGCTGCGCGGATCCGCTCGGGCCGGTTGTGCAGCTCCGGCGGCAGCGGGCGCACGTCGATGTCCCAGCCGCGCCGCTTCGCGATCTGGTCGATGTGCAACGCGAGAGCACCACAGGCCACCACGACTTTCGTCATGACGGGAAGGACAACTGGTCGATGAAGAGGTCGTTGAAATCAGTGCGGCCGGAGAGCTCGACGTAGTCGACCTCGTCGATCGCCGCCGATGCGGCCGCACGCTCGGTCACGGACAGGGCGGCGATCTTCGCGCCCTCACCGGCGACATTTCCGGCGGAGACGATGCGGGTGAGCGGCAACTTTGGCACGAGCCCGATCTTCACCGCGCTCGCCGCCGTGAGGTAGGAGCCGAAGGAGCCGCCGAGCAGCACCTGTGAGATCTCGGTTGGATCGACGCCCATGTCGTTGCAAAGAATCTGCCAGCCGGTCGCGATCGAGGCCTTCGCAAACTGAAGCTCACGCACGTCGCGCTGTGAGAGAAAGACGTCGTCGTGCAGATAGAAGACATTCTCCTCGCCGATCTTGCCGAGCCGCGGCGATGAGCCGAGCACGAACCGACCCGAGTGGTCGAGGATGCCCGCACCGACGAGCTCGGCAACGGCGTCGACGAGCCCCGACCCGCAGAGGCCGACGGCCTCGACGTCGCCGATCACGGTCAACTGCACCTCACCGTCGACGATGCGCACGCCTTCGATCGCTCCCTCCGCCGCGCGCATGCCGCACCGAATCTGCGCGGCCTCGAACGCTGGGCCTGCCGGAGCAGCCGTCGCGAGCGCGCGGGCGGACGAACCGAGCACGATCTCCGAGTTCGTGCCGACGTCGATGAAGAGCCGCGTTCGCTTATCGAGGATCAGCCCCGTCGCGAGAATTCCGGCGACGATGTCGGGGCCGACATAGGCGCCGAGTGCCGGGAAGAGCACTGCCGGTGCCCGCTCGTGCACGGATACACCGAAATCGGTGGCCTTCGCCTCGGGCAGCCGGCGCGAGATGATCGTGAAGGGCGCCATCGAGAGCGGCTCGGGATCGATGCCGAGCGCGAGTTGGAGCATCGTCATGTTGCCGGCGATAACGATCTCGTAGACCTCCGACGGATCGACCTCCGCCTCTTCGCACACCTCGGTCGTCAACGTCGCGAGAGTCTCGTGCGCACGGTCACGCAGCATGCCGAGTGCGGCCGGGTCCATCATCGTTGCGCTGATCCGCGTGATCACGTCGGCGCCGAACGGCTGCTGCGCATTCAACATCGAGCTCACCGCGGCAGGCTGCCCGGTCTCGAGGTCGATGAGCGTCGCGACGACCGTGGTCGTGCCGAGGTCGTAGGCGATCGCGTGCCGCCGCGCAGAGGTGTCTCCCGCCTCGACGTCGACGAGCAAGTCGTCGACCAGCACGGCCGTCACCTTCCAGTCGGCGGTTCTCAGTGTCGCGCCGAGCGAGCGGAGCAACTCCATCGGCACCCGCAGCTCGACGTCGTCCATCGCCTGCAGCACGCGCTCGAGATCCGAGACCTGATCCTCGAGCGTCGGCTCGGTGAGCTCGAGATAGCGCTTCTGCACGGCAGGCCGCAGGATCACGTGCCGTCCGACCCCGGCGAGCGCGGCCTTCGGACGGGTCTGGAGCGGCGGCACCTCGACGACGAGATCCGCTTCGGCCTGCGCGCGGCAGGCGAGGCGCCACCCCGCCCTCAGCTCGTCGGGCGTGAACGCACGCGGGTCGACGGTCGAAACCGCCTGCTCCCCGGACGCGACACGCACCTTGCATTTCTTGCAGGTGCCGTGGCCGCCGCACGTCGAATCGATCGCGATCCCGTTCCAACTCGCGCCGTCGAACAGTGTCGTGCCGGCGGGAACGCGCGTCTCCTTGACCGCGCCGTCCGCCTGCTCGAAGACGAGCCTGACCCGGTCGGGGTGAGCCTGGTCGAGCACCACGTGCGGCTCTGCACTCACGCGGCGGCAGCCGCCTGCTTCGCGCGGAACGCGGCGATCCACGCGGCGCCCCACTCGTCATGCCCGAGCAGGAAGTCAGTCGCCCGCACCGCCTCGACGATCTCGCGCGAGCGGGCATCCATGATCGCGCTCGTCAGTCCGTGGCTCGCGGCGATCGCGAGGAACCCCGCGCCGAGCGTGTCGCGCCCGGGCAGACCGAACGAGGTGTTCGACGCGCCGCAGGTCATGTTCACGCCGAGGTCCTCGCGGATCAACCGCACCGTTTCGAGGAACAGCGTCACGGCACGCGGCTCGGCGCCGACGGGCATCGCGAGTGGGTCGATCAGCACGTCCTCGGGCGGAATGCCGTAATCCCCGGCGACCGAGACGATCTTGCGCGCGACCTCGAGCCGCCGTTCGGGCTCCATCGGGATCTCGTCGTCGTTCGCCAGCCCGATGACGGCGGCGCCGTGCTTCGCGACGATCGGCAGGATCGCCTCCAGCCGCTCGTCCTCACCCGTGACCGAGTTGACGAGCGCTTTGCCCTGATACGCGCCGAGGCCGGCTTCGAGCGCCTCGATCACCGACGAGTCGATGCAGAGCGGCACGCCGGTGAGGCTCTGCACGAGCGGGATTGCTGCCCGCATCAACTCGATCTCGTCGGCCAGCGGATCGCCGACATTGACGTCCAGCATGTCGGCGCCGCCGGCGATCTGCTGCGCGACATCGACCTCGATGCGCGACAGGTCGCCTTTCTGCAACTCCGCCTGGAACTTCTTGCGGCCGGTCGGGTTGATGCGCTCCCCGATCACACAGAAAGGGCGGTCACGCCCGATCACCACCGTCCTAGACGGCGACTCGAGAACTGTTTCCACTCAACTCCCTTTCTCGGCGGGTCGGGATGTTGAGGCGGCTGCACAGGCGTGCGATGCCGGCCTCCTTGCGAAAACTGATCAGGTGCAGGCCTCGGACGCCGGACAGCGATCGCGCATGCTCTGCGAGCTCGCAAGCAACCTCGAAGCACTCGGCCTCCGGGTCAGCGGCACGCTCGCAGCGCTCGATCAACTCGGCCGGCACGGAGATGCCCGGAACCTTCTCGTCGATGAAACGAAGCGCCTTCGGCGAGCGAACGAGACAGATCGACGGCAGGATCGCCGCCTGCTGCGCGAGGCCCGTCTCGACAGCCGCCGCCATGAACGTCTCGAGCGGGGCACGCTCAAAGCCGACCTGCAACTGCAGGAACCGCGCCCCCGCGCGCACTTTCTTCAGTGCGCGCTCCACGCGGTAGTCGACGGGCGGTGCAGACGGGTTCTCGACCGCACCGAGAAAGAGCCTCGGGGCCGGCTCGATCTTCCGGCCCGAGAGGTAATGGCCATCGCGCATCGCGCTCGCCGTGACGAGCAGCTGAATGCTGTCGAGGTCGAACACGCGGCGGGCCTCAGGCTCGTCGCCCGCAGTGACATCGTCGCCCGTGAGGCAGCAGATGTTCTCGATCCCGTGCAACGCCGCTCCGGCGATCTCCGCCTCGAGCGCGAGACGGTTGCGGTCGCGGCAAACGAGCTGCATCACCGGTTCCATGTCGAGCTGCTGCAGGGCGATCGCAACCGCGAGCGGCGATGCGTGCGCATGCGCAGCCGTGTTGTCGGTCGCGTTCACTGCATCGACCCATTCCTCGTACGGGGCGAAGCGCTCATGCACAGCCTCGAGGCCGCCGGCGTTCACGGTGAGAAGCTCGGCGGTCAGGACGAAGCGCCCCGAGTCGACTGCTGCCTCAAGCCTCGACACGCCAGCCCTTGGGTGCGACGCGGTCGCGTTTCGTGAGGTAGTTCGCCCACGACGAGGTGTTCCAGAGACGGTTGTCGACGGGCTTGCGGATGTCGTTGATCTCATGCGCCCATGGAGTCTTTGGCGCGCGCTCGACGGCCTTCAGCCAGACGCAGCGCATGCCCGGGTCGACTTCGCAGTTGCCGTCGGGACGGACGCCGCCGCACGGCCCGTTCCGCAGCGTCTTCGGGCAGTTCATGGGGCACGTCATGCCTGTCGAGTGCAGCACGCACTGGCCGCACATCTGGCAACCGAAGACCGGCTTCTTGACCGCCGCCTCGACGAGGGCGAGCGGGCGCATCAGGCAGGCACAGCCGTGCGGCGCTTTTCGATCAGCTCTTTCGCGAGTCGGACGGCGGTCGACGCATCGGCGGCGTAACCGTCGGCTCCGACGGCATCCGCATACTCCTGCGTCACCGGCGCACCGCCGACCATGACGATGACGTCGTCGCGAATGCCCGCCTTCTGGAGCGCATTGATGTTCGCCTTGAACATCGGCATCGTCGTCGTGAGAAACGCCGAGAACCCGACCACATCGGGCTGGTGCTCCTGGATCTGCTGCACGAACACCTCGGGCGCGACGTTCACGCCGAGGTCGTAGACCGTGAAGCCTGCGCCCTCGAGCATGATGTTGACGAGGTTCTTGCCGATGTCATGCACATCGCCCTTGACGGTGCCCATCACGTAGGTGCCGATCGGCTTCGCGCCGGTCTCCGCGAGCAGCGGGCGCAGGATGTCGAGCGCGCCCTGCATCGCGCGCGCCGCAATCAGCATCTCGGGCACGAAGTAGTCGCCGCGCT